>NZ_JAXFPT010000014.1:0-123860 GCF_034179595.1 Clostridium sp.
TTCTTGCATAGCAGCTATAGCTGTTATTACCTTAAATATTGAACCTGGCTCAAACGTATCATTTACAAGTCTATTTCTCCACATTTTTTGAACCTTATCATATTCAGTTTTCCCTGTAAATTCATCTGCACCTTCAAATGGTTCATTTGGATCAAAATCTGGCTTATTTGCCATTGCAAGAACTTCTCCTGTCTTAGGATCCATAACAAGAACTGATGCCGCTTTAGCTTTATTGTCTTTAATAGCTTGTTCTGCAGCTTTTTCTGCAAATAACTGAATATGTTCATCTATAGTTAATGTAATATCTTTACCTTCAATTGGTGAAACGAATTTTGAAATAGTATAAGGTAAATCATTACTTCTACTATCTAATTCTGCAATTCTCATACCAGGTATACCTGATAATTCATCATTATATTGAAGTTCTATACCTGTTAAACCTTGTCCATCTATATTAGTACTACCTAAAAGATGTGCAGCAAAATTTTTATTTGGATAATATCTTTTAGTATCTGCAGATACTATAACACCATTTATACCTAAAGCTTTTACCTTATCAGCTTGTTCTTTTTCAATTCTTCTAATCAGTGTAGCTGAACCTGCATCAGCTCCACTTGGAAGCTTTGTATTAAGCTTTTTAAGAACATCTTCTGTTTTCATTCCAACCGCTTCTGCTATCTTAGGTGCAATATCTTCATTAGTTTTATCATCTTTATTTTTTTTAGCATCGTCTTTAAGATAAGCTCTTATAGAATTTAAGTCAAAATCTATTCTATAGACATTTGCAGAAACTGCAAGTTCTTCGCCATTTCTATCTAGGATTCTTCCTCTTCTTGCATCTATCTTAACTTCACTTGTCCATTGTTCTTCTGCTCTAGCTGCATAATCTTGTCTTTTAACAATCATTATATAAGATAATCTTACTGCTAAAACTGCTAAAAGCACTGTCAATAATCCAATAACTACTCCCATTCTCTTCCTAGACAATGCCCTATCTGTAAAGCCTCTTTTTTTCACATTAATTCCTCCGTATTATTAGCTTAAAAACACTTAGGATGCACTTTGTTTTTAAGTGCATCCATTACTTTAATAAATAATTAATTACTTATTTCCATTTACGTTTCCTAATCCTGAAAGATAATCCTTTGATAAATCAATGTTAACCTTTTTAGCATCTACTGTGGAAATCATCTTTAATTTATTTTTAGCATTAGATTCGATATTTTTAAGAGAAGCATGCTTTAATAATTCAACCTTTAAAGCCTCATTATCTGAAGTAACTTTTTTAATATCTGAATTTATAGTTCCAACTTCTGTTTGTAATCTATAAACTTTACTATCTCTCCATATAGTTATAACTCCAAGAACAAAAATAACTAATGCTATTTGTAATGCTGCATTTCTTTTTCTAATTTTCTCTTGTCTTAGTAATTTCTTTTTTTTGTTTTTATCAATATTTATGTTTTTCTTAGTTTTTTTTGTATTATTATATTTTCTCTGAGGATTTACAGCTGTATTTCCTTGTACATAATCATATTCCTCTACTAACACTTTATTCACATCCCTTTACATTTATAACATAATAATATAATAATTATACTTTTCTACTTTACCTTTATTTTTTATAACTTTTCTATAACTCTAAGCTTTGCACTTCTACTTCTAGGGTTTTCTAAAACTTCTTCTTTTGACGGTTCTATAGCTTTTCTACTTACTAATTTAACTAATGGTTCTTTTCCACATACACATATAGGAAATTCCTTTGGACAAGTACATGGATTAGCTAAATCTCTAAATTTTAACTTAACTATTCTATCTTCTAGTGAATGGAATGTTATAATCGCCATTCTTCCGCCTTTATTTAATCTATTAACACCATCTTCTATGGCCTTATTTAAGATTCTAAGTTCTCCATTTACTTCAATTCTTATAGCTTGGAAAGTTCTCTTAGCAGGGTGTGGTCCTTCTCTTCTAGCTTTTGCAGGTATTGCACTTTTTATTATGTCAACTAACTCAAAAGTAGTTTCTATAGGTTTGCTTTCTCTTTTTTCTACTATAAATGAAGCTATTCTCTTTGCAAATTTTTCTTCGCCATAATCTTTTATAACCTTATATAGTTCTTCTTCACTATAAGTATTTACAACATCATATGCTGAAAAATCATTTTCTCTATTCATTCTCATATCAAGATGTGCATCTTTCATATAGCTAAATCCTCTTTCTCCTTCATCTAATTGATAAGATGAAACCCCAAGGTCCATTAGTATACCATCTACATTTCCAACGTTTAAATCATCAATAATCTCACCTATGTTATAAAAATTATTGTGAACTAAGACCTTGTTTTCAAAGTTTTTTAGTCTTTCTCCCGCAGCTTTTAATGCATCTTTATCTTGATCTATTCCAATTAGTAAACCATCTTTAGATAATCTTTTTAGGATTTGTGATGAATGCCCAGCTCCACCTAAAGTACAATCTACATATTTTCCATCTGGTTTAATGTTTAAACCTTCTAAACACTCATTTAAAAGCACCGAAACATGTTTAAATTCCATATAGTTTTCTCCTCATCTTATCTTCTAAAATAACTTATTTTTTAAATTTTAAGCTAATATTAGAAACTTATTGTATTTATTTTTCTAAAGTTTTTTTACTATATTATCTAATCTTCATATCTTATCTTTATTAACTTATGTAAACTTAATCTTCAAAATCTTTAAAAATAATATAATGAAGATATAATATACAATAATAATTCTTATTATAGACACTCTATTATTCTAATATGTAAATATAGTCGCCTATATTATACTTTACATTTATTTAGGTATACTTTCAACCACTATTTATTACTTTTGGAAACTTATTTTATATTATTCTATTATAATTATTATTTTCCTTCTTTTTTTATTTTATTTTTCCTTTATTTTACTTTTATTAATATTACATATTTTATTATACAAGAATTTTTCACTCTATTTATAATAAATTAATTAAGATATTTTAAAATTTAAATTTTTTATAATAAAAAAAGGTGGAATAAAATCCACCTTTTTTTAAGTTATTTATTAAACATTGAATCTGAAGTTTACTACATCTCCATCTTTCATAACATATTCTTTACCTTCTAATCTGTAAAGACCTTTTTCCTTAGCAGCTGCTTCTGAACCACATTCTACTAAATCATCATAACTTACTATTTCAGCTCTTATGAATCCTCTTTCTATATCTGAGTGAATCTTACCTGCAGCTTGTGGCGCTTTTGTTCCTTGTTTTATAGTCCAAGCTCTTACTTCTTGTACACCAGCAGTTAAATAACTTATAAGACCTAATAACTTATATCCTTCTCTTATAAGTTGATCTAATCCTGATTCTGTAAGTCCATATTCTCCAAGCATTTCTTGCTTTTCTTCATCTTCAAGACCTGAAAGTTCTTCTTCTATCTTAGCACTTACTATAACTATTCCTGAATTTTCATTTTTAGCATATTCTTCTACTTTTTTAACGTATTCATTATGAGGATCTCCGCTAACAACATCATCTTCTGAAACATTACATGCATATAATACTGGCTTTGAAGTTATTAAGAATAGGCTCTTTACAAAAGCTTCTTCATCTTCATTTAAATCTAATGTTCTTACAGGTAAGTTGTTTTCTAGGTGAGATTTAACTCTCTCCATTATTTCATATTCAGCCTTTGCATTTTTATCTCCTGATCTTACAAGTTTAACTGCCTTTTCCATTCTTCTTTCTAAAACTTCTAAGTCTGAGAATATAAGTTCTAAGTTTATTGTTTCTATATCTCTTATTGGATCTACAGAACCTTCAACGTGAACTACATTTCCATCATCAAAACATCTTACAACGTGAACTATTGCTGAAACTTCTCTTATATGTGATAAGAATTTATTTCCTAATCCTTCTCCTTTTGAAGCTCCTTTAACTAATCCAGCTATATCATAAAATTCTATTGAAGTATATACCTTTTTCTTAGTACCATACATTTTTTCTAATACATCTAATCTTTTATCTGGAACGCTAACTACTCCAACATTTGGTTCTATAGTACAAAATGGATAGTTTGCTGATTCTGCTCCTGCCTTTGTTATTGCATTAAATAAAGTACTTTTACCTACGTTTGGTAAACCTACGATTCCTAACTTCATTATGTACATTCCTTTCTAATTTAAACTATACCAATAAATTATACTCTACATATTGTTAATTTTCAACTTATTAAAGAGTTACGACAATTTCCTTTAAATATTACCATGTTTATTTCTAAATATTCTTCTAATAATAATATTAAATACTATTAGGAGGTTTATTATGAAAAAAAAATTATTTAAAATAATAATGCTTTCATCTTTTATATGTATCTTATTTTCATGTATTAGTGTATTTGCTAAAACTACAAATGATAACTCTGAGCTTAATTGGTATTTTGTAAATAGAGGCAAAGATACTATTCCAGAAGCCCCTAAGGAATCAGCTACATTTTTAAATGATACATCTTCATTTTATTTAGGTGATACTTCAAAAAAAGAAATATATCTAACATTTGATGAAGGATATGAAAAAGGAAATACAGAAAAAATCTTAGACATTCTTAAAGAAGTTGATGTAAAGGCAGCATTTTTTGTTGTTAAGCCTTATATAATTTCAGAACCTGATACTGTAAAGAGAATGGAAGCTGAAGGCCATCTTGTATGTAATCACACTTCACACCACCCATCTATGGCTTCTATTAAAGATACAGAAAAGTTTAACAATGAGTTTAAAGAAGTTGAAGATGCATATAAAGATTTAATAGGTAAGGATATGCCAAAATATTTTAGACCACCTATGGGTAAATATTCAAAAGCTTCACTAGAAAAAACTAAAGATTTAGGTTATAAAACTATATTTTGGAGCTTTGCATATAGAGACTGGTTAGTTGACAATCAACCATCACCTAAAGATGCAGTTCAAAAGATAAAAAATGGAGTTCACCCTGGATGTATAATGTTACTTCATGCAGTATCTGATACTAATACAAAAATATTAAAAGAAGTTTTAACAGATCTTAAAAATGAAGGATATGAATTTAAAACTTTAGATGAACTTCCAGACCAAATGATAATAAAAGGTGCAAATTAATTTGCACCTTTTATTTATATATTATTATATACAGTATAGAGTATATTTTCTTTTTTACTATTAGATTCCTTAAGTAAGGATTTTATCTCATCTTCTACTTCATTAAAATAACTTTCGGACTTTAATGAGCTTAAATTTATCTTTACATTTATAATTGAGCTTTCTATTACTGAATGTAATAAACTTGCTGCTACTCCAGCATCTGATACAAGCATTTTATTTCCATACTTTATTGCAAATTCTATATTTTCATAAAATTTAATACATTCTCTACAAAGATTTAATGGACACATCATAGCACCATATGTTTTTTCCTTAATTTTTTGTTTTCTATATTCTTTTTCTTCATCTGTATTTTTAGGTAATTTATAAGAATCCATAACCTTATTAAAAGAAGCTCTATCTTCTTCCATTAATTCAATACACTTTTTTATAAATTCTTTGCATTCTTTTTCAAAAGATATCATTTTCTCTTTATTTTCTTTACTTAAAGGTTCAAACGATTTTTTATTTATTGTTAATGAATACACCATATTGTTTAAAGCTCCTGCAATTGCAGCTACAAATGCTGCGCTACTTCCACCTCCAGGTGATGGTGAACTTGAAGATAAATCATTTAAGAATTCTTCGATTTTATAGTTTTTAAATAGCATGTATTTAACACTCCTAAAAAATAATATTGAATTAGATTATAACATCTTATAGCCTTAAGTTCTATCTTTTAATAAAAAAATTAGAAGGCTTATAAATTAAACCTTCTAATAAAAACTTATTTATTTTCTTTTTTACTTATTAATTTTTCAATCTTTTGTACAATTTCATCATCTTTATTTAGTTGCTTAGCAATTTTTAGATGTAATTTTGCATCTTCTAAGTTTCCTAAATTAATATAACACATTATTATATTAGTACATATTTCAACTTCTCTTGAAGCTTCAAAAGCTTTTTTAAAGTATTTTATAGCTTCTTCATAGTTTCCTATGCATGCATAATTTAATCCTAATTCATTAACAACTTCAAGTATACCACTTTCAATTCTTAAGCTTTCAAGTAAATAATAAATTGCTTTTTCAAATTGTCCTACTTTTCTATAACATAAACCTAAATAATAATATATTAAAGGATTTTCTTGGAACTTATCTAATAATGATAAGAACAATCCTATTGACTTTTCTGGCTCTTCATCAACAAGACTTACAGCCTTTTCGTAAGTTGTTACATTTTCTATATCATTCATAAGCATTTCTATTTCTGGAGTTTGTTCTCCACCTCTTCTTAAATACTCATTAATTTCAACCTTAGCCCCTGCATAATCAGTTTTATCTTTTAAAATTATACCTTTATAAAGATATGGTTCTTTCATCTTATTAAATAAAATTTTAGCTTGATCTATATCTTCTAATAGGATTTCTTCAAAACCACTATCTTTTTCTCTAATACTTATACCTATTAAAAGTAATTTTTTCATATATTCTTCATTTTCAAAAACTTCAAGAAGTCCCTTTAATATAAGATAAGCATCTTCTAAACGTTCTTCTTTAACTCTTTTTGCAACTAAGCTCTTTGCACATTCTTCA
The DNA here is from genome assembly GCF_034179595.1 of Clostridium sp. Classification (GTDB taxonomy): domain Bacteria; phylum Bacillota; class Clostridia; order Clostridiales; family Clostridiaceae; genus Clostridium. The sequence goes on from NZ_JAXFPT010000014.1 coordinate 6,717, forward strand.
CTTTCTGGAATTTGCATAAGTAATAATTTATAATCATCACTAAAGCTTATATTTTTATCTGCTCCTAATGTTAAAAGCATACCTTCTATAAAATAATATATAGGAAGATTTTCTATTTTAATCTTATCTTGTATATTGCTTGTTATATATTCTGAACTTATTGGTAAAAATAATTCTTTATTCTTAAAAGAAATATACTCTGGTATATTTACTGACTTTTTAAAACCTTCTTGATTTATTTCTAAAAATAAAAGTTTACTAAGTTTTTCTTTAAATAATGATTTATAATCCATATGTTTGCACCGCCTATAAAAATATTCACGTCTCGTATAAAGTTAGTAGTTCTTTTATGATTTAAAACAAAAGATAAACTATTATCAAATATAGATTTTAACACACTAAGCTTAGATAATTCAACATCAATAGATATTTAAGCAAAAAAGAAAAGAGTTTTTAATTTACTCTTTTCTTTTAAAATATTATTTCTTATCTTTATTTTCTGAAAGTTTTGCTTGTTCTTCTTCCATTAAATCAGAAGTTAATTTTCTTTCATTTGCTACAGCTGCAATTACAGTATCTAATTTATCTAATACTTCTATTTCTCCAGCAATTTCTAAATCACATAATCTATATACTGAGCCATCTACTCCATTAGATACATCAAATTTTATAGATTTAGGTAATTTTTTTGAATCACAACATACCTTAACAGAATCTTTTTCTTTTTGAAGTACAGCACCCTTTTTATTTAGATATCCTTCACCTACATATTGTATAGGAATAGAAGTTTCTATTTGTTCGTTTTCTTCTAAAAGTTCTAAATCTAAATGAACAACTCTATGATTAATTGGTTCTCTTTGAACTTCTTTTATTAAAGCATTTTTATGCTCTCCATTAAAATTAACATTTAAAATTCCATGTTCTCCTGAATTTGAAATTTCTCTTCCAAGTTCTAAAGAACCGACTTCAAACATGAAATTATTTATTCCTTTTCCATATATAACGCCAGGTACTAATCCCTTTGCTCTAGTTTTTCTTCCACTATTATTAACTTTGCATCTTTCATTTATTTTTAGTTCACCCATAAAAATATCTCCTATCTTAATTAAAAATTCTTTTTAATTATGCCTAAAAATAAATACTTTTATTCATCATTTTCTAATGTTAGTATTTAGAGTTAATGTAAATATCTTAACCTTACAATAAAAATTTATGAGCTTCATCTTCTGAAAATACTTCTATTCCATTTTCCACAAATAATTTTGCAGTTATTCCTTCACCCTTTATTTTATTATCTGAAAAAGTTCCATCATATATATTTTTACTTCCACAAGAAGGACTGCCATTTTTTAATATTGCAACCTTTGCATCTACTAATTTAGCAATTTTAAGTGCCTCTTTAGCTCCCTTTTTAAACTCTTTACTGACATCTTTTCCTTCTTTACTTATAACTGAAATCTTTCCGTCATTTTTTAAAATTTCTGAAGGCACTCTTGGAGTTGTCATTCCCCCTAATTGTTCTGGACAAACTAAAACTGCTTTTCCTCTCTTTAATAATTCAACACAACTTTCATTTTTATTATTTTTTCCATTATATTTACAATCACATCCACAAAGACATGCACTAATTATCATCATAAAAATATTCTCCTTTCTTTAACACAGAAAAAGACTAAAGATTTAATCTTTAGTCTTAATTTCTAATATGTAACTTCTTCCCAATCTATTTTATTTAAGTATAATTCAACATATTCTCCGCTCATCTTAGGATTTATAGTATCCTCATGAGAAATTGTTATAGTTGACATTGCAATTGCATATTTTACTGTCTCTCTTAAACATAAATTATTCATATAACCATATCCTACACCAGCGACAAATGAATCACCTGCTCCTGTAGTATTTTTTACAACTACATCTTTAGCTTTTATCTTACCTTCTTCTTTGTCATTTAAATAATATATGCCATCAGAATCTAAACTAATGAATACATTTTTAACTCCTAAAGATAAGAAATATCTACCTGCTTCTCTTAAGTCTTCATCATTTTCTATTTTAGAACCCCAAAGTATTTCTGCTTCATATCTGTTTGGCTTTATAGTATGGAAATATTTAATTAAATGCTTTATCTTTTCTGCCTTAGCTGCTGATACTGGATCTAAAACAAATTTTGTTTTTCCATAATATGTAGTAAGTATATGTTCTAAAAGTTCTGCATCATCTGCATCAAGAATTGTATACTCTGCATCATATATTATTTCTTTTTTTGAATCGATAAAGTCAGCATCCATTTCATCTAAGCTTTCCATATCTACAACCGCTGATACCATATCCCCAGTATGGTCTAAGATTGCCATATAAGTTGGAGTACAACCACCTTCAAGAATTAATGATTCTTCCATATCATATCCTACCATCTTTGAATGTGATAAGATATTTCTGCCGTTCTCATCATCTCCTATTATTGATATAAACTTAGTATTTACTCCTACTCTTGCAAGATTTTCTGAAATATTTCTACAAACTCCCCCAAGAGAAATTTTGATATTACCAGGATTTGAATCCTTGCTTTTATATATGTTTCTAGTAAAACCTAGTATATCAACAATTGACGCCCCTATAACTAGTATGTATGAATCTTTTTGTATCATATTATCTCTCCTGTTTCTATTTCCCATTATTATAAATAAAACATATAATTATTATAAGTTACAAAATAAAAAAAATAAAGAATATTTCATGAATTTTTTAAAATAATTAATGTAAACGCTTATAATTTGTCGTATTATATCTTATTTTAGTTTTTATGCCTAAAATAGGATATATAAACTTAAAAAGATAAGCTTATTTTTAAGAAATAATCTTATCTTTTTTGTATATTTATGAACAAATATTAAATATCTTTACTTATTTTAAAACAACTACAGTAACTCCATCTCCACCTTCACCATAAACTCCTAGTCTATAGCTTTTAACATGCGGATGTCTTTTTAGCATATCATTTATTGCTTTTCTAAGAACTCCAGTTCCTTTACCATGAACAATAGTTACTTCACCTAAGTTTGCCATATAAGCATCATCTAAATACTTATCTGCTCTAAAGCAAGCTTCTTCAGAGTCCATACCTCTTAAATCTATTCTGCTTTCTACATTGCTTAAGTTTAACTTAACTTCTCTTCTCTTCTTTTCTTTTTTATTTGTAGTTTGCTTTTCTAAGGCTCTTAAATCTTTAGCTTTAACACTTATCTTCATTATTCCAGCTTCAACTAATACTTCACCTTTACTATCTGGCATTGATATAACAACCACGTTTTGATTTAATGATGGAAGATATGCTTCCATTCCTAATTTAATCTTATCTATACTCTTACCTTTTTGTTCTTTTTGAGTATAAAGTGCATTTTCTTTACTTTCTAAGCTTTCTTTTAACTTTCTTCTCTCTTCTTCAAGTCTACTTCTTCCACCACCTGAAATACCCATCTTTTCAAGCTCTCTCATAGCTTTTAGTATTTCATCTGCTTCTTCTTTTGCATCAGCTATTATATCCTTAGCTTCTTTTCTAGCATCCATATATGCTTTATCTCTTGCCTTTTCTAACTTTTGAAGTTTTTCTTCATATTTTTTCTTAAGCTTTAAAGCATCTTCTTTAGCTAAGATAGCTTCTCTTGCATCTCTTTTTGCTATTATACTCTTTTCTTGAAGTTCTCTTATAAGATCTTCAAATTGAAGATTGTCTTCAGCTATAAATTCTTTAGCTTCTTTTATTACGCTTTCGCTAAGTCCTAATCTTTTAGATATTTCAAAAGCATTTGATTTACCTGGTACACCAATTAAAAGTCTATATGTTGGCTTTAAAGTTTTTACATCAAATTCAACTGAAGCATTTTCAACATCTTCTGTTCTTAATGCATACCCTTTAAGTTCACTATAGTGTGTTGTAGCTATAATTTTACTTCCTCTAGCTTTTAAATTATCAATTATAGCTGCTGCAAGTGCTGCTCCTTCTGTAGGATCAGTACCTGCGCCAAGTTCATCAAATAATATTAATGATTCTCTAGTTGCCTTACTCATTATATCAACAATATTAGTCATATGAGATGAGAATGTTGAAAGTGATTGTTCTATGCTTTGTTCATCACCAATATCTGCAAAAATTTCATTATAAAACGCTATCTTAGAGCCTTCTTTTGCTGGTATTAAAAGACCACACATCCCCATTAAATGTACAAGTCCAACTGTTTTTAAAGTTACTGTTTTACCACCAGTATTAGGTCCTGTAATCATTATTACATTATATCCTTTCTCTAGATATATATCTGAAGATACTACACTCTTTGGATCTATTAAAGGATGTCTTGCTGAAATCATATTAAAACTTCCATCATCGCTTACAGTTGGATAAGTTCCATCTATGCTTGATGCATAAGCTCCTTTTGAGAATATAAAATCAAGTTCTCCTAATATCTTGTTATTGCTTTTACAAACATCAACATTATTTGAAACCTTATTTGAAAGGTCTGCTAATATTCTTTCAATTTCAGCTTTTTCCTTTAACATAAGCTCTTTTATTTCATTATTTAAATTAACTAAACTCATAGGTTCTATAAATAATGTTGCTCCAGTTGAGCTTTGGTCGTGAACTATACCAGGAACTTGACCTTTATATTCAACTTTAACAGGAAGAACATATCTATCCCCTCTCATTGTATATAAATTTTCTTGTAAGTATTTTGAATAACTTCTAACTATGCTATTTATTCTCTCTCTTACAGAAGAATTTTTTTCTTTTAAACTTCTTCTTATGCTTCTAAGAGTAGCTGATGCTCTATCACTTACCTCTTCTTCTGATACAATAGATCTTTCAATTTCTTCTTCAAGACCTTTTAAAGGTTCTAAAATATAAGCTAAATCTTCTATTCTTTCAAAAGCAACCTCAGCTTCATCTCTTTCAGTATACTTTTTAAAATTTCTTGCACATTTTAACATACTTCCTATATGTAGAAGTTGCATGCATGATAAAACTCCACCTTTACTAGCTCTATCAATTCCTTCGCTTACATCATATAATCCTTCAAATGGAGGAGCTCCCTTTGTAACTAACATATCTAAAGCTTCTTTTGTTTCTTTAAGAGCAATTTCCATCTCATATTTTGTTTCATATGGCATCAATTTATCTATAAGCTTTTTTCCGCCTTGTGTTTTTGAATATTTCTTTAGATTTTCTTTTATTTTTTGAAATTCTAAGACTCTAAATGTTCTTTCATTCATCTTCTATTCTACACCTCTTCTATAATGGCCTTTTGTATAATTTTTATTATCAACTAAACTTTTCCCATTAAGTTCATTTATTATTTCTCTTACTTCTTCTTTGCTTTCATCAGTAAAATCAATTCTTAAGCATTTAATTCCCATATCTTTTAAATCATCTATTTCTTCTATTAAATTTGTTGGCAGAGAATTTAATAGGTGACTTCTACAGAATATGTCTGTCATAACATTAAACTTTTCATTCATTCTATCTACTAATGTAAATGTATCTCTTTCACATGCTCTATTACATTCTTTGTTGCTATCTTTTTCGCCAAATGTACTTCCTATTGGGCAATATTCACTAACCATTAATTCTGTTTTTCCATATATAGTTTTAGAAACATTTCCTTTAAATCCTTTTAATGAAGCTTTCATTTCTTTTCTATTAAGTTCTTCACTTATAGGTAATATATCTAAATCTTCACTATAAAATTCTAACGCTTCTTTATTGAAGATATTTAACTTATAATCTCCAACTATAAGAAGTTCATTCTTATACTTATTTACTATTCCAATATTAGATGTAAGTATACCTTTTATATATGGTTTACATTCTTCTATTATATTTATGATTTTATCAAATTCACTCTTTATTATATTAGGTGTTTTAAGTATTAAATTATACTTTTCTCCATATTTTTTAACATCACTTATTCTTAAAGCATTTTTATGTCTACTAAATACATCTACTGCTATATACTCAAATTCATCTTTAATTTCTTCAAATTGATCTTTTAATATTACTTTAGGTAATACATCTATATTTTTACTTTCTCTATCACTTGTCATAGAAATTTTTTCACTATCATGTCTTTTTCTTCTATACTTTGCACATTCAGATTTTATTATCTTGTCAAATAATTCTCTTCTTAATTCATTAAGTTCTCCAATTCTAATAAAACCATCTTCAAATGATATAAATTCTATTTCATTAAATTTATATGGATATTCCCCTGATTTAAATAAAGCTTTTTCTATTCTTTCTTTATCTAAAGGTTTATTTGAAGCTTTTTCAACCTTGCTTCCTGAAACTTCATAATAATTATCTTTAAATAAAACTCCAATTTTTATTTCTTCATCCACTTTAAAATTAACATATCCTTTTAATTCAATTTTTCTGCCATAAGGTTTTACTCCTTCACTTAATTCCAAAGTTAGGTTTTTATCAGACATTTTATATATATAATCTCCTACTTTATATCCTGTAGGGAATAATTTTACCTTATCTCCTTTTTTAGCAGATTTTACTTCATCTTTATTTTTTATGATTTTACTAACTGTAAAACCTCCATCTTTTATTCTAACCCCATCTCCTAGGCCAATATTTTCTTCTAATAAAATTTGTCCATTATCTAATACTTTTCCAAGTAAAACACCAGTATTTTTAGGGAAATTATAGCTCATCATATCTTTCCCAACATTTTTATTTAAATATGCTTTTGAAAAACCTTCTCTATTAAATAATTGAAGTAATTCCTTTTTACCTTTTTTATTATCAAACTCTTCATTATATAATTCTTTATCTACTGCTTTTCTATAATTTCTAACTACACCAGCTACATATTCTGGCTTTTTCATTCTTCCTTCTATTTTTAATGAATATACACCAGTGTCTATAATGCTTTTTACATCTTCTACAGCACACATATCTTTTGTTGATAAAAGATACCCTTTCTTTTCTCCACCTTTTTGTGATTTTAATGTATATTCCATTCTACAAGGCTGTGCACATCTTCCTCTATTACCACTTCTACCACCTATCATAGAACTCATAAGGCATTGTCCTGAGTAGCATACACAAAGTGCTCCATGCACAAACATTTCAGTTTCTATATTTAAATCAGTTGATATATGTCTTATTTCTTGAAATGTCAATTCTCTTGATAATACTATTCTATGGAAGCCTTTTTCTTTAAAATACATAGCAGCTTCTCCATTATGAACAGTCATTTGTGTTGAGGCATGAATTTCAAAATCACTATATTTTTCTTTTATTATTTTAAATAATCCTAAATCTTGAACTAAAAGAGCATCTACACCTATTTCATAAAGATACCCTGCATATTTTAAAGCTTTAGGTAATTCCTCTTCTTTTAATAAAGTATTCATAGTTACATATACTTTAACGCCATAACTATGTGCATAATCTACTGCTTTTTTCATTTCTTCATTATTAAAATTTGAAGCATAAGCTCTTGCTGAAAACTTATCCCCACCTAAATATATAGCATCTGCACCATTATTAATTGCAGCATATAAACTTTCCATACTTCCAGCAGGTGCTAGAACTTCTATCTTTTTCATTTACATCTCTCCTATAAATTTAACCATTTGTTCTTTTCCATATCACTTTAGTTTAACCTATTACTTAATAAAAATAAAGTACTGAGCAAACGAAAAATTACTCAGTACAAAATTTTACTTTCTCTTTAATAACACAGGTTGATTTTCTGCCTTAACTTTTGTAAGTTCAATTTGTGAATCTATTAGCTTCTTTTCTAAATCAAGAACTTTATACTTATTACTTTGAAGTGCCATTCTTGTAGACTTTCCAGCTTCAATTAGCATCTTTCTATCATTTTCAAATTTTTTTGTTTTTTCTTTTAATTCATTCTCAAACTTAATAGTCTTTTCATTTAATTCATTTTCAAATGCAATAGTTTTTTCTTTAAGTTCATTTTCAAATTTATTAGCTTTTCCTTCTACTTCCTTTAAGCTATTTTGTTTGTCTTTTATTTCTTCTTCTAAAATATCTATTTTTTCTTTTAATCTCTTTACTTCCATCTCTTTTTCTTTTTGAAGCTTTTTAAAGCTTTCTATACTCTTTTCCTTTTGAGATGTTTCTTTTTTCATTAATTCTTTAAGCTTTGAATATTCTGCTTGAAGCTTGTTTAAATTCTCATTTTTCTTATTTAAGTTATTTTTAGAATCATGATACTTTGTCTTATATTCATCTATTGAAGCTTTATTATCTTTAACTTTATCTTCTAATTCCTTTATTATATCTTTAAGCTTATTTTCCTCTACTTTAAGTAAATTTTGGCTACTTCTAATATTTTCTAAATCCTTAAGTATTAATTCTCTTTCCTTCTTTACTTCTTCTATTTCTTTTGATAGAGTTTTATTTTTCAATAATTTATTATCCATCTCTTTTTTATTATTTCTATTTTCAGCTTCTAGCTTGTTTATCTTTTTATTTAAATCTTCCTCTATCTTCTTTTTATCAGCTAATGTAAGCTTAACCTTATTATCTATTTCATTATTTTTATTTTTTAAACCTTTATTTTCATTTTTAAGCTCTTTATTTTCTTCCTTTAATTTTGAAATTTCAGCTTCTTTATTTTTTATATTGTTTAAATTCTCACTACTACTTAAACTTAATTTATTCTTTTCTTCTTGTACATCATTAATCTTTTTTAATAATGATTCACGATCTTCTTTTAAGCCATTTATAACATTATCTTTTTCTTTAGATATAATAGCATTTTCATCTTTTAATCTAGTTATATTGCTCTTTAATTCTTCGATAGTCTTAAAAAGAGTAGCCCTTTCATTTTCCATATTCTTTTTAATGCTTGCTAATTTTCTTATTTGATCGTCTGATTTATATAAACCATCTGCAATATTTACAGCTGCAAGTACAGATGCTTGGGATATGCTAAGCATAGGATTTTTTCCAAGTACTTCTTTTATCCTTTCATCTACATATGAGGCAATATCTCTTAAATATTCTTCGCTTTCTTTTCCTTTTAAATTATAATCCACACCATTTATGTTAACAGTAATTTTTACCATACTATTCCACCTCTTAAATATCCAATATAATTTCTCTTATATAATTATATTGGATATTTTAGTATTTCACAATTATGTAAAGTGAAAAGATAATTAATTTTTAAAAATTTTTTTATTTTAAAAAAGGACTAATTGCATTTTTGCAATTAATCCTTCTTAAAATTTATATTCTTTTAATTCTTTACTTTATAAGTAAATTATCTTAATATAGCACCTAATTTATATTCAAGAGCTCTTAAAATCTTTTCATGAACCTTATTTACTTCTTTATCTGTTAATGTCTTTGATTCATTTCTATATACTATAGCATAAGCAATACTCTTTTTGCCTTCTTCTACTTGTTCGCCTCTATATATATCAAATAGTTCTACTTTTTCAACGATATTACTTCCTGCTTTTCTTATAGTATCTTCAATATCTTGAACTAATACTTCTTCATCAACTATAAGAGCTATATCTCTTGTAACTGCTGGGAACTTAGGTAATGCTTTATATTTATTTTCAAGTTCAGAATTTTCATATATAGCATCTAAGTTTATTTCTGCTACATAGCATGGAACTTCTATTCCAAAGTTTTCGTTAACATCTGGATGGATCTCTCCAAATACTCCAGCTTCTGTTTTTCTTCCAACAATAAGTTTTGCAGTCTTTCCTGGGTGGAAGCTTGGGTTTTCAGTTTCTCTTAAGAACTTAACTCCCTTAACACCTAATCCTTCAATTAAGTTTTCAACTATTCCTTTTATATTTAAGTAATCAACATCTCCATAAATACCTACAGTTAATATATTCTTTTCTGTTGGTATTTCTGTTGGATCTTCTGAAGGAATATAAACTTTACCTATTTCAAAAAGGTATGCTTCACTATTATTTCTTGAATAGTTTCTTGAAAGTGATTCCATCATTGACGCTAAAGTAGTAGTTCTCATTACACTATAATCTTCACCTAAAGGATTCTTTATAGTAACTACACGTCTTAAATCACTATCTTCTGGCAGAGATATCTTATCAAAAGCTTTTGGTGATATAAATGAGTAGCTTATAGATTGATTTAATCCACTTGCTGTCATAACTTCAATAACTTTTTCATCTAATATTTCTTTTTTATATTTTGGTTCTCTTTCAGTTTGAACCTTAAATATAGTTCCTTCAATATTATTATAACCATATATTCTTGCAACTTCTTCTGCTATATCTTCTTTTATAGCTATATCTATTCTAAATGTTGGCATAGTTATATCTAAAGCATCTCCATTTATTTCAGTTTCTAAATCTACTGAATCTAAGCATCTTTTCATTTCTTCTTTTGAAATATTTGTTCCTAAGAATTTATTTATCCAATTAGAATCAACTGATATGCTTGAAACTTTTTTAACTTCATTATATATATCAATTGTTCCTTCCATAACATCTCCGCATCCTAATTCACAGATAAGTGCACATGCTCTATTTAATGCAAGTTCTGCTAGGTTTGGATCTATATCTTTTTCAAATCTTGAAGAACTTTCTGTTCTAATTCCAAGCTTTTTAGAGTTAACTCTTATATTAGTTCCTTCAAAGTTTGCACATTCAAATATTATTTCAGTTGTATCTTGTTTAACTTCTGAATTTTGTCCGCCCATTATTCCAGCAAGAGCAACAGGTCTTTCTCCATCTTTTATGCATAAAATAGTGTTATCTAATTCTCTTTCAGTTTCATCTAAAGTTACAAACTTTTCACCGTCTAATGCTTTTTCAACAACTATAGTATTTGTTTTGATTTCTCTTTTATCAAATGCATGCATAGGTTCTCCTATTTCAAGCATTACAAAATTAGTTATATCAACTATATTGTTTATTGGTCTTACACCAGCTTCTAATAATCTATCTTGCATCCACTTAGGTGATGGAGCTATTTTTACATTTTTAACTCCTCTTGCCATGTATCTTCTACATAAAGAATCTTTAACTTCAACACTTAATTCATCATTTATATTAGCATCTGAAGTAACTTTATACTCCATGTTTGGCATTTTATATGTTGTTCTAAGAGTTGCAGCAGTTTCTCTTGCCATTCCAAGCATACTTAAACAATCTGGTCTATTTGATGTAATATCAAAATCTAAAGTTTCCTTTTTAAGTCCTAAGTATTCTTTTATTTCAACACCTAAAGGAGCATCTTCTGGAAGAATCATAAGTCCATCTACTTCATCTTCTCCCTTAAGTCCAAGTTCAGCTTCTGAACAGAACATTCCGTTTGAAACTACCCCTCTAAGCTTTCCTTTTTTAATTTCTGTTCCATCTGCTAATGTTGATTTGTGAAGAGCAACTGGAACAACATCTCCAACTTTCATGTTTGTTGCAGCAGTTACTATTTGAAGTTCTTCACCATTTCCAATATCAACAATACATACACTTAACTTTTCTGCATCTGGGTGCTTTTCAATAGATTTAAACTTACAAGTAACAACTCTATTTATAAGATCTCCTTGAACTATTATTCCTTCTAATGCTGATCCTGTAAGAGTTAATAAATCCCCAAGTTCCGTAGCATTTACATTTATATCAACATAATCATTTAACCAACTATATGGTACTTTCATTTTATTTCCTCCTATTTTTAAACTTTAATATTTTAGAATTGATCTAAAAATCTCATATCACTTTCGTATAGTAATCTTATATCATCTATACCATACTTAAGCATAACCATTCTATCAACACCAAATCCAAATGCAAAGCCTGAATATTCTTCTGGATCTATGTTACAGTTTCTAAGAACTTGAGGGTGAACCATACCACAACCTAGTATTTCAATCCATCCGCTTCCTTTACATACTTTACATCCTTTTCCTCCACAAACAAAGCATGTCGCATCCATTTCTGCTGAAGGTTCTGTAAATGGGAAGTGGTGAGGTCTAAACTTAGTTTTAACCTTATCTCCAAACATTTTCTTTGCAAATAATTCTAAAGTTCCCTTAAGATCTGCAAATGTAACTCCTTTATCAATTACTAAGCCTTCCATTTGATAGAATATAGGTGAGTGAGTTGCGTCAACATCATCTGATCTATAAACTTTTCCTGGTGATATCATCTTAATTGGTGGCTTTTGATTTTCCATAGTTCTAACTTGAACTGGAGAAGTTTGTGTTCTTAATACAAGATTATCATTTATGTAGAAAGTATCTTGTTCACTTCTAGCTGGATGATCTTTTGGTATATTTAAAGCTTCAAAATTATATCTATCGTATTCTATTTCTGGTCCTTCTTCAATAGTAAAGCCCATTGAAACAAATATATTTTTCATACTTTCAAGAGTTAAATCTAATGGATGTCTTTTTCCTAATCTACTCTTTTTACCTGGAAGTGATATATCTATTACTTCATTAGCTAACTTTTCATTTTTTTCTTTAGTCTTTATTTCTTTTGAAATATTTTCTAAAGTGCTTTCTAAAACAGCCTTTACTTCATTAACCATTTTACCTATTATTGGTCTTTCTTCTTTTGATACATCTTTCATACCTCTTAAAATAGTCGTAAGTTCTCCTTTTTTACCAAGGTATTTTACTCTTATTTCTTCAACTTCTGAAGAAGTTTTAGCATTTGATATTTCTTTTAATGCTACATCTTGAATATTTTTCAATTTTTCTTGCATATTCAATTTCTCCTTTCCTTACAATTCCAAATAAATTTAACATAAAAAAACCGCCCCTAAAATAAGGGACGGATTATCCGCGTTACCACCCTAATTGGTCTAAAATACAATGATAAATAGACCCAACTTGTAAATTTAACGATCTTACCCGCTAACTGCTACTTTATTTCACAGTTAGAACTCCCAAGTGAACTTCAATATAATTCTTTTAAAATAGCTTACAGTCTATGGCTATTTCTCCCTTAAAAAGTTAATCATATCTACTCTCTTGATCAACGCTTTATTAATTTAAAAACTACACTTAAAATTATACATATATTTTCTAAAATTACAATAGTGTTCTTGTCTGTCTAACTCTTTCATAAAGAATTATAGAAGTAGCAACTCCAACATTTAATGATTCTGCTCCACCTGGCATAGGTATTTTTACCTTTTTATCTGAAATATCATAAACTTCATTAGATACTCCATTTCCTTCATTACCTACAGTTATAACTATTTTGCCAGTTAAATCTTCATCAAAGAAATCATTTTTTCCTTCTAATGAAGTAGCTACAATTGAAAATCCTTTTTCTTTTAAATCTTTAACAACACTTAAATCTTCATCTTGTATTATTGGTACATAAAATATAGAACCCATTGTAGATCTTATTGTTTTATCATTATATATATCAACTGTTCCTTTTGTTAATATAATCCCATCAATACCTGATGCATGGGCTGTTCTTATTATAGTTCCAAGATTACCTGGATCTTGAACTTTGTCGCATAACAAATAAAATTCGCCATTTAATACTTTATTAGTATCATTCATAAATACTACTGCAAGAAGCCCTTGAGGATTTTCAGTTTCACAAATTTCTAAAAATAAGTCTTTGCTTAATTTAAATACTTTTCCATTATAGTTATATTTACTTATAATATCTGTTGCTTTATCTTCAATATCATCAATATAAAATATAGTTTCTATATTAGCATTAGCTTTAAGTGCTTCTTCTACTAATCTAAAACCTTCTATTAAATATTTTTTTTGCTTGTTTCTATTTCTTCTATCTTTTAACTTTTTAGTCTCTTTATATATAGTATTATTTTTACTTTCTATATAAACCAAAATTTATACCTCACGTTAATTAAATTTAACTATCATACCTTCTAACTTACTCAAGTCTTCAGCAGAGCCTATTGCAACAAATATATCTTTGCTTTTAACCATAAAATCTGCTGGAGGTGAAAGATTTATTTCATCATCTCTCTTTATAGCCATAACATTAATTCCATATTTGCTTCTTAATTTTAACTCATTTATAGTTTTATTTTTCCATTCTTCAGGTGCTTCTATTTCCATAATGCTATAATCTGGTGATAATTCAATAAAGTCTAGAATACTTTCTGAAACTAAATTATGAGCTACTCTAACACCCATATCTTTTTCAGGTAATATTACCCTATCTGCACCTATTTTATATAGTACTTTTGCATGTAAATCACTATTACCCTTTGCAATTATATACTTAACACCAAGTTCTTTAATTAAAAGCGTAACCATAACACTAGCTTGTATATTAGATCCAATAGTTACAACTGCTACATCAAAATTTCTAAGCCCTAAAGTTCTAAGTGCACCTTCATCTGTAGCATCCATTTGAACCGCATGAGTAACCTTATCTGATATATCTTGAATTAAATCTTCATTTTTATCTATAACAAGAACATCATTTCCAAGGCCATAAAGCGTTTCAGCTACTGATGATCCAAATCTACCAAGACCTATAACAACAAATTGCTTTTTTATCATTTAATTCATCCCCTAACCAATTAAAATTCTACCTTCTGGATATTTATGTGTTTGCTTTTTCTTATTTTTTAATAATGCTAAAACTACAGTCATAGGACCAACTCTACCACAGTACATAGTTAGTATTATTACTACCTTTCCTACTGAACTTAATCTTTGAGTAACTCCTGTTGTAAGTCCAACTGTACCAAAAGCAGATGTTGCTTCATAAAGTAAATTTATAAATGATTCGCCTGGCTCTGTAATAGTTAATATCATAGTAACTAATATAACAATTGACATTCCTATTATTAACAAAGCTAATGATTTATAAACTAATTCTTTAGAAAATCTTCTACCAAAAACTTGAGCATCTTCTCTACCTCGTATTACTGAAATAACTGATAAAATAATAACCCCAAATGTTGAAGTTTTAAGACCCCCTGCTGTTGATCCTGGAGAACCTCCTATAAACATTAAAATTACTGTTAAAAATTTTGATGCATTAACCATATCATCAGTAGATACGCTGTTCATCCCTGCAGTTCTTGGTGATGCTGAAGCAAAATAAGAATTAAGAACCTTATATCCAAATCCCATATCTCCTATTGTCTTTTTATTATTCATTTCAAATAAAAACATTAATATAGTTCCAACAATTAATAAAGCAACTGAAACTACTATTACAACTTTTGAATGAACAGATAGTTTTTTAATACCTCTATAATTATATAATTCAAACCAGACAGTAAATCCAATACCACCAATTATAATTAAACTACTTAATGTTAATAATACTACAATATTATTCCAATATCCTGTAACTGAATTAAAATGTCCGAATAAATCAAATCCTGCGTTACAAAAAGAAGATATTGAATGAAAAATACTAAAATAAATACCTTTACCTAGTCCAAACTGTGGAACGAATTGTGTAGATAATAATAAAGCTCCAAAAAATTGTACTGAAAATGTAAAAGCTAATACATACCTTGCCATTCTAACTAACCCTTGAATGTTAAATGTATTCATAGCTTCTTGCATAACTAATCTTTCTCTTAAAGTTATTTTTTTACCTAATATAAGTGCAAAAAAAGTTGCAAAAGACATGAATCCAAGTCCCCCAACTTCAATAAGTAGCATTATAACTACTTGTCCAAAATGACTCCAATATGTGCCTGTATCTAAGGTTATAAGCCCAGTTACACATGCAGCTGATGTTGATGTAAATAAAGCATCTAAGAAATCTGTACTTTTTCCACTAGCTGATGATATCGGTAAACTTAAAAGAATCCCACCTATTAAAATAAGTATAACAAACCCTATTACTAAGATTTGTACTGCACTTAAATTTCCTCTCTTTAAAAATTTTTTCATAAAATCACCCCAAAGGCTTATACTAATATATATTTATAAATTCAATAAATAGCCTTTTTCAACTTTATTTTTGTATATAAAAAATGCGACCGAAGTCGCATCTTTTTAACTAAGCGTTTATGTGTTTTTTAGCTACTTCAACTAATTCAGCAAATGCTTTTGGATCATTTATAGCTATTTCTGATAACATTTTTCTGTTTATATCTATGTTAGCTAATTTCATTCCATTCATGAATCTTGAATATGAAAGACCATTCATTCTTGTAGCTGCGTTTATTCTAGCTATCCATAATCTTCTGTAGTCTCTCTTCTTTAATCTTCTACCAACATAAGCATTTCTTAATGCTCTGATAACTGATTCATTAGCTGTTTTAAATAACTTGCTCTTTCCACCGTAGTATCCTTTTGCAAGCTTTAATACTTTTTTATGATTCTTACGAGCGTTAACTGCTCTTTTAACTCTTGCCATTTAACAAAACCTCCTGTGTCCAAACTCTTATAGGTATGGTAATAATTTCTTGATTACTTTTTCTTGTGCTACTGATACGTATCCACCTTTTCTAAGTTTTCTCTTAGTTTTTGATGTCTTCTTAGTTAAGATGTGGCTTCTGAAAGCTTTAGCTCTCTTAAGTTTTCCTGTACCTGTCTTTCTAAATCTCTTTGCTGCACCTCTATGTGTCTTCATTTTTGGCATGATAAAATCCTCCTCTCAAAAGTTATGCCTTTTTTGGCCCTAAAATCATAGTCATGTTTCTTCCTTCTCTCTTAGCTGGCTTTTCGATAACACAAACATCGTCAAGCTTTCCTAAGAAATTGTCAAGAATTCTTTGGGCGATATCGCCTAATTGCATTTCTCTTCCTCTGAATCTTACAGTGACTTTGACTTTATCACCATCTAATAGGAACTTTCTTGCTTTTTTAGCTTTTATTGCAATATCATTTTCTTCAATAGTAAGGCTTACTCTGATTTCTTTGATATTGATGACTTTTTGTTTTTTCTTAGCTTCTTTTTCTTTTTTAGATTGTTCATATATGAACTTACCTAAATCCATAATTTTGCAAACTGGTGGGTTAGCATTTGGTGATATCATCACTAAATCTAATTCTTGCTCGTCTGCAATATTAAGAGCTTCTTTAGTTGGTAATATTCCAAGTTGTTCTCCATCTTTAGATATTACTCTAATCTCTTTTTCTCTAATCTTTTCATTGATTATATAATTCTTACTAATAGTTTCCACCTCCAGGTTTAACGATTCAAAGATACATATAAATAAAGGACGGCATAAAGCCGTCCTGTTTAATCAATAATAAATTCATTAAATAAACTAAACCATACGAACAACTTATCATTAAGCGCTGCAGGTGAGAAACGGCTGTTTCTTCTTGACATGATATATTTTAATATCTTATTTTATTTTTGTCAACATATTTTTTATAAAAAATTATTTAGTTCATATTCGTCAACAAATCCTACTCGTTCACCGAATATATTAACTATTGTATCAATGAATTCTTTATTTGTACAGAACTTTTTATTATAAATTTTAATTTTCTTAGGTGCATTAGTTATAAGTCCACTTATTATTACATCTTCTATATTCGCATCTATACCTAACCTACAATCATTTAATTCTTGAATAAACTGATTAAATAAATCATTATTGCTTTGATCTACTATATTATAACCACCATCTTTATGAATTATAATATTTATAATTTCAACCTTACTTTCTTGTATATCAACAAAATATTTTAGTAATTTTATAAATTCCTTATATTCTTTTTCCACCATATATTTTTCTATGATTTTATCTATGATTTTTTCTATATCACTTTTTAGTTCTTTCATCCTAAACGTTATAAATCCATTTATATTAAGTTCATTTTTCTCTTCTAAACACTCTTTTATCTTTAAAACTATTTTGTTTATCTTATTTTCGCAGTATACACTTACTTCATCTTTTATATCTGCTCTTCTATATAAAATATCCATAATATTTTTTTCAACTTCTATTATTTCATCTTGTTTTAAGAAAAAATACGTATCTGTCAAAAATTCAAATAATTCTTTTTCTTTATAATTTTTAATCACTATATCATATAATAATTCGCTTATATATAGCTTAATTTTTTCAAAAACTTCGCTATTATAACACTCTTCTTCACACATAACTTTTACAAGATGAATATTACCTTCAATCTTTTCAACTAAACCTATTACTATATTTTTATTTTTTAGTAGGGTTTTCAATTCTTGTAACTCTTTTATAAAGTCTAATTCTCCCATATACGCTAACTTCAGCACAAGCATAAATTTCACTCCCTTCTTAGTAATAGTATGTATTAAATACAATCTATCTATACTTATAGTTATTTTGTAAAACTTCCTAGTTTTGTTGATTTTTTATCATATTAATAGTAACTTAAGTATATATTTATATTTAGGAGGGTATTTATGTATTCTTTTGTTGATTACAGAATAACAGACTTAGAATTATCAAATTTAAAAAAACAAGGACTTAAACCCATAAAGGTTCCACAATCTAAACTTTTATATGATGCAATAGATGGACATGTAGATATTCAATTAAATATCTTAGATAAAGAATCTAAGACCATAATAGTACATAAAGATATTGAAAAAGTCTTTTTAAAAGAATTAAAAAAACATTCAATAAATTTTATTTTTTCTAGTAATTCATTAAATAGCAAATATCCTAATGATATAATTTTAAATGCTTTAATAACTGATAAATTTATAATGCATAATATTAAATATACAGATAAAAATTTATTAGAAAATTGTAGCACTAAAAAAATATTAAATGTAAGTCAAGGATATACAAACTGTTCAGTTTTAAACATATATAATAAAGCTTTTATCACTTCTGATAAAGTTATATATAATACATTAAAAGATGAAAATTATGATGTTTTGCTACTTCCACCTGGAGATATTTTGCTTGAAGGATTTGATTACGGATTTATAGGCGGTACTGGAGGCATGATAGGTGATAATAAGATAGCTTTCTTTGGGAATTTAAACTGCTACAAATATGGTAATGAAATAATATCCTTCTTAAAAAAACATAACATTACACCTATTTATTTATCAGATTCTAAGCTAGTAGATAGGGGGAGCATATTAACACTATAATCTTCTATATATAGTACGTTGTATTATTTAAAATGTTTCAAATTAAAATAATAAAAGCTATATTATTTATAGCTTTTATTATTTTATAAAGTTTATGTTTGATTTTGAATATTTTTTATACTTTTCTAAAAATTCATGCATGCTTGCAATTATCTCTAATTTATCATCTTTATTAAGCCCACCTCTTCCTAATCTATCACATAGAAATAGTAATGTCATATCATTAATATCAACATTTTCTAACATTTCTTTTTCATTTGCAAAAGGCAAGTTTTTTTGTATGTATAAAAAGTGCATATGATATTTTATTAAATTTTGAACTTCTTTTATAAATCTTTCATCTTTAAATCCCATTCTTTTAAGAAATACATAACTTTCAGTATATCCAACATTATCATGATTATAAGAAGTCCATCTTCCTTTTCTAAGCTTTGTTGTTTTAATTTTTCCTATATCATGCAAAAGCGCTGCCCACATAAATGCTTTTTTATTATTTGCATATTCCCTATAATAAGCTGCATTATCAACTACCATCATAGTATGATTCCACACACTTCCCTCTGGGTGATATTTTTTAGATTGATTAACATCACGTAATCTTTTTAAAGTATCAAGTGGCTTTCTATCAAGTTCTCTCGTTTTAAATAACTTATCAAAATATTCAGAAGGTTTTTTATCATAAAGTAAACTATTTTCAATATCTCTTATTTTTCTATTAGACATTTAATTTTTGCTCCTTTCATCAAATCTATTTTTTTCATTTAATAAGAATTCTATAACTTTTTTAATTAAAATAATATATATTATATATAAATAGGCTATGAGCCTTTGTTTTTTAATTTTTATTCTTTTAATACCTCAAAACAATATAAAAATAAGGACTGATATCAGTCCTTATTTTTTAAAAATTTACTTTGTGTATGTTTCTAATAATTTTCCTATCTCATCGTGAGTTATTTTATATTTTCTATTACAGAAATGACATACTACTTCTTCATCTTTTCCATCATCATAAATATTTCTTAATTCTTCTTCACCAATACTTATTAATGCTTTTTCTATTCTTTCTTTTGAACAATCACACTTGTATTCTGGTTCTATACTATCTAATATCTTAGGATCCATATCTAAAAATACATCTTCAATTATTTCTTCTATTGTCATGCCTTCATCAATTAGTGTTGTTATTGGCTTCATTTCTTGAAGTCTATAAGTTATTATATCTGCTAATAATTCATCAGCATCAGGCATCATTTGAATTATAAATCCTCCAGAAGCTTTTATTGAAAGATCCTTATCAACTAACACACCAAGTGAAACTGCTGATGGTGTTTGTTCTGATACAGTAAAGTAATAAGCTAAATCTTCTGCTATTTCTCCTGTGTATATTGGAACCTGTCCTACATATGGATCTTTTAATCCTAAATCTTTTATTACATAAAGCAGACCATTTGTACCAACTGCTCCACTTACATCAAGCTTTCCATTTGGTTTTAGTGGTAAATCTACGTTTGGATTTCCTATAAAGCCCTTAACTGATCCATCTGAATGTCCAGTTACTGTAACTCCTCTAAGTTCTCCACCACCATCTATCTTTAAAGTTACAACTTCTTTATCTGATTTTAATTGTACTCCCATAAGTGCACATGCAGTTAACATTCTTCCAAGTGCTGCTGATGCAACTGGTGTACATTCATGTAATGAAGTTCCTTCATTAACTAGATTTGTAGTAATCCCTCCTATGAATCTAACCATACCATTTTTAGCAGTACCTCTAATAATTTTATCTTTCATAAGTTTTCCCTCCATCTCTTTTCTTTACTACATATAGAATTCTTTCTGAAGAATCTCTAACACTATCTTCTGTATATCCATCATATTTCCCTAATATATGTAGTCCACATTTTTCTAGATTTTTTTCTATATCTTCTTCTTTATATGCTCTTTCAAAATGCTCTTCTTCAAATCTTTCATAAAGATCACCATCTTTAATAAAGAAAGTTAAAAACATATTAGTTATTTCATCTTCAAATACATTTTCCCATGAATAAAATACATCTTCTGAATTATAAGTATAGATATTATTACCTAATATAGTAGATAATTTATAATATGAATTTATATCAAATATAAATATACCATCATCTTTTAAATGCTTGGCTACACTATTAAAGTAATTGCTAAGATCTTCTTCTTTTAATATATAATTAGTGGAATCTAATACGCAAGTTATTAAATCAAATTTATGATTTAATGAAAGTTCTGTCATATCTTGGCATACTATTCTACTTTTAATCTTTTCTTTTTTAAACTTTTCAAAAGCTTCTCTTAACATATCTTCTGAAAGATCTACTGCAAATGAATTTTTAAAATCTTTAGCTACTCTAAGTGAAACATTACCAGTTCCACATGCTAAATCTAAATAGTCTAATGTTTGTATTTTTTGTTCTTCTGATATATCTTTAATTCTTTTTGCTATTTTATCATAATCTATATCTTCATTTATTAGTTCATCATATATCTTAGCAAATTCACCATATGCCATAAAACTCCCCCATTTTCTTTATAAAAACACTACTGATTATATTATAATTAATTCTAGATTTAGTCAAACTAATTAATGAAATTTTATAATTATAGATTATTTTCTTCCTAATATTTCATCATTTGTAGGGATATGTAGCTTCTTTTTCCTACTTGTCATTATTCCTCCAATTCTTCCTGTCTCTTCAGCAGTAAGTGCAGACCAGCCGCCTTCATCGACTTTATCTTTAAGGCCTAGTTCTTCTGCTATCTCATATTTTATTTTTTCTCTTAATTTTTCTGCATCTGTAAGTTCTTTATTTGATTTTAATTTTGATTTTATAATTTTTTTTAAAGGTGTTTTACTCATATAATTCACTCCAATCTTTATTTGTATTTTATCCATTTAAAAACAAAAAATGTATTATTCTATTAACGAAATAATATAATTATGTGAAAAGTTTTTTAACAGTTTATTTTTTTTCGCTATTTTTTTCATAACTCTTGATATTTATTTAATAAATACTTATAGTTATTGTATGAATATAATTATAGAAAAATATTGGAGGGATTAATTTGTATAACGTTGCAATAGTTGGGGCTACTGGTAATGTAGGAAGAACATTTTTAAGTATTTTAGCAGAAAGAAATTTTCCTATAAAGAATCTTTATCTTTTTGCTTCTAAAAGATCTGCAGGTAAAAAATTAAAGTTTAAGGGAGTAGATTATGTAGTAGAAGAAACTTGCGAAGAAAACATAAAATCTAAAGATTTAGATTTTGCTCTATTTTCAGCAGGTGGTGATACAAGCCTAGAATTTGCTCCTATTTTTTCAAAATATGGTGCTACAGTTATAGACAATAGTAGTGCTTGGAGAATGGATCCTAAAGTTCCTTTAGTTGTTCCTGAAGTAAATCCAGAAGATATAAAATGGAATAATGGAATTATAGCTAATCCAAATTGTTCAACAATTCAAGCTATGGCTGTATTAAAGGCTCTTAATGATAAATATGGATTAAAGAGAGTTATATACTCTACTTATCAAGCAGTATCTGGTGCAGGAATGCAAGCAATACAAGATTTAGAAGATGGAATGAAGGGAATCGCACCTAAAAAATTCCCTAAGCCAATAGTTGGAAATGTATTGCCTCATATAGATGTATTTTTAGAAAATGGCTATACTAAAGAAGAAATGAAAATGATAAATGAAACTAGAAAAATTCTTCATATTGATGATTTAAAGGTAACTGCAACTACTGTTAGAGTTCCTGTATTAAATTCACATAGTGAAAGCATAAATGTAGAACTTTCAAACCCATTTGAACTTGAAGATGTAGTTAAACTTTTAGAAAATACACAAGGGGTTACTGTTTATGATGATGTAGATAATCTTAAATATCCAACTCCTCTTGAAGTATCTGGAAAAGATGATGTATATGTTGGAAGAATAAGAAGAGATTTTAGTGTAGATAATGGATTAAACCTTTGGGTTGTTGCTGATAACATAAGAAAAGGTGCTGCATTAAATGCTGTTCAAATAGCTGAAGTAATAATAAATAATAAATAAAGTTTGGAGGGGTTTAATATGACAGTTTTTAAAGGATCAGGAGTTGCTTTAATTACTCCATTTACAGAAACAGGAGTAGATTATAATAAATTAAAAGAAATCCTAGAATGGCATGTAAAAGAAGGAACAGATTCTATAATAATTTGTGGTACAACAGGTGAAGCTACTACAATGACTTTAGAAGAAAAAAAGGAAGTTATAAAGTTTACAGTTGAAGTTATAAATGGAAGAATACCAGTAATAGCTGGTACTGGTTCAAATAATACTAAAGCTGCAATAGATATGAGTAAATATGCAGAAAGTGTTGGTGTTTCAGCTGTTCTTGTAATTACTCCATACTATAACAAAACAAACCATAAAGGATTATTAAAGCATTTTGAAGCTATAAATGATGCTATAAATATTCCAATAATTTTATATAACGTTCCAAGTAGAACAGGTATGAACATAACTCCTTCTACTTTAAAAGAACTTTCAAAACTTAAAAATGTTGTTGCGATAAAAGAAGCTAGCGGAAACTTAAGCCAAGTTGCTGAAATGAAAGCTCTTTGCGGTGATTCTATAGATATTTATTCAGGTAACGATGATCAAATAGTTCCTATTATGTCACTTGGAGGAATTGGTGTTATTTCTGTTCTTGCAAATGTAATTCCAAAACAAGTTCATGATATGACAACAATGTACTTAGATGGAAAATGTCATGAAGCTTCAAAGATACAATTAGACACTTTAGAGCTTGCAAACTCATTATTCTTAGAAACTAATCCTATACCTGTTAAGACTGCTCTTAACTTAATGGGATTAAATGTAGGTCCTTTAAGACTTCCATTATATGAAATGGATGACTTACTTAAAAATAGTCTTGAAAATACATTGAAAAAATATAAATTAATGTAGTTTAAGGAGAACTAATATGACAAAAGTAATATTAAATGGTTGCTCAGGTAAAATGGGTACTGTTATAACAAATATAGCAAAAGATTTTAAAGATATTGAAATAGTTGCTGGTATAGATAAATTTCCAAAAAAAGATTCACCATATAAAATATTTGAAAAACCTTCAGATGTTAATATAGAATATGATGTATTACTTGATTTTTCTAGAGCTGATGCTTTAAAAGATTTATTAAATTTAACAGAAAAGACTAAAAAACCTCTTGTTATTTGTTCAACTGGTTTTTCAGAAGAAGATTTAAAACTTATAGATGAAAAAAGTAAAACTCTTCCTTTATTTAGATCAGCTAATATGTCACTTGGAATCAACTTAATAAATTCATTACTTAAAAAGGTTGCTCCTCTTTTATATGGAAATTATGATATAGAAATCATAGAAAAGCATCATAACCAAAAAGTAGATGCTCCAAGCGGAACTGCTCTTCTTTTAGCTGATACTATAAAAGATTCTTTAAAAGAAGAAACTGAGTATGTATATGGAAGACATGGATCACATAAGCGTGAAAAACAAGAAATAGGTATTCATGCAGTTCGTGGTGGTTCAATAGTTGGAGATCACGATGTAATATTTGCAGGTACTGGTGAAGTTATCGAATTAACTCATAAAGCAATTTCAAGAGAAGTTTTCGCAGTAGGTGCATTAAAAGCATGTGAATACATGGGAAGCATAACTAAGCCTGGTTTATATAATATGGATGATGTAATTGGATTATAAAATAAAAAGCTAAAGGATTATTTCCTTTAGCTTTTTATTTTATTCTTCTATATATGCTCCATCAAAATAAACACTACCTAAAGTTGATGCTCTAAATCCTTTTACATATGATTGAACACCATATACTTTAGTATAATCATATATAGGTATAACTGGTGTTTCTTCTAATAAGATTTCTTCTGCTTTTCTCATATATTCAAATCTCTTCTTAGAATCAGCTTCTGACTTAGCTTTTTTGATTAAATCATCATATTCTGAATTTGAGAAATGCGCATCATTATTTCCCCAGCTATTTTTATCTTCATCCTTTCCACTTACCCACATATCTAAGAATGTCATTGGATCTAAATAGTCAGCTGACCAACCATGTCTAGCTATTTGATAATCTCCATTTTGTCTTGTATTTATAAATACTGCCCATTCTTGATTTGTAAGTTTAACATTAACCCCAATAGCTTTCCAATTTTGTTCAATAACTTCCATTATGGCTTTATGTGATCCTTCAGAATTATACATTAACTCTAATTCTGGAAGTCCTTCACCATTTTCATAACCAGCTTCTTTTAATAATTTTTTTGCCTCCTTAACATTTTCTTCAAAATTTAAAGGATCAAACTTATTATTCTTAAAATCTTTTCCATCTGAATCCTTTATTCCTGATGGAACAAAACTTGCAGATGGTACTTGTTCTGCTTTAGTTACATCATTAACTATAGTTTCTCTATCTATTGCTAATGAAAGTGCTTTTCTTACATTTTTATTAGATAATGCTTCTTTAACTTCCTTATCTAATTTATCTAAATCATTTCCAACATTAACACATAAGAAATATGTTCCTAGATTAGGGAAAACTTTAACAAGTCCATTTTCCTTACCATCTTCAATTCTTTCAGTTGGAACATTTGATATCATATCAAAATTTTCTGATTCTAATGATGCATATGAACTTGTTTCATCAGTAGCCATTTTATAAACTAATTCTTCAAGTTTTACATTATCTTTATTCCAGTAGTTTTCATTCTTTTCAAAAGTATAAGAATCTTTCATTTGATAATCTGTTAATTTAAATGGACCATTTGAAATATAAGTTTCTGGGCTATTAATCCATTTATCTCCATTAGCTTCAACTACATCTTGTCTAACTGGCATATAAGTTGGAAATGCCATAAGTTCTGCAAAATATGGAGTTGGAGCATTTAATGTAACTTCTAAAGTTTTATCATCAATAACCTTTATACCTAAATCTTTTTCATCAACTTTTCCATTGTAATATTCTTGCGCATTTTTAATATACCAGAATTGATATACATATTCTGAAGCAGTTTCTTTATTTAATACTCTCTTCCATGAATATTCAAAATCTTTAGCAGTTACAGGCTTACCATCAGACCATTTAGCATCATCTCTTATAGTAAATGTATAAGTTAATCCATCATCTGATACTTTCCATTCTTTTGCTACACCTGGAATTGCCTTTTCATTTTCATCTAATCTAACTAATCCTTCAAAGGCATTTGAAATAACTGTTGAACCATCAACTGCTGTATTTAAGGCTGGATCTATAGTTTTTACAACTGCTCCAAGATTATAAGTAAGTTTTTGCTCTCTTTGCCCCCCTGCTTCATTTTGTTTTCCACAACCTACAAAAACTGATGCAGTTAAAGATATTGCAAGTGCAACTGCACACAGCTTTTTTATTTTGCTTAATTTCATATTTTTTCCCCCTTTTATATTTATAAATTATTTTTAATTAAATAAATGACAAGCTACAAAGTGATCCTTTTCCACTTCTTTTAATATAGGATCTTCCCTATCACAAATATCTTTTGCATATTTGCATCTTCCCTTAAACCTACATCCTGGCTTTGGATCTATAGGAGATGGTATATCTCCACTTAAAACTATCCTTTTATTGCTTTTTGCTATTTTAGGATCTGGTATAGGTACTGCAGATAAAAGTGCTTTAGTGTATGGATGTTTTGGTCTTAAATAAACATCATTGCTTGGTCCTTTTTCAACCATCTGTCCTAAATACATTACCCCAATATGTGTTGATATATGTTTAACCATAGATAAATCATGTGCTATGAATAAATAAGTTAAATTAAGCTCTTCTTGTAATTCTTCTAACATATTTATAACTTGTGCTTGAATTGAAACATCAAGCGCTGAAATTGGTTCATCACAAACTATAAAATCTGGTTCAACAGCAAGTGCTCTTGCAATCCCAATCCTTTGTCTTTGCCCACCTGAAAACTCATGTGCGTATCTATTTATATGCCCCCCATTTAAACCTACCTTATCAAGTAAATATCTTATTCTTTCGTTTCTTTCACTACCTTTATATAATCCATGAATATCTATTGCTTCACCAACAATATCCCCAACTGTCATTCTTGGATTTAAAGATGCATATGGATCTTGGAATATCATTTGCATCTTTCTTCTTAGAGAAATCATTTCTTTTTCAGACTTTTTAGTTATATCCTCGCCGTTAAATATTATATTTCCACTAGTTGGATTGTATAACTTTAATATAGTTCTACCAGTTGTAGTTTTTCCACACCCTGATTCTCCGACAAGTCCTAATGTTTCTCCTTTTCTTATTGTAAAAGAAACATTATCAACAGCTTTTACAAAACTTTTCTTTTGGAATATACCATTTTTAACCTGAAAGTATTTGCAAAGATTTTTAACTTCTAAAATTGTATCTTTATTTTTTTCCATGTAATACTTCCTCCCTAACAGTTGTCTCTACTTTCGGTGCATTTTTGCCACATAACCAGCAAGCAGCTTCATGTCCTTCATTAATTTTAAATAATGGTGGTTGATTTTCCATACATATTCTCATAGTATGCTCACACCTATCAGCAAAAGGACATCCAACAGGTGGCTTTAAAAGATCTGGCGGTTGTCCATCTATAGGTATAAGCTTTTCTTTAAGCTCACTTAATGGATTTGGAACACTTTTTAAAAGTCCCCAAGTATAAGGATGTTTTCCCCTATAGAAAATATCTTCTGCTGTTCCAGATTCTACAATTATTCCACCATACATAACATTTATCCTTGAACAAAGATCTGCTACAACTCCAAGATCATGAGTTATAAGTATAATAGATGTTTCTAGCTTTTCTTTTAAATTTTTCATAAGATCTAATATTTGAGCTTGAATTGTAACATCTAACGCTGTAGTTGGCTCATCAGCTATGATTAAGTTAGGTTCACAAATTAAACTTATAGCTATCATAGCTCTTTGTCTCATTCCACCTGAAAATTCATGAGGGTATTGTTTCATTCTACTTTCTGGACTTGGTATTCCAACTAACTCTAACATCTCTATCCCTTTTTTCCATGCTTCCTTTTTAGAAATCTTTTTATGCTTCATAAGATGCTCTGTTAATTGATTCCCTATTGTATATAACGGATTTAAAGATGTCATAGGATCTTGGAATATCATTCCCATTTCTGCTCCTCTTATCTTCTCCATTTCTCTTTCACTAAAATTACTTATATCTTTTCCATTAAATATAATTTCATCACTTTTAATATTCGCATTTTTAGCTAATAATTTCATTATTGACATCATCGTAACTGATTTGCCACAACCTGATTCACCAACAATTCCAAGAGCTTCCCCTTTTCCTATATGAAAAGAAACTCCTCTAACTGCCTGTACATTTCCTAAGTGTGTATTAAATGAAGTTTTTAAATTCTTTACCTCTAGTAACTTTTCCATATATACACTATCCTCCTATCTTTGATGCTTAGGATCTAACGCTTCTGTTAGACCATCACCTAACATATTAAATGAAAGTATTATTATACAAATCATAGCTGCTGGGAAAAATAATTGATATGGTTTTGTATATATTGCAGGCATAGCATCATTACATAATGTACCTAGTGAAGCAAGTGGTGCATTTAAACCAAGTCCAATAAAGCTTAAAAATGCTTCAGTAAATATAGCTTGTGGTATTAAAAGTGTCATAGTAACTATAATTGAACCCATACAGTTTGGTATTAAATGCCTAAATAGAATTCTTGTTTTAGATGCTCCAAGAGTTCTTGCAGCAAGTATAAATTCTTGTTGCTTAAGTTGAAGTATATCTCCTCTTACTATTCTTGCCATTCCAACCCAATATGATATTGAAAGTGCTACTATAATACTTAATATTCCTGTTTTATCAAATGAAGTATCTTTTAATACTGCCATTATTATTACAACATATATTGTTGTAGGAATTGAATAAAGACAATCAACAATACGCATCATAATGTTATCAACTCTACCACCAAAAAATCCTGCTATACCACCGTATATAACTCCAATAAATAAGTTTATTATAGCTGCTGCTCCCCCAATTATTAATGAATATCTAGCTCCCATCATAACTCTTACAAATAAATCTCTTCCAAGCTTATCTGTTCCAAAAGGATGTCTTAAGCTAGGTCCTAAATTTTTTGCATCTGCTATTTGTTGATCATATGAAAAATGCGATATCATAGGAACTACTATTGCAAGCATAACTAATGCTATTACTATTATTAATGAAGCTAATGCTACCTTATTTGCTCTAAGTCTTCTCCACGCATCATTCCAATAACCAATACTTGGTCTAATATTTTGTTCAAATGTTTTTTCTTCCCTAGATACAGGTTTAAACATATCTTTACTAAATTCTAAATTCTCCATATACATATCTCCTTAGCACTCTATATTATCAAGTTTTATTCTTGGATCTATGATTACATATAAAATATCTACTAATAGATTACAAACTACGATTAATGTACAGAAAAATACAACAACTCCAAGTAGTGCTGTATAATCTCTATTAGTAATTGTTGATACAAATTCATTTCCAAGACCAGGTATTACAAATATTTTTTCAACAACAAATGATCCAGTTAATATAGATGCAACTAAAGGTCCAAGATATGTTACTACAGGTATAAGCGAATTTCTTAAGGCATGCTTAAATATAACAACTCTACTATTTAATCCCTTAGCTTTTGCTGTTCTTATATAATCAGATTTTAAGACATCTATAAGCTTACTTCTTGTAAGTCTAGTTATAAATGCCATTGAACTTCCAGCTAAAGCTATAACTGGCATTATATAAGTATTTGGACCTTTTAAGCCAGATGGTGGAAGTAATCTCCATTTTACTGTAAAGAAATATATTAAAACTGCCCCAATAACAAAGCTTGGTACTGTTATTCCAAGAGTTGATATAAACATACATAATTTATCAGGTAATTTTCCAGCTTTTATTGCTGAAATAACTCCAAGTAATACTCCAATGATAAGTGAAAAGCTAACTGCTACTATTCCAATTCTTGCTGATTTTGGGAATGAGTATGCTATAGTTTCACTTACAGATCTTCCTCTAAAATTTAATGACTCTCCTAAATCACCTTTTAATAAATTTTTCATATACATTGTATATTGTTCACTTAATGGTTTATCTAGTCCATATTTTTCATTTAACACAACCTTCATTTCAGCTGTTACCTTTTCTCCATCAAATGGTCCACCAGGCATCGCTCTCACTAAAAAGAATGTTAGTGTTACAACTGCCCAAATTGTTAAAATACTAGTAAAAATTCTTTTTGCTATGTAGCTTAACATTTTAATTCCCCCTTTTGTTCTTCCAATATTTTACATTATACATTTATTAATAATTATATTGCATATATACCTTTTGTCAATTAGTAATATTCTATAAAAATATATATTTTCTTAATAATTTTATAAATTTTACATATATTTTTATATATTTATTAAATTGGAATCATTTCCAATGAATACGTTTACTAGACTTTATTAAAAGGATTTATGCAAGTTTTATATTTAAACTTGCATTTTCATATAAATATTTTTTTAAACTTTTTTCTCTATTAATTTATTTTAATGCATTTGGACATTTTTTTAATTTTGTATTCTGTATAAATACAAAACAAAAAAGTACCATGATTAATCATGGTACTTTTTTTTTATTTTGTTATAAATTTTTTATAAATTCTTCTATTTTATCTAATGCTAATTCTAATTCTTTTAAAGAATAACAATATGATATTCTTATAAACCCTTCACCTTTTTCACCAAAAGCTGATCCTGGCACACATGCAACTTTTTTTTCATTTAATAATTTTTCACAAAATTCTTCAGAAGTTAAATTAAACTTTTTTATTGATGGGAAAACATAAAAGGCTCCCTTTGGCTCATTAACATCAAATCCAATTTTTCTTAATCTATCAATTACATAATTTTTTCTCTTTAAAAATTCATCTCTCATATACAAAACATCTTCCATAGAATGTTTTAATCCTTCAATCATTCCATATTGTACAATTGAAGTTGCACATGATACACCATATTGATGAACCTTCATAATTTCTTTCATAATAACATCACTGCATGCTATGTAACCTACTCTAAGCCCTGTTGCAGAAAACATCTTAGAAAAACCACTTACATATATTATTTTATCTTTTATACTACTATCTTGAGCAACAGAATAATAATCATCATAAATAATTGATGCATAAATTTCATCTGTGATTACTATTATATCTTCGCTTTTTATAAACTCTATTAATTCATCTCTTCCCTTTTTATCAAGTACTGCCCCCGTTGGATTAGTTGGGAAAGATAACACAATATATTTGCAATTTTCTTTTTTAAACTTTTCTTTTATGTATTTAACATTTACAGTAAAATCATCATTTAATTCATAATTTATAACTTTTCCACCAACCATTTTTACTACACTTTCATAAGCTGGATATGCTGGAGATGGAATTAAAACTTTATCTCCTTCATTTAATAAAGCCATAAAGCAATCTAATATAGCCTCGCTTCCTCCAACAGTTATACATATCTCATCTTCTAAGTAATCTATATCTAATGTCTTTAAATACTTAGAAATTTCATATCTTAACTCTTTTAACCCTGCATTTTCTGTATAAACAGTTTTATTTTTATCAATTGCATTTTTAATTCCTTCTTTTATAGCTGATGGAACATTAAAATCTGGTTGACCTAATGTTAATGATATAGCACCTTCAACTTTACGAACCTTATTGTAAAATTTTCTAATACCTGATATTTCTATGTCACACACTCTGTTATTCACTAAAATTCAACTCCTTTTCTAGCTGGTACTCCCTCTTTATAATAATGCTTTATCTCTTTCATCTCTGTAACAAGATTTGCTTTATCTACTATTTCTTCTGGTACATTTCTTCCTGTCATTATAAGTTCCATGTTTTTTGGTTTTTTTCTAATAAGATTTAAAACATCTTCTACTGATAAAAACTCATTTTTAAGAACACCCATGATTTCATCTATTATAAGCATATCACACTTACAATTTTCTATTACATCTAAAATGAAATCATAAGCCACTTTAACTTCTTTTTTAACTTCTAATTTTTCTTCTTCAGTAAGAGTCCAAACAAAGCCTCTTTTTTTCTCAAATCTAAAAATTTCAAAGTTTTCTCCAAGCTCATCTATTGTATTTAGCTCTCCAGTTTTACCACTTTTTAAAAACTGAACCATGATAACTTTAAGTCCATTACCATAAGCTCTGATTCCTTGGCCTATTGCTGCAGTAGTTTTTCCTTTCCCATTTCCTGTATATATTTGAACAAAACCTTCATTTAGTTTCAATATAATCATCTCCTTTAGAAAATATTTTACATTAAACTGATGTTACTAGCAAATTTTGTTCTTTTTCGTAATACCCTCTTTTATTATTCAGCTTTTTTTATTATAATTAATTTATTATTATTAATTATAAATTAAGAGAGGATGGTATTATGGAATACAATTTCACTGATCCATATGAAATAGCAAGATTTATAAAAGAATCTAAAAAATCAACACCAGTTAAAGTTTATGTAAATGGTGATTTAAGAGAAGCAAACTTAGACGGAATAGAATGGTACGGAACTAATGGTTTCTACATACTAGTTGGTGAATCAGATTTAATCTTAAAAGTTGTTTTAGATAATAAACACTTAATAAACCACTTTAAAATAGAAAACGACAGAAGAAATTCTGCAATACCAATGCTTGATATTTTAGATATAGAAGCTAGAATAGAACCAGGTGCTATAATCCGTGATAGAGTATCTATAGGTAAAAATGCAGTTATAATGATGGGTGCAGTTATAAATATAGGTGCTGAAATAGGCGAAGGAACTATGGTAGATATGAATGCTGTAATAGGTGCTCGTGGAAAACTTGGAAAGAACGTTCATTTAGGTGCTGGAGCTGTTGTTGCAGGAGTTTTAGAACCACCTAGCAAGTCACCATGTGAAATAGGTGATAATGCCTTAATAGGAGCTAATGCTGTTATTCTTGAAGGTGTTAAAATAGGAAAAGGTTCAGTTGTAGCTGCAGGTTCAGTTGTAACTGAAGATGTTCCAGATGGAGTTGTTGTTGCAGGTTCACCAGCTAAGATAATAAAATCAGTTGATGATAAGACTAAAGACAAAACTCAACTTCTTGATGATTTAAGAAAATAATATAAAATAAAAAAGGTATTTGAATATTCAAATACCTTTTTTATTTTATCTATACTGCACCTTCTTCATGTGCATTTGATTCTTCTCTTTTAGATCTTTCCATCTTTGATATAGATACTTCATATGCAATTTTCTTAACAGTTTCAGTTTCTGATATCTTCTTTTGATATTCTCTACTTTGTAATCTTCCCCATACTTTAATGTTATCTCCAACTTCTAAAGTTTTACAGAATCTTGAATTTCTTCCCCAAGCAATTGTTGGTATATAATCTGATTTATTATAAGCTCTATTTACAGCTAATAAAACATCTGCAATTTCTCTTCCAAATGGAGTTGTTCTATATACTGGTTCTTTGCATATATATCCATCTAAGAAAATTTCGTTAGGATTTTTACTCTTTTCTGTGCATTCTTCAATATTTCTTGCAAAAACAGTAAGTATTAATTTATTTGTTCCTTCTACGAATTTATTATATGATCTTAATTGTCCTTCTACTATAACTTCTTTACCTATACTGATATCAAATCCAGCTAATAATCTTTCTGAAATTGTAACATTTAATAAATCTACTGAATCACTTAGCCTCTGTACCTCAAGAGCAAATGTATAAAATCCTTCTCCATACATTTCGTGACTATACTCTAATTCTGAAACTACCTTTCCTTCAAGATAAATTTTGTTGTTTAACATTAAATTATCCATTGTAACCCCTCTCTCCCTTTGTGATAAACTAATATATACTTTTTAATGACCCCACAAGTACATTTCCATTATAATACATAATTTATCCATTTTTCAATATAAATTAATTATTTTTTGTTTTGAATTCCATTTAAATCAATATAAAAATCTTCTTTATAAATCATTTCTCCTACTTTTTTAAAATCATAACCTTGATCCTTTAGTTCTTTAATCACTTTTTCTAAATTTTTTGGAGTATATTTTGCATTGTTATGATAAAGAATAATAGAACCCTTTTTTACTTTTTTCATAACCCTATCATATTCTATTTTTTCTCCATCTTGTTTCCAATCTACTGAATCTGTATCCCATTGTATTGGAATATAACCAAGTTCTAAAACCTTTTCTACAGAAGCATTATTATAATCACCACTTGGAAATCTAAATAATTTAGTTTCTTCTCCAGTTACCTCCTTTATTATTTCTTCTGTCTTTTTTATTTCATTTTCTATTTTATCAGGACTTATTTTTGAAAAATTAGGATGCATATAGCTATGATTTCCTATTTCATGCCCCCTTTCATATATAAGCTTAAGTTTATCTTCATTTTCCTTCGGATAGTTTACCCATTTTCCCATCACAAAGAATGTTCCCTTTACATTATATTTATCCATTATATTTAATATGTCATTTAAATATTCTTTTTCTGCCCAATTTACATCAAAAGTTAATGCAATGCTTTTTTCTTCAGTATTTACAGAATGAATAGGTAATTTTTTTTCACTAACAAATACATCTAATAACTTTTCATTTCTTTTATCCTCAAAGATTTTAATTGATACTGAAATTAAAAACACAATAATACTTAGACAAGATATACATATAATTTTTCTCTTTGCTGAATTCAAAATTTCTCTCCTTAATAATTTTTTAAAATACATTCATTTATATTTTATCGATTACACTATATTCATTCTTTTAAAATTTATGCTATAATTATTAATATATCTGAATAAAATGGAGGCTTAATTATGTACGAAGAGAGTTCATTAGAATTAGCAGAAAACAAGTTATTGCTTTTATATATCTTAAAGACTCTAAAGCAGCCTATTTCTAATACACAACTCACTGAAATAGTGCTTGAAAATAGTTTTATAAATTATTTTACCCTACAACAATACATAGCAGAACTTGATGAGTCAAAATTTATAGAATACACTGAAGTGATGGATAAAAAGTTGTTAAAGTTAACAGATAAAGGGGAAAATGTTCTTTCATTTTTTAAAGACAGAATATCTCCTTCAAAAATATCACTTATAAATGAATACATTAAATTACATATCGATTTAATAAAAAAAGAATTAACAATAAAAAGTGACTATACAATAGAAGCTGATGATAGCTTTATTGTTGATATCAAGGCTTTAGAAAATAATTACCCTTTAATTGAACTAAAACTACAAGTTCCAACAAAAAAACAAGCCACTTATCTTTGTAACAAGTGGCAAGAAAATCCTTCAGAAATATATGATCAAATTATCAATTTACTATTTGATGATTTGAATTAACCATAATCATTGCATTAGGCTCACATCCTATTGCAATGATTTTTCTCTTATTATTTTCTTCACTTATCACATGCAAATTCCCATAAAGATAATCAGTAACAAATATTTCTTTTTGTATCTTTATTATTCCATTTGGCATTCCATCTACACTTATATCTTTAATCACTTCTCCTTTTTTTATATCTACAATACTTATACTTTTACGCCCAAAGTTTGCAATATATAGCTTTTCATTATTTTCATCTTCAAATATATCTATAGGCATAGATCCAACCTTTATTCTATTTATACATAATAAATTTTTCATTGAATAAATCCCAATGATTCCTCCATTATCCCCACCTAAATAACTTTCACAAAGATAAAAATACTCATTATTTTTAGACATGATTATTTTAATAGGATACTCCCCGACATTTATTTTATTATCTAAAGTTTTACTTTGTAAATTTATAAGTGAAACCGTATTTTCTAATAAATTAGTCGACAAAAGTATTCCTCGATTAAAGTCTAAAGCCATACTATTTGGAGCATTTCCTGAAGGAACTTCAAATTCAATATTTTTATTTTTTATATTACAGAAAATTATAGAATTTATTTCACTACATGCAACACAGGCGTATTCTTTATAAAGCTTTACATCTTTTGGATGTGGTCCTATATACACTCTTTCTAATTCTTTTAAATTTATTAAATCTAAAAAAGATAAGCTATTATCATAGCTATTTGCCACTACCCCAAGCTCATCTTTTATTGCTATACTTCTAGGACCTATAGGTCTTCCATTTGAATTTAGCTTTATATTATCTATATCTAAGTTCTCCACATCTATTTTCTTTATGCAATCATCACAAGTATTGCAAATATAAATACTATTCATAAGTAACACCTCCTAAGGAACACCTATATATTTATATAATATGACTTTTTTTAACTTTAGCGACAAAATACTCTTTATTTCTTAGCTATTTCACATTATAATTAACTTATGTTTTTATCAAGGAGGATTTTTATGTACGTATATAAAACAAGTGGTGTTTGTTCAACTGAAATACATGTTGAAATGGAAAATGATACTATTAAATCAGTAGAATTTGTTAGAGGCTGTCCTGGAAATTTATTTGGTATATCAAGCTTAGTAAAAGGAATGAACATAGATGAGGCTATATCTAAACTTGAAGGAATTAAATGCAGAGATAAAGCTACATCATGCCCTGATCAATTAGCACAAGCTTTAAAAGAAATCAAAAATAAATAATATACATAAAAAAATACCAGCTAATATTTAGCTGGTATTTTTATTATTACTAATCTAAAAAATTAAGCGTTTTTTTCATTCCATCATAGGCTAAAAAAGAATCCTTAAATATTTTTTTAGCATTATCTATAAATTCTTCTGGCTTTAATAATGCTGGAGAATAATGAGTAAATATTAATTCTTTTACATTTGATTCTTTTCCTAATATAGCACCTTCTCTAAATGTCATATGTTTATTTTTAATTGCTTTATCTAAATCTTTATCATCTCCATATGTACCTTCACATATAAATAGATCACTTTCTTTAATAAAGTTTATAATTTCATCTATAGGCCTACTATCTGTTATATAACTTATAATTATTCCTTTTCTACTTTCTCCTAACACTAAATCACTTTTATATATCTTTTCTTCAAATTCTACTTCTTCGCCCTTTTGAAGCCTGCTCCACAATATTTTTGGTACATTATTTTTTTCTGCAAGTTCTCTATCAAATTTTGCTGATCTTTTTATCTCTAATTTCATTCCTATGCATTCAGTTGAATGATCTAATATTAATGTAACAATATTTATTTCACTATTTCTTTCATCACAAGGAACTATTATTTTATTTTGTATCTTAAAATTTAAGTTACTATTATTACATTCTATTATATTTATATTATATGGTATATGTCTTGCTGTAACCATAAGACCTTCTATAACTTTAGTTATACCTACTGGTCCTATTATAGTTAATTCTTCTTCTCTTCCACTATTTCCAATAGTAGCTAAAAGTCCAGGTAATCCATTAATGTGATCTCCATGAGCATGGCTTATAAGTATGATGTCTATGCTCTTAAATCCTATAGAATATTCTCTCATCCATATTTGACACCCTTCTCCACAGTCAAACAACATCTTTCTACCTTTATAATTAATAATGAAAGATGAAAGATGTCTAAAAGGCATAGGCATTCCACCACCAGTTCCTAGAAATGTTATATCAACCATAATAAATCACCTACTTTTCTTGTTTTACTATATGATTTATTATTCCTCTCATTTCTCCAATCATGTATAAAGATCCTGTAACTAAAATCAAGTCATCTTCTCTTGCAATACTTAATGCTTTTTTAAATGCAGTCTCATAACTTTCAAAACTTTCTACATTTTTATTAAACTTTTCTATCTCTTCTTTAAGTTTAACTCCAAGCTCTGCTCTATCACTATGAGGTGTTAAAGCAATGATATGTTTACTCATAGGAGTTATAACTTTTATCATATCTTCAACTTGTTTATCTGCTAATATTCCTATTAAAAGAATTATATTTTTATAATTAAAATACTTACTAACATTTTCTTTAAGAGTTGTTATTCCTTGAATATTATGAGCACCATCTATTACTACTAGTGGATTTTTATTTAAAACTTCAAGTCTTCCAATCCATCTTGCATTTTCTATACCCTTTTCTATGTTTTTAATTTGAAATCCTTGTATTTTAGATAATACTTCAACTGCCCTAACAGCAACAGCACAATTTAATATCTGATGTTCACCTAAAAGTCTTAAATTAGCATTATATGTATTAAATTCTCCTTTTATCTTAATCTTTTGATAAAAATCATCATTTTTAATAATTTCTAATAACTTCGCATCATCTTTTTTAACTTCATATATCTTTGCTGATTTTTCTTTAGATATATTTTGAAGTTCTTTAAGTGCCTCTTCTTTTTGAGGATATAGTATTAGTGGAGTATTTTTCTTTATTATCCCTCCTTTTTCTCTTGCTATTTCTTCTAAAGTATTTCCTAAAATGTTTGTATGATCTAAACTTATTGATGTTATTACTGTAAGTAATGGATTTACTACATTTGTTGAATCAAGTCTTCCTCCAAGACCAACTTCTACAACTGCATAATCTACCTTTTTATCATAAAAATATTTAAACATAAGACATGTTATTATTTCAAATTCCGTAGGATGATTATATCCTTCTTCAATAACTTTATCTACAGCTTCTTTTATATAATCCATATAATTTGCTAAATCATTCTTTTTTATATTTTGTCTATTTATTTGTATTCTTTCTTCAAACTCTTCTAAAAATGGTGATGTATACATCCCAACATTAAACCCTTCTTCAATAAGAATCGATGCAATCATAGATGTAGTAGATCCTTTTCCATTTGTTCCAGCTATATGTATGACATTTAATTTTTTATGTGGATTCCCTAATATCTCTAATAGCCTCTCTGTACGTTCTAATCCATAATTTGATCCAAAATTCCCAACTTTTTTAATATAATTAATAGCTTCTTTATAATTCATTTATTTTCTCCTCATATTTTTAATATTAGATATGTATAATAACATCTATTAATCTTAATATTTTATTGTTAATAGTTTATAATAAAAGTATATTATATTTTTCTAAAATTATCTAATTAATAAAGATATATTTTACAATTAATTATTTATCTAGTATAATAATACTACGGATAATTTATATTTATTAAAAATAGTTATTGTTTATAGAGGTGTTAAGAATGAGAAATGTAGAAATTAAAAAAGACATTTATTGGGTAGGTTCGTTAGATCCTAAATTAAGAGTATTTGATATTATAATGTATACTCCATATGGAACAACTTATAATTCTTATATTGTTAAAGGAAGCGAAAAGGTTGCTTTATTTGAAACTGTTAAAGAAAAATGCTTTGATGAGTATCTAAAGACACTTGAAACTTTAGACATAACTCCAGATCAAATAGACTATATTGTAGTTGATCATACAGAACCAGACCACGCAGGTTCAGTTGGTAAAATATTAAAACTTGCACCACACGCTAAAGTTGTTGGTTCTATGCAAGCTATATCTTACTTAAAAGAAATTATAAATGAAGATTTTGATCATATAATCGTTAAAGATGGAGATACTATTTCACTTGGAAATAAAACATTAAGATTTATTTCAGCTCCATTTTTACATTGGCCAGATTCAATGTATACTTACGTAGAAGAAGATAATATTTTAATGAGCTGTGATTCATTTGGAAGTCACTATTCATCTGAATTAATATTTGATGATTTAATTAAAGATAAAGATGCTTATAATGAAGCTTTAAGATATTATTATGATTGTATATTTGGACCATTTA
Source organism: Clostridium sp. (assembly GCF_034179595.1). Taxonomy (GTDB): domain Bacteria; phylum Bacillota; class Clostridia; order Clostridiales; family Clostridiaceae; genus Clostridium. The sequence continues at coordinate 46,702 of NZ_JAXFPT010000014.1, forward strand.
AGCCATTTGTATTAAAAGCAATAGAAAAGATTAAAGATTTAAAGATAGATATAATCTGTCCAGGACATGGCCCTGTATTAAGAGAAGATCCTTGGAAGATAGTAGAAACTTATAAAGAATGGAGCACTCCTTCAAAACCTAAGATAGATGGAGATAAAAAGGTTACTATTTGCTACGTATCAGCATATGGCTATACAGAAGAATTAGCAAAAGCTATTGCTGAAGGAATAAAGAAAGATCATAACGTTGAAATTAAGATGTATGATGTAATTCATCATGAAACTTCTGAAATCATTAAAGACATAGAAGAATCAGACGGATTATTATTTGGTTCACCAACTATAGTAAACGAATTATTACCTCCAATTAGAATGCTACTTGCTAACTTAAATCCAATAATACATGGTGGAAAATATGCTGGAGCATTTGGTTCATATGGTTGGAGCGGTGAAGCAGTTCCTAGAATCGAAAGCAGATTAAAAGAATTAAATATGAAGTCACCACTTCCTGGTCTTCGTATTAAATTTAGAGCTTCAGAAGAACAACTTGAAGAAGCTAGAAAATTCGGTTCTGATTTTGCAAATGCGATGTTTGAAAAATAAAATCACTAAAAAAAGAGAGATAATAAATTATCTCTCTTTTTATTATTTAAATTAGTTTAATGCAGCTATTCTAGCTTTAACAGCTTCTAGCATTTCAACATATTTAACTCTCTTTTCTTTTTCTCCTAAAACAACCTTTTCAGGTGCCTTAGCCACAAAGCCTTCATTTGAAAGTTTTTTATCTATTCTTTCAATTTCACCTTCTAATTTTTTCATTTCTTTATTTAATCTTTCAAGTTCTTTTTCTCTATCAACTAAGTCAAGTAATGGCATGAATAATTCTCCACCCTTTACTACTAATGATACTGCATTTTCTGGAACTTCTTTTTTATCTTCTATAAATGATACATTTGAAGCTGATGCTAATTTTTCAATATAAGCTGCACCTAATGTAAATGCTTCTTTAGCTTCATCTGATATATAACATATAACATTTGCTTTTCTTGAAGGTGGTACATTCATTTCTGCTCTTAAGTTTCTTAAGTTCTTAATAGCTTCTATAACAAATTCCATATCTTCTTCTGCTTTTTTATCAGCTAATTCTTCTTTAAATTCTGGCCAAGCTGATAATGTTATAGTTTCTTCTTCTTCATTTAAGTGAGTAAATATTTCTTCTGTTATAAATGGCATTACTGGATGTAGAAGCTTAAGTCCTGATTCTAAAACAGTAAATAATACATTATAAACTATTCCCTTAGCTTTTTCATCTTCACCATATAATATTGGTTTAACTAATTCTATATACCAATCACAGAATTCTGTCCACATGAAATCATAAACCTTTTGAAGTGCAATTCCAAGTTCAAATTTATCCATGTTTTCTGTAACTTCTTTTATTAAAGTATTTAAATTTGAAAGTATCCATCTATCAGCTAAGCTATATTCTTTGCAATCTTTATATTTTTTCATTAATTCTCTATCAAGATTCATCATAACAAATCTTGAAGCATTCCATATCTTATTTGCAAAGTTTCTTGCAGATTCTACTCTTTCTGGATAATATCTTATATCATTTCCTGGAGCGTTACCTGTAACTAACATAAATCTTAAAGCATCTGCTCCATAAGTATCTATAACTTCTAATGGATCTACCCCATTACCTAAAGATTTACTCATCTTTCTTCCTTCAGAGTCTCTTATAATTCCGTGTATTAATACATTTTCAAATGGAGTTTCTCCCATGTTATGTATACCACTAAATATCATTCTAGCAACCCAGAAGAATATAATATCATATCCAGTAACTAATGTATTAGTTGGATAGAAATATTCTAAATCTTCTGTTCTATCTGGCCATCCAAGAGTTGAGAAAGGCCATAGAGCTGAACTAAACCAAGTATCTAAAACATCTGTTTCTTGTCTTAAATTATGGCTTCCACACTTTTCACATGTAGTAACTTCTTCTGTTGACACATTTATATGGTTGCAATCATTGCAGTACCAAACTGGTATTCTATGTCCCCACCATAATTGTCTTGAAATACACCAATCTTGTATATTTTCCATCCAGTTAAAGTATGTTTTTTCAAATCTTTCAGGTATGAATTTAGTCTTTTTATTCTTTACAACTTCTATAGCAGGATCTGCTAATGATTGCATCTTTACATACCATTGTTTTGATATTATAGGTTCTATTACAGTTCCACATCTATCATGAGTTCCTACGTTATGAGTGTGATCTTTTACCTTAACTAAAAGTCCAAGCTCTTCTAAATCCTTAACAATAGCTTTTCTAGCTTCATATCTGTCTAATCCTTGATATTTTCCGCCTTGCTCATTTATAACACCCTTATCATCCATAACTCTTATTTCAGGTAAGTTATGTCTTTTTCCAACTTCAAAATCGTTAGGGTCATGTGCTGGAGTTATTTTAACTGCACCAGTACCAAATTCTACATCAACATAATCATCACCAACTATAGGGATTTCTCTATCTACTAATGGAAGTATTAAAGTTTCACCTATAAGATGCTTAAATCTATCATCATTTGGATTAACTGCAACAGCTGTATCTCCAAGTAAAGTTTCTGGTCTTGTTGTAGCAATTTCTAAGAAACCTTCTCCATTTTTTAATGGATAGTTTATATGCCAAAAATGTCCTGCTTGTTCTTCATATTCTATTTCTGCATCTGATAAAGCTGTTTGACATTTAGGGCACCAGTTAGTTATTCTGTTTCCTTGATATATAAGACCTTCATTATATAACTTAACAAATACATGCTTAACTGCTTTATCTAAATGTTCATCCATTGTAAATGCTTCTCTTGTAAAATCAGCTGAACATCCCATCTTTTTAAGTTGAGTTCTTATTCTTTCTCTATATTCATCAGTCCATTCCCAAACTTTTTCAAGGAATGCTTCTCTTCCCATTTCTTTTTTCTTAAGACCTTGCTTTAAAAGTTCATTTTCAACCTTAACTTCTGTTGCAATTGATGCGTGGTCTTGACCTGGAAGCCAAAGTGTTTCAAAACCTTGCATTCTCTTAAATCTTATAAGCATATCTTGAAGTGTATTATCAAGTGCATGGCCTAAGTGTAATTTTCCTGTTATGTTTGGTGGTGGCATAACTATTGAATATGATTTTTTATTCTTATCAACCACTGGTGTGAAATATTTTTTTTCTTCCCAAGTCTTATAAATTCTATCTTCGAATTCTTTTGGGTTATATGTTGTCTGAATATTTTTTATATCTGACATATATAAAGTTCCTCCTTAAATTTAATCTATTAAAATAAAAAGAGCTTTCATCCAAAAGAAAGGACGAAAGCTCGTGGTACCACCTTTATTCTTATAAAAACTTTTAATTTTTATAAGCTCTTAATTAAAATAACGACCTAGACTGGCCGTCTTTAGCTACTATAATTTTCACCAAAGAAGCTCAAAAGCTACCTTCAAAATATTCCATATAAAGGGCTCTCACCTAATCCCTTCTCTCTTTGATACTTCCTATTTTTACTCCTCTTTATCATTGCTTTTATTATATTATTTACAATTATCTTATATTAATAATTCTTCTTTGTCAAATCTTTATAGAAACTATTCATTAAGTGTAGCACTTGCTTCTTCAAATAAAGCTTGCATTTGATCTATAGCATTTAACTCTTTATTATTTAAATCTTTTTCTTGTTCTCTTAACTTTTTAAATGCAACTGATATCATAAGCTTAATTCTATTAACTTGGTTTACAACTGAAGCACCTGGATCATAATCTACTGCAACTATATTTGATTCTGGATAATGCTTTTTAAGTGCTTTCATCATCCCCTTACCAGTTACATGGTTTGGAAGACAAGCAAATGGTTGCATACAAACAATATTATCTGCACCACTTTTTATAAGTTCAATCATTTCAGCTGTTAAGAACCATCCTTCCCCTGTTTGGTTTCCAAGTGAAAGTATTTGTGATGCCATCTTTCCAAGATCTTTTATATTCTTTGGAGCTTCAAATCTCTTACTCTTTTCTAATTCTTCATTCATAACTTTTCTATAGCTTTCCATATATTTCATAGCAAGCATACTAAGTTCTCTGGAAGTTCTACTAAATGCTAAATATTTATGTTTAAAGTCACTATCATATGTTGAATAGAAGAAGAAGTCTAAAAGATCAGGTACAACAGCCTCTACTCCTTCACTTTCTAAAAGACTTACAATATCATTGTTAGCAGTTGGATGGTATTTAACTAATATTTCTCCTACTACACCAACTCTTGGTTTCTTGATATCTAATAATTCTAATTCATCAAATTCTCTTATTATTTGTCTTATATTATTATTAAATTCTCTCTTACTACCGTTTCTAAGATTTTCTTTTGCTTTTTCATTCCACTTTTCATAAAGCATATTTGCAGAGCCTTTAATCTTTTCATAAGGTCTTGTTCTATATAAAACTCTCATGAATAAATCACCATATACAAGTGCCATTAATGCTCTTTTTACAAATTTTAATGTTATCTTAAATCCTGGTTGTTTTTCAAGTCCTACTGCATTTAATGATAAAATAGGAACATTAGTAAATCCAGCATTTTTCATAGCAAGTTTTAAGAATCCAATATAGTTTGTTGCTCTACAACCACCACCAGTTTGAGATATTATAACTGATGTATTATTTAAATCATACTTACCTGATTTTAACGCCTTTATAATTTGTCCAATTACTATTATTGAAGGATAACAAGCATCATTATTTACATACTTTAATCCTTCTTCAACAGCACCTGGATCATTAGAAGGTAATATTTCTAAATTATATCCTGAAGCTCTTGCAGCAACTTCTAATTTATCAAAATGTATTGGTGACATTTGAGGACATAATATTGTGTGGTTCTTTCTCATTTCTTTTGTAAACACTGGGTTTTTATATCCTATTTCTTTAGTTATAGGAGTATAATTACTTCTTTCTCTTTCCTCAATTGCAGCCTTTAATGATCTTATTCTTATTCTAGCTGCTCCTAAGTTGTTACCTTCATCTATTTTTAAAACAGTATAGATTTTACCTTTTTCTTCAAGTATTTCATTTACTTGATCTGTAGTTACAGCATCTAATCCGCATCCAAATGAATTAAGTTGTATCATTTCAAGAACTTCTGAATCCCTAACATATGCTGCTGCTCTATAAAGTCTTGCATGGTATGTCCATTGGTCTACAACTCTAAGTGGAGAATTTAATTTACCTAAATCTGCAATACTATCTTCTGTTAATACTGCCATTCCAAATGAAGTTATAACATCTGGAATTCCATGATTTATTTCTGGATCTATATGGTATGGTCTTCCTGTTAATACTATACCTTTTTTATTATTCTTTTTAAGATATTCTACAACTTCTTTTCCTTTATTTCTTATGTCGTTTCTATAATTTTGTCTTTCAATAAAGGCTTTAGCTACAGCTTCTTTAGCTTCTTTATGAGTTACTCCATATTCTTTAAATTCTTCAACTATTCTCTTAGCTAATACTTTTTCATCATCTAATGAGAAAAATGGTGCTATAAATTTAATATTTTTTTCTTCAAGTATATCCATATTATTTTTAATTACTTCTGGATATGAAGTAACCATTGGACAATTATAATGATTATTAGAATCGCAATATTCTTTCTTTTCATAAGGTATGCATGGATAGAATATTGTATCAATTCCATTTTCTATTAATGCCATTATATGTCCATGAACAAGTTTTGCTGGATAACATGCTGAATCTGAAGGTATAGTTTCAATTCCTTTTTCATATAGCTTTTTAGATGAAACTGGTGATAAAACCACTCTAAATCCTAGTTCTGTAAATAATGTAAACCATAGTGGATAGTTTTCATATATATTTAATACTCTAGGAATTCCAAGCGTTCCTCTCTTAGCTTCTTCCTTCTTTAATGGTTTATAGCCAAATGTTCTTTTAAACTTATATTTATAAAGATTTGGAACCTTTTCTTTATTAAGACTTATACCAAGAGGTCTTTCACATCTATTTCCTGAAATAAACTTTTCATTTGTAGAGAATATATTTTCAGTAAGAAGACAGTTATTTCCGCACAATCCACATCTTCTAAACTCAGAAGTCATACTAAAATCTTTGATTTGTTCTTTGTTTAATATTGAAGACTTTTTACCTTCTACATATCTTTCTCTTGAAATTAAAGCAGCTCCAAAAGCTCCCATAAGACCTGCAATATCTGGTCTTACAACTTCTCTTCCTGAAATCTTTTCAAAACTTCTTAAAACAGCTTCATTATAGAAAGTTCCACCTTGAACTATAATCTTTTCTCCCATTTCTTTTTCATCTCTCATCTTTATAACCTTGTATAAAGCATTTTTGATTACTGAATATGAAAGTCCCGCTGATATATCTCCAACAGAAGCACCTTCTTTTTGAGATTGCTTAACCCTTGAATTCATGAAAACTGTACATCTTGAACCTAAATCAACTGGTGAATCAGCAAATAGCGCAGCTTTAGCAAAATCTTGTACTTCCATTCCAAGAGATTTACCAAATGTTTCAATAAATGATCCACATCCTGCTGAACATGCTTCATTTAAAAGTATGCTATCTATTACACCACCTTTAATCTTTAAGCATTTCATATCTTGTCCACCAATATCTAAAATAAAATCAACTCCTGGCAGGAAATACTCAGAAGCTTTGTAGTGGGCAATTGTTTCAATTTCTCCAATATCCATATGAAGTGCTGCTTTAATTAAAGACTCACCGTATCCTGTTACTGTAGCCTTTGCAATTTCAACTCCACTTGGAATATTATCATAAACTTCATTCATTATACCTATTATTGTTTTTAAAGGATCTCCTTCATTACTTCCATAGAATGAATAAACTATTTCTCTATCTTCATTTATTAATACAACTTTAGTAGTTGTAGATCCTGCATCTATTCCTAAAAACACTTTTCCAGTAACATCTTTTAGCTCTGCTCTTTTAGCTTTTGCTTTATCATGTCTTTCCTTAAAGACTTTATATTCTTCTTCATTTTCAAATAAAGCAGGTAATCTTTCAATAGTATCATCTTTAGCATCACTTATTGTATTTACTTTATCTATTAAATCTTTAAATGAAACCGGTTCTTCTTCTCCTGATAAAAGTGCTGCTCCCATAGCAACAAATAATTGTGAATTTTCAGGGAAGATTATCTCATCTTCTGTAAGACCTAATGTTTCAATAAATCTATTTCTAAGTTCTGATGAAAAATATAAAGGTCCTCCTAAGAATGCAACATTACCTTTTATTGGTTTACCGCAAGCTAACCCTCCAATAGTTTGATTTACTACTGCTTGAAGTACAGAAGCTGCTATATCTTCTTTTTTAGCCCCTTCATTTATAAGGGGTTGTACATCAGTTTTAGCAAATACCCCACATCTTGAAGCTATTGGATATATTACTGTATGTTTTTTTGCAAGCTCATTTAAACCTGAAGCATCAGTATTTAATAAAGCTGCCATTTGATCTATAAATGCCCCTGTACCACCTGCACAAGAGCCATTCATTCTTTGCTCTATTCCACCTTTTAAATAAGTAATTTTAGCATCCTCTCCACCAAGTTCAATCGCAACATCAGTTTGAGGAATAATATTTTCAATAGTTTCAGTACATGCTATAACTTCTTGAACAAATTTAACATCAAGCCATTTAGAAACTGAAAGTCCACCAGAACCTGTAATTGTTACTGTAACCTTTCTATTCCCTATTTTCTCATAACATTCTTTCATTAACCCAATTATAGTGCTTTTTATATCTGAAAAATGTCTTCTATATTCAGAGTGTATAATATCGTTATTACCATTTAACAATACCAACTTTACTGTAGTTGAACCTACATCTAACCCCATTTTATAATTGTTCATTCATTTACACCTACTTAATTATATTTTAAAACAAAACATATATTTTAAATAAATCATCTATATATATATGTATTATATATTAACTTATTATTAAATCAATGTTTTATACCAAATTATTATTGGAAATTTAAGAATGTGTTTAATATTTCTTAAAATTTAAGTATACTTTTGGAAAAATAAGTATATAATATTAAAAATGTGTCCATATTTTAAATATAGAATCTTTATTGTTCAAAGTTTATATAAAAAATACGTTTTGATAGAAAATTTCTATCTTAAGGAGGAAATATGAATTACTTTAGTGAAGCAAATAGATTGTATAACACCAAAGAATATGAAAAAGCAATACAATTTTATAAAAAAGCAGTAGAACACAAAGAAAATGAAGCTTGCTCTTATTATAATTTAGGTGTTTGCTTTATTAAACTTAAAAACTATAGTGAGGCAATAACTATGTTAAAAGAAGCTTTAAAGATTCAAAGAGATAGTAAATACTTTTTTAATCTTGGTTATTGCTATGCTATGCAAGAAAACAATAATAAAGCCTTAATATATTTTAATATGTCTTGGGCCTTAGACAATAAAGATAAAGATTGTGAAAAAGCCATAAATTTAATACTTTCTAAATATAAAAAAGATTAGCAAAAATTTCTTTTGCTAATCTTTTTTTACCACTGCCCTGCAATATTTCTTTTTTTATGATCTTTATCAAAATCTTCATTATCAAAATAGTTTCCTGCAATATAAAATGTTGGATCTACCTTAATCCATTTAGCTTCATCTTTAAGATAAACTTCATTCCATGCATGACTTATATATTCTTCACCATTATAAGCATCACCCATAACAATTCTAACATCTAAATTTATAGCTCTACACATAGATACATAAAGACAAGCATAATCAAAACATATTCCCTTTCTTTCATTAAATGCAGATATAGCACCACTATTTTTAACATCATTTTTATTCATCACTAAATATGCTTTATTATAATCATATTTTATATTATGTCCTATCCAGTTATATATAGATTTTGCTTTTTCTCTATCTGTCTTATCTTCTCTAGTTATTTCCTTTGCTTTTTTATCTATTTGCCCATTTGATTTTATTCCATCTTCTAAAGTTACGCCATTATAATATATTATAGTAGAACTTGATATATCCTCTACAATACCATTTTTTATTTTATCAATTTTCTGTTCATATAAAATATCTGAAAGGTTATTATATATGTTTAAATCAGAAAATGTACCTATTTCATATTTTGGCATAACAAATTCATTGTAAGTTATAATTGCAATTAAAATACAAACTATAACCAATAATCCCCTTATAAACCCTAGTAAGCTACTAAAAATAAAAAGTAACGATTTATTTACACCATATTTAATGTTAAAAAGCGAATTAGCACCCCTAAGTAATATATATACTATAGCTTTAATGATGAAAAATGCTATAAAAAGCATCATAACATTGATTAATCCATTTAATGGCTTATTATAATTTATTCTTAATAAAACTTTTTCTATTTCTTCATCAATAAAACTATAAAAAGTAATCATTATAAAGAAACTCACTATACTAGATATATTTCCTATTATAGCTATAATTATTTCATCTAAATCTTTATCCTCCATAGCATTTTTTACACTTTTTATAAGCATCAATGCTACTATTATAAAGAGGATTATTTTAGCTAGATTAAAATTCATATTAGTCTCCCTTATATTTTAAATAAACTTCCCTAATACACTCTTTTGCTATGTCGTAACCATATCCCCTACCTAATAAATATCTTATAATCTTATTTTTTATTTTAAATTCATCATTTTCTCGTTTTGCTAAAGATAAATACTTTTTTTCGCATAATGTAAATGCTACGTTAAATTCATCATCTCTATCTATTTCTTCTAAAGCTTCATCTATTAAACTTTTATCTATGCCTTTTTGAATTAATGTATATTTTATCTTGTTTTGCCCTTGATTTTTAATATGATCTTTAACATACATTTTTACAAATTTTGAATCATCAATAAATTTATATTCTTTTAAAAATTGTATTGTCTTTTCTATAGTATCTTCATCAAAGTCTTTTAAAAATAACTTATCTCTTATCTCTTTTTCAGTTTTATAGCTTCTCTCTACCGTATTTAAGGCTACTTCTTTGCACTTTGAAAAGTTTTCTGAAATCGCTATCTTTATTAACTTTTCTTTATCTATTTCTTGTTTTTCTTTTAAGCCAAATTTATAAACTAACTCCATATTTATTGAAAAAGCATATTCATAATCTATATAAATATTTACTCTTTCTTTATTTCTTTTTCCAACTTCTATTTTTGTTATTTTACTCAAATTTAATCACCTTATCTATCTTTTCTTAAAATGTGAATTGTAGGATCTTTTAAAACCTTTGACGCAATTTCATAAATTTGTTCTTTTTCTATTTTATTTATTCTTTCCATATCTTTTACAAATTCTAATAAATCTTCTTCTTCTAATTCTTGGTGAAGTATATAATTGCAAAGTTCTGCTGAATCTTCAAGAGTTGATATAACTGCTGTTTTATGAACTTTTTTCATTATCTCTAAATCCTTATCTGTAAATTTTATATTACCTGAATGTATATTACTTATAACGCTATCTATTGCATTTTTTGCTTCTTCTACATCTTCATCTCCCACTGATGTATATATATATAGCACCTTAGAATCTTTACTTATATCTAAATGCGTAAAAATATCATAAGCAAGACCCCTATTTTCTCTTACTTCTCTAAACAATAAAGAATTAGCACTTTCTCCTAATCTGTGATTTAATATCCTTAAAGAAATTTCATCATCTTTTTCTAAATCATTAAATGTATATAGATATACTATTGTGCTTTGTTCAATTTCATTTTTATAACTTGTAACTTCTATATTTTTATTTTTTTCTAATATTATATTTCTTTCTCTATTATTTACTCTTTCCCAATTTCCAAAACTTTCTTCTATTAATTTTAAAGCTTTATCATGTTCAAATGAAGATACTATTGTAACTATTGTATTATTAGGTCCATAATTTTCATTATAAAACTTTAATAAATCATCTCTTTTAAAATTATCAACATTTTTTTCTATTCCTATAACATCATATCTTAAATGACTTTTTTCAAAAGCTACTTCATCAGTTTTCTTAAAGCTTAAATCTTCAATATCATCTTTGCTTGTCCTTATTTCTGCAAGTATTACGCTTCTTTCTTTTTCAATTTCTTCTACAGGGAAATTAGAATTTATCATCATATCTCCTAGTAACTTTATTCCATTTTCAATTTCTTCTTCTAAACAACTTATAGTATATACAGTAGAGTCATAATCTGTATAAGCATTATATTCTCCACCTAAATATTCAAGTTCCTCATTTAATTTTTCATTACTTCTTAAACTTGTCCCCTTAAATAACATATGTTCTATAAAATGACTTATACCTTTTTCATTTAAGTTTTCATACATAGCTCCAATTCCGACCCCAACGTTAACTGAAGCTATCTTTGTATCTTTTTTTATAGTTATTACCTTAAGTCCATTTTTAAGAATACTCTTTTTTATATCAAAATTTAATTTAACCATAATTATCTCCTATTTTAAATTTAATTGTAACCTTTAATATAATATGTTTTAAGAAATAATACAATACAAATAATAGAAACTATTTAAATATTTTTTTATTTATATATAATGTAATTAAGTATTTTTTTAAGGGGGTAATTTTTATGAAAAAATCCATACTTATTGTAGAAGATGAGATAAAAATACGTTTTTTAATTAGAGATTATTTTTTAAAAGAAGATTTTAATGTGTATGAAGCTGAAGATGGTGAAGTTGGATTAGAAGTTTTCTCAAAAGAGAAGATTGATTTAATAATTCTAGATGTAATGATGCCAAATATGGACGGTTTTACATTCTTAGAAAAGATACGTTCAGTTTCATCTGTACCTGTAATACTTTTAACAGCTAAAGCTGAAGAAGAAGATAAGCTTCAAGGTTATGAATTTGGAGCAGATGATTATATGACAAAACCATTTAGTCCAAAAGTTTTAGTTGCTAAAAGTAAAGCTCTTTTAAAAAGAACAATAAAGAATATTGATTCAAGTTCTCAAAATTTTAATGGTCTTACAATAAATAAACTCTCTCATGAAGTTAAGGTAAATGACACTGAAATTTCTCTTTCTCCAAAGGAATATGAACTTTTATTATATTTAATATCTAATGAAGGAATAGCTCTTTCAAGAGATACTATATTAGATAATGTTTGGGGATTTGATTATTATGGAGATATAAGAACTGTTGATACTAATATAAAAAGGCTTCGTGAAAAACTTTTAGATAAAGCTAATTATATAGTAACTGTTCGTGGTAGTGGATATAAATTTGAGGTGAAATAATGAAAGAAACTTTATCTAAAAGAATATTTCTTATAACATTTATATTTTTAGTATGTTTTATGGCACTAACTTTGCTTTTTCAAACATTTATTTTTGAAGACTTTTATCAGCAAAAGAAAACCAAATCACTTTCAAATCAAATAGAGGAATTTTCTAAAAAAAATTCATTTAAAATAAATGATACAAATAGACTTTACTCTGCACTTAGAGACTTTGAAGATAAAAATAATGCAAAGATAGCTATATTTTCAACAGATGGAAAACTTAGATATATATCAAGTAATCTTGAAAATGATAAAGAAAATATAAATATGCTAACAGAGTTTTGCTCTTCTTTATTAAATAATAATACTATTTTAATGAAGTTATTTACTAGTGATAAACCAGTATCTACTATATTTTTTACAAATAATCATAATACAAAAAATATAGGTGTAGCAACTGCTATATCAATTGATAGCAAAAATGATGCTATAGTGCTTTGCGTATCATCAATCCAACCTATCATTGAAGCTAGTAATGTTATAAGCGAATTTTATGTTTATATATTTATAGGTATTTTATTTATATGCTTGATAATTTCTTCTATTTTCTCTAAATTAGTAACTCATCCACTTAAAAATATAAACAATGTTGCAATTAAAATGTCAAAGATGGATTTTTCAGAAAAATGCGAAACTAATAGAGATGATGAAATAGGAAATCTTGCTAAAACGCTAAATTTTTTATCTATGAATCTTAAATCTTCTCTAGAAGATTTAAAAGAAAAAAACAAAAAACTTGAACAGGATATAGAAAAAGAACGTAAACTTGAAACAATGAGAAAAGATTTCGTAGCTAGTGTAAGCCATGAACTTAAAACACCTATAGGTATAATTGAAGGATATGCTGAAGGAATAAAAGATGGGATAGTATCTGGAGATGATGCACTTATTTATCTAGAAACAATAATTGATGAATCTAAAAAAATGGGCAAACTTGTTTCTAATATGTTAGAACTTTCAAAGCTTGAATCTGGAGTAATAAAACCACAATTTGAAATCTTTAATATAAATAGATTAATAAATAATGTAGTTAATAAACTAAAACCTGATTGTTTAGAAAAAAACTTAAAGATAGAATTTTCTCCAAAAACAGAATACTCTTATGTAAATGCTGATGTATTTCAAATGGAACAAGTTCTTACTAATGTAATAACTAATGCAATAAAATACACTCCTAAAAATAATGATATTAAAATAAGCATAGAAGATGTAGATAAGGATTATTTCAATATTTCAATATTAAATACTGGAACATCAATTCCAGAGGGAGAAAATATAAATCTATTTGATAAATTTTATAAACTTGATAAATCAAGAAATAGAAAAAGCAATAGTACCGGCTTAGGTCTTTCAATAGTTAAAAATATATTAGATTTACATAACTTTAAATATGATTTAAGAAATGTACATGATGGAGTGCTATTTGAATTTTTCCTTAAAAAAGCTGAAATAGATGATATTGAAGATATTTAAAATATAAGGATATTCCAAAATGGAATATCCTTTATTTAAATTAATCCACCATCTATTCTTATTATCTGTCCTGTTAAATAAGGTGAATCATCTGTACATAAAAATACTACACATTTAGCAATTTCACTAGTCTTACCAAATCTACCCATAGGAATCTCTTCTTCTAATTCTCTTCTTTCATCATCATCTAAAAATGAGTTCATTTCTGTATCTATAACTCCAGGTGCTATTGCATTAACTCTTATGTTTGAAGGTGCCATTTCCTTAGCTAATGCCTTAGTAAATAAATTTAATCCTCCCTTTGATGATGAATATAAAACTTCACAAGAAGCTCCAACTTCTCCCCACATAGAAGATATATTTATTATATTACCGCCTTTATTAAGCATATGTGGAAGTCCATGTTTTGTGATATACATAGCACCTTTAAGATTGACATCTAAAATATTATCTATATCTTCTTTAGTTGAATCCATAAATAGTCCTATTTTACTTATTCCTGCATTATTAACTATAATATCAATAGAGCCAAAGCTTTCTATAGTTTTATCTATTATATTTTTTGCACCTTCAAAGCTTTTAACATTTTCTTTTACCTTTATTGCATATCCACCAAATTCTTTTATAAGATTTAAAGTTTTGTCTGCTCCATCTTCATCTTTAGAATAATTTATTACAACGTTTGCTCCATTTTTTGCAAGTTCTATTGCTATATCTCTTCCTATTCCTCTTGAAGCACCTGTAACTATTGCTACTTTTCCTAATAGTTTTCTCATATTTTACTCCTTGTCGTATTCTTCTAGTACTCTAATTATATTTTTATAAAATATTTTTTCTATATCATCATAACTAAAACCTTCTCTTTGAAGATAGTCGCAAAGTTTGTTCATTTCACTTGTGTTCTTTATCTCAACTTCATTTTCTATTCCATCAAAATCACTACCTAATGCTAAAACATCAATCCCACCTATATTTCTTATATGCTTTGCATGTGATACTAAATCATAAATAGAAGTTATTTCATTTTTTCCTACAAAGTCACTGCAAAAGTTTAGTCCCATAACTCCGCCTTTATTAGCTAAAAGCTTTATCATTTCATCAGTTAAATTTCTTGGATGATTCATTATTTTTCTTGAATTAGAATGAGTTGCTATAAAAGGCTTATCACATATTTTTACTAAATCATAAAAACCTTTATCTGATAAATGTGAAGCATCAGGTATAATTCCAACCCTTTGCATTTCCTTTACCATTTCTATTCCAGTATTTTTTAAGCCCATATCTTTATATTTAAAATTATAATTTGGATAACCTATACTATTTTCATAATTCCAAGTTAGAGTTATCATCCTTATTCCCATATCATAAACTTCTTTAATTTTACTTATATCACCCTTTAATACTTCACCTTCTTCTATTGATAAAAAGGCTCCTATTTTTCCTAAACTTTCTGCTTCTTTAAGTTCTTTTACATTTCTAACTATTTTTATACTATCTTTATTTTTTTCTACTTCTCTCATAAAGTTTTCATACATATTTTTAAACCCTATATATGGATCATCTACTTCATTTAAATCTAAGAAAAAAGCAAAAACTTGAGCAAGAGCTCCTCCTTTTTTTAGCTTACTTATATCCACTTTACATACACTATTATCTAAATGTAGATTTTCATTTAACATCCTATATGCTGTATCGCAATGTAAATCTATATATTTCATACTTCCTCCAAAATGTATATTATTTTTATTTATATTATACAGTCATTACTTAACAAACTTCAAATACTCTTCAAGTTTTTGAGCTTTATCTAACTTATCTCTTTTTACAAATAAATTATTTTCTACGCATGGCTTATTTTTTTCCCACAATTTATTTTTTTCACAAGACTTATTTTCTTTACAAGAACAAGACTTATTTTCTTTACAAGAATTACATTTTCCTCTAACATCTATACTCCATTTAATTGGTACAATTGAGCCTTCATTTATTTCTAAACACGTTATACTATGAGGAAGTACACAAGATCCATCATTAAAATAAAGCCCTTCTCCTACTTTAGGAAATTTAACATTATGAGTATGTCCACATATTAATAAAGTTTTATTTTCATTTGCCCAATCTGCAAGCTTTTTATCAATCTTACTTCCTTTTTTATAGCTATTTGCAGGGCTATTTGGAGCCTTATATCCTGCAATTCCTTCTAAAAATGTCCATATATATCTTACTAAAAAGCGACTTACAAAACTAAATTCATTATTCATTAAGTCTAACTGATGACCATGCGTTACTATGCACTTTTTCTTAATTTTTTTACTATTCAAGGAAAAGTTTAAGACAATGCCTTCATGAAATTCTATATTATTTATTAATTTTAAAAAACTTTCCCCAAAATTTTCATCTATTTTTCTAAATTTATTCTCATTATATTTTTTAAAGTTCTTATTTTTCTTAATATTATCATGATTTCCATATATCATATATAATCTTTTCTTGCCACTGGATTTATCATTATTAAATTTATTATATAAATCAAATACCTCTTTATAATTATAGGCTATATCAATACAATTTCTATTTTCCCATAATTCATCTCCATCTCCTACCTCAACTAAAGTATATCCTTCATTATAATAATATTTTATAGCAGCTAGATATATATTCCTGTTGTTCATAAGAGAATCATTGTAGCCTCCATCACCTCTATGCACATCACTTATAAACACAATTTTTGAGTTTAAATCAACCTCTAATTCTTCCTCATTTTCTAATATCCTTAAAAATTCTTTTTTCCCCATAAATATCTCTTTATAATTAATTTGCATTATTATTATATTCATTTTTTAATTTTATGATATTAAAATCTTTAAAGTCCTATCTAAATATAAAAAAACAGAAAGAATTTTATTCTTTCTGTTTTTAAAATCATTTATACATTCTATGTTTTAAGCTTAAATTTCTAACCCTTTCAATTAATTCTTTAGATCCTTCTTCTCTTTTTTCTATTGCTTCATTAATTATAGATGCAATTTCTTTCATATCTTCTTCTTTATATCCTCTAGTAGTTACTGCTGCTGTTCCTATTCTTACTCCTGATGTAACAAATGGACTTCTCTTTTCATCTGGAACAGTATTTTTATTTAACGTAACTCCAATTGAATCTAAAAGCATCTGCGCTTCTTTACCAGTTATATCTTTATTTGTTAAATCAACTAAAATCAAATGAGTATCAGTTCCTCCTGATACGATTTTAAATCCATAATCTTTAAGACTCTCTGCTAAAGCTTTGCAATTTTTCACAACTTGTTTCATATATTCTTTAAATTCTTCATCTAACGCTTCCTTAAAAGCTACTGCTTTTGCAGCTATTATATGCATTAAAGGGCCTCCTTGAATTCCTGGGAATATATTCTTATCTAGCTCTTTTGCGTATTTTTCTTTGCATAATATTAAACCACCTCTAGGGCCTCTTAAAGTTTTATGAGTTGTTGAAGTTACAAAATCAGCATAAGGAACAGGCGACATATGAAGTCCTGCTGCAACAAGCCCTGCAATATGGGCCATATCTACCATAAAATAAGCTCCAACTTCATCACATATTTCTCTAAACTTTTTAAAATCTATCTCTCTTGAATAAGCACTTGCCCCTGCAACTATAAGCTTAGGTTTATGCTTTAATGCAAGAGCTTTTACATTTTCATAATCTATAACTTCTGTATTTTTATCTACTCCATATGATACAAAATTAAATAATTTACCTGAAAAATTCACAGGAGATCCATGAGTTAAATGTCCGCCATGACTTAAATCCATACCTAATACAGTATCTCCTTCATTTAAAACAGTAAAATATACTGCCATATTTGCTTGTGAACCTGAATGTGGCTGTACATTTGCATGTTCTGCATTAAATAATTCTTTAGCTCTTTTTCTTGCAATTTCTTCAACTTCATCAACTACAAAGCATCCACCATAATATCTTTTATTTGGATAACCTTCTGCATATTTGTTTGTTAAATATGATCCCATAGCTTCCATAACAGCTTCACTTGCAAAATTTTCTGATGCAATTAATTCTATCCCATTTTCTTGCCTTTCCATTTCTTTATTAATTAAGTTATAAATCTCAGTATCTGTTTTTGATATTTTTTCAAAATTCATCTTCTATCCCCTTTTCTAATTTTTTAAAATTTTTAATAAATATATTTTAAATTTCTATACTATTTATTATATTTTTATTCATATAAAATTAGTTCTTTTGATATTATAAGGTTTTACATTTATGATATAATATTTTTAATAACTTATTTTTCGAGGTGATAATTTGGACGTAAATAAATTACTTCATTTATCTACATATGCAGGGGTTTTGATGCTTCAAAGCGGAGCTGAAATACATAGAGTAGAAGAAACTATATGTAGAATATGTCAATCATATGAAATTAAGGAAGCAAATAGTTTTGTTACCCCAACCGGTATTATGGTATCTATATCATATAATGATCAAACATATTCTATAGTTAAAAGGGTACATGTAAGAGGGGTTGACTTACATAAAATAGAACAAATAAATGATTTATCAAGAAGAATTGAAGCATCTAAGCCACCTCTTGACTTAATAGATAAAGAACTTAATAAAATAAACAATACAAAAAGATATTCAATGCCTACCACAATATTTTTTTCCGGACTTGCTGCTGGATTTTTTTCAATATTATTTGGTGGAAACTTTAGAGATTTAATCGCATCTTTCTTTATAGGGATTTTTATACAATGCCTAGCTTCTATATTTTCAAAGATGTCATTAAATGATTTTTTCATAAATACTATTTGTGCTGGAACATGCGCAGCATTTGCAATCTTATTTTTAAATTTAGGGTTTATAACAAGTATTGATGAAACTATAATCGGATCTATAATGCTATTAGTTCCTGGACTTGCAATAACTAATGCTATAAGAGATACAATAGCTGGAGATTACTTAGGTGGAATAACAAAAGGTAGCGAAGCTTTTTTAGTTGCAATTGCAATTGCCGTAGGTACAGGTGGAGTTATTAGTTTTTGGCTTAAATTTTTAGGAGGCATTTAATATGACTACAATCATTATACAAAGTGTATATGCACTTATAGCAACTTTAGGATTTGGAATAATTTTTAATATACATGGTAAAAATTTATTTTTTGCAACAATAGGTGGCGGCATAAGTTGGTTTTGCTACCTATTAGGTTTAAAATTCAATCTTACAACTACAGCTACATTTTTCTTTTCATCAGTAATATTTAGTATTTATTCTGAAATACTTGCAAGAAAACTTAAAACTCCAGTTACTACGCTAGTTGTATGTGCATTAATTCCGTTAGTGCCTGGTTCTGGAATGTACTACACTATGTATCAAGCAGTTACAGGTGATATAATGCATTCGCTTGAACTTGGAATTAATACGTTAGCAAATGCAGGAGCACTAGCACTTGGAGTTATATTTGTATCTACTATAACTACTCAATATTATAAAGTAAAAAATAAAACTATAAAAAGATATAAAAAGATTGAGAAATAAAATCTCAATCTTTTTTATATAGTTAAATATTTTCTATTATCTTATCAATATTTCCTAAGCTTTGTTTTAATTCATCTATATCAACTACTTCATCAAATTCACTTGATGGATATTTTATATTAATCTTAGTATTAATATAATTATCTAGTGCTTTTTTAGCTTTAGCAAATTCATAAAGCTCAATCCTTAAAAGACATTCCATAAAATATAAATCTCTAAAATCACTATACTTTTTAGTTATCTTTTCTAAAAAATCTTCCTCTTCCTTATACATCTTTAATTGATGCAATGCTTTTGTTCTATTTATTATTATTTTAGGAATTAAATCTGACATATCTTCTTTTTCTTCTTCAAGTATTTTCATAACTTCATCATAATTTTGCAATGCATTTTTAAAGTTTCCAACCTTTCCAAATTCATTACCTAATCTAAAGAAATAATATATATCCTTTTTTTCGTATGAATTAAGTGTTGAAAGATTTCTTTTACTTTTCTCTTCAATATCAACTATATCCTTATCATTACCATAATTAAAGATTTGAGCATCAGTAAATGCTATAGCTTCTTTTCCATAATTTTTTATAATGCTTTCTTTAACGCTTTCTTGAATCTTACCCTTAAATCTTATATTTTTGTCATTTCTAAAAATTCTTATAGAATTTTCTATTGACCTTTTCTTTCCATTTATAAAAGAAGCTATTCTTAAATTAAGACCTTTATCTTTTTCATTATCTTTTATATAACTTAAAATTCTTTCTTTTCCAGTATCATTTATTATTTCATCACAATCTAAAATTAATATCCATTCTCCTCTAGCTTTATCTAAAGCTATGTTTCTAATATAAGAAAAGTCATCTTTCCATTCTTCTTTATATACCCTTCCCCCATATGATTTTACAATATCAATACTATTATCAGTTGATCCTGTATCTACAACTATTATTTCATCAACAATATCCTTAACGCTTTTTAAAGCATTACCTATTGTCTTTTCTTCATTTTTACATATCATACAAAGACTAATAAAAGCCTTTTCCATAAAAAAACCCCTCTCAATTATTAAATTTGTATCATATCTAAAAAAACTTATAATACTACTATATATTAAGTATATTAGTTTACATTATTATTTATGTTAAATACATTTAATATATATTTTTCTATAATAAAAAAACACTCATCATATAATGAGTGTTTTTAAAATTAATTATCTTGAACCTTATTTTTATGATAGTTATATATGTAAAATGGAATACCTATAAGCATTAATATAAAGCCCCACATTACAGTTTCTGCACCTGATCCATATATTGTCCATATTGAATATATAAATGCTAATATAGGAACTATTGCTCTTTTTATAAAGATTTTAAAGTTAAATTCTCTAACCCCTTTAAACATAAGCATTATTTCTGCTGCTGAAGTTAAAAGATATACTGGTAAAAATGATAGTGTTGCAAGTATAGTTATAAATGTAAATGCTGAAACCATACTTTTTTGGAAATTCATTATTAATAATATATTTACTAATACTGAACCTATTATTAAAGCATTTGCTGGTGTTTCATATTTTGGATGAAGTTTTCCAAAGAATTTAGGGAATACTCCATCTTCTCCAGCTGCAAAGGCAACACGTGCAGTTGAAAGTAACCAACCTATAGTTGTTCCAAGTATACATATAACAACTGCAATAGTAATTGGCTTACCAATTGAACTTCCTAAAATCTTAGTTAATATATCTGTAAGTGGTGCTTGGCTATTTGCAAGTTCTCCGTTTGACATAGCACCCATACTAGCTAAACTAATTAACATATAGATTACAGCAGCTATTATCATTCCATAAATAGTACTCTTTTTAACATTTTTCTCTGGATTTTTTATTTCTCCAGCCGTAACAGTTGAACTTTCAAGCCCTACAAAAGCCCAAAGCGTTGATGTTGCAGCAAGTGAAACTGTTGAAAGTCCTTTTCCTTCTGGAATTAAAGGTGTTATGTTTGAAACATCAAAATTTAAAAATGCAACAATAATAAATGTAGCAAAAAATACAATTTTAAATATAGTTGCTATTGTTTGAAGCTTTCCAGCCTTTTTAACACCTACTATGTTTATTATAGTAAAAATCCATAATATTGCACTTGTATATATTATTGAAAATAATGGCTTATGTAATGCTGGTATAACAGCTGCACTATAACTTGAAAGTGCTACAATTATCGCTGCATTTCCAATCCATGAACCATTCCAATAAAGCCATGCACTTAAAAATCCTGTAAATTCTCCAAATGCAGTTTTAGTATATTGATAAGCTCCACCAGTCTCTGGATATTTAGATCCAAGATTTGCAAATGAAATTGCTATTAGTATAGAGCCTATAGCTGTTACTATCCAAGCAATTATTGTTGCAAGCGGTCCTGAAAGTTGAGCTAAAGTTGCAGGCAGCATAAACACTCCTGAACCTATCATGTTTCCACAAACGAGCATAGTTGCCATAAACAAACTAATCTCTTTTTTTAGATTCTTCTCTTCCAATTTTCTTCCTCCTAATTTTAGAGTAAAAAATAAGCTCAAAGAGTATACCTTTGAGCATGTATAATAATCTTTACAAACACAAAGATAGCTCTTCACAATAGACTCTTGTGACAGTGTTACATATATTTTATGTAACCCCAATATATAATCTTAAAGCATAAATTATATATTTCGGCAATAATACCTTTTATATTAAATCAACGTGCTTTCCTCATTAATACTACTAATTATTATTGCGACCTCTATCTTACTTATTCTTTTATATGTGACATTATATTTATACATAATATTATAAATATTTATACACAGCATTATAATTGTATCTAAAGTATTAAAATATGTCAATTTTTTTATGTTTAATAAGTATATTTCTTATGAATTTTCACTCTTAAATTTCTCTACTAATTCCTTAAGTATAAAAATTTCTTCTAATTTTATACTATTAGGATTAGTCGTTAAAGGAAATTCTTTAATCCATATATTGCCGTCTTTTTCTTCCATAGGAATAACTTCTTTAGTTGAATCTTCATCATAAACTTCTTCTATATATTCATCCTTTGTTAAGATAACAATTCTTCTACAAGGTTCTTCATTATCTGAATATATATTAAAAAAGCTATTATAATTGTCAAATGATTTTACTGAAGTAACTATTTTTGCACTTAGTCCTAACTCTTTTGCAACATCTAATACATTAATATAATCTTTATTCATATTTTTAAACCTCTTTATTTAAATTAATAATCTTTATGTATTTTATTACAAAATAAAAGATGCATGGAAAATCCGGTGCACCTTTTATTTTATAATTTTATTGAGCTGATTCATCTACTGCAACTTCTTTTTCCATATCAGCTATAAATGAATTTAAATCCATAAATGAACTTTTAGCAAAATCTAAGAATAAATCTTCATCAACTTCCTTAAATTCTCTGCTGTTTATAACTACTAAATCTCTCATTAAAAGATTTACATCAATTTTTCCAACTATCTTAGCAACATTTGCTGATACTAATGCGTTTAATACTCCTTCGCATTCATTTCTATTATTTATTATAGCATTATTTGATTTTGGTAATTTTTCTTTATAATCTAATGTGATACATTCATAAAATTCACCAAACTCATCATAAACTTCTAATGCTATATTATCAGTATCTAAATATCTTTCCATAACGCAAGTTAAGTTAAGTCCATCCCATTGAACCTTTTTGTTAAATATCTTTATAGTTGCCATATTTAATTCTACCTTCTTTCAAATTATATATCCTAGTATGTATTAATTTAGTTATTTTCTAGTATTTTATCTATTATTTGTTTTCTTTCTTCACCTAATACATTAAATAACTTTACAGGCATATGTCCATCTTTATATACACTATTTTCATTAGCTTTAACTATTTTAACTATTTTTTCTTGTAATTTTTCATATGTCATAAGACCATCTAGATGTTGATCTATTAAGTCTTTTAAACATGTAGCTAATTCTTTTGGATTTTTGTAAATTACTCTCATAATTAACTCCTTTGTATTAATATTTATATATATAATAACATATTCCTCTGTTATTTTACATTGTTTTTTTAAATCAATACTTATCTTAATACGTTAAAATATTATTTATTATTTTACTTTATAGAATTTAAGAATTACACTATCTGTTAATCTTTTAGCTTTGCATATAAAAGCTGTTTCAGTAAGCCATCTTAATTCTTCGTTATAAACTTCAAATGTTGGTGTTGTGCAGAAATAATAAAGAGATGGATTTATAAAGCCTCCATTTTTAACTATATCTACATATTCTTTTGGAACAGTTCTAAAGCCATTATTTTCAATATAAAAACTCATTCCATTATCCAATCTTACAGCATATCTAGCACTTAAGTCGCATTTTCCATTTGGTCTTATTATTTGGCTATCAACTCCTCCTGGTAAAACTTCTCCATGCATATCTTTTCCTGTAAGTTCTCCACTTAATATAGGTATTAACTGTCTTCTTCCTACAACTTCATCTTGGCCCACTAATATAGGCTTATCTACTTTTACTGTAATTGAAAAAGCTTCTTCTAACATATTTAAAATTCCTCCTATTTTTTATATTTTAATTATACTACAATTAAAATATTTAATAAAAAACTTTAGAAAATTTAAACTTCTCCATATATTTCAATAACTTCTTCAAGTCTTGCAATTGAAGGTTGTGCTCCCTTTCTTTGTACAGTTATTGAAGAAACCTTATTTGCAAATTTAACTGCTTTTAATAAATTTTCAAAACTTAAGTTTTCTATATCTAACTTTGAGCTTAATCCTCCAATAAAGCTATCTCTAGCTGCTGTAGTGTCTATTGCCTTAACTTTATACGCTTCTACTATTTGTCCATCTTCTTTGCTTATAACAGCTGCTCCTTTTGAACCTAAAGTAACTATTACAAATTTCACGCCTTTTTCTAATAATCCATTTGCAGCAAGCTTTGCACTTTCTAAATCATTTACTTTAATACCTGTTAAAAGCTCGGCTTCAGTTTCATTTGGAATTATAATATCAGTATATTTTAATAATTCTTCATCTATCTTTTTAGCTGGTGCTGGATTTAAAATAGTTACTTTATTATTTTCTTTTGCTATTTTAAAAGCTTCTAATATAACCTCTTCTGGTACTTCAAATTGAGAAATTAAAATATCACTATTTTCTATTATTTCTTTTGATTTTTCTATTTCATCTTTATTTAAAGTCATATTTGATCCTGAAATAACTGTTATTGAATTATTTCCATTCTTATTTACAGTTATAACTGCCATTCCCGTTGGTTCATTTTCATCTTCAAATATTAAATTAGTATCTATAGAATCTTCTTCTAATAAACCTTTTAAAATTTTTCCATTATCATCTTTTCCGATTTTTCCAATCATAGAAACTATATTTCCACATCTTCTTGCTGCAACTGCTTGATTTGCACCTTTTCCCCCTGCTATCTTTTCAAAAGATTCTGAAAGAATTGTTTCGCCTTCTTTTGGCATTTCATTAACTTTTATAACTAAATCCATATTTATACTTCCAAGTACACAAACTTTATTCATATAATCTTATCCTTTCTAAACGTTTTTACTAAGTTTATTAATTATATAATAATATATTTTTTAAGATAATAAAAACCTAAATTATTATTTTATTAAGTAATCACACATTTAATTCCTTTTAAATATTTTATTTATATAGCTCTTATTTTGGAGAATATTATGTGTGCATTTAGAATTGTTTCATTTGATGGTGGTGGCATTAAAGGAGCATTATCTGCTAGAATTTTTAAAAGATTTTGTGATAGATATCCAGAGATACTAAAAAAGACTGACCTTTATGCTGGTGTTTCAACTGGATCTTTAATAGCTTTATTATTAGCTTCTGGAAAAGATGCCGATTTTGTTGATAATATATATAGCTATAACAACATAAAAAATGTTTTTAACAAAAATCATCTTAATTTTCTTAGGCCTAAATATAACAATAAAAATTTAAAAAATATATTAAGTTCTGTATTTAAAGATACTGATAAATTAAGTGATTTAAATAAATATGTATTTATTCCATCCTTTAGTTTAACAGGTCTAAACTCAAACACTTGGGAGCCTGTATTTTTTAATAATATAGAACAAAATGATAATCTATCTAATTATTCAATCATAGATGTAGCCTTATCTAGTTCTGCTGCCCCAACATATTTTCCATCTCATAAAGGTTTTATAGATGGTGCTGTCGTTACAAATATGCCAACTGCAACTGCTTTAATAAAAATCTTAAAGTTATATCCTAAGCTAGATTTCTCAGATTTTAGAATTCTCTCAATTGGCACAGGCATAACTCCTTGCTGTATAAAAAGAAATACTTCGAAATGGGGTATTATGCAATGGGCATATAATCCACTTATTAAAATGAAAAAGCCTCTAGTATCAATTTTATTAAATGATACTATTCCATTAGAAGACATGTACTGCAAAGAACTTCTTAAAGATAACTTTTTTAGAATAAATCCAATTTTAGAAAATGAAATAGAAATGGATGATTATAAAAAAGTAAATGATTTAAAAAATTTAGGTAGCTTACTTGATTTAACAGATGCTTATAAATATATAGAAAATAATTTTTTAAATTAAAAAGTAGGGATATTTATCCCTACTTTTACTTATAAATCTGTTTATTTATATTTATCTCTTTATTATCATTACTTTTAACTTCTTCAATATATTAAAGAATTAATAACAATTGTAGAAACTAAAATCCTACTTAATATAACCCAACCTACTATCAGTCTAACGTTTTTATTTTCTTATAAATATTCCCATAAAACTCTTTCTGAAACAATTTTCTTTCAATACTCTAAAATCCTATTATTTCTTCTAGCTTTTCTATATCAATATTTTCTTTAAGTAAGTTAGCTAACTTGTCATATTCTCTTTTTTTATGCTCTTTATAAGATATTTCTTTATTTATATTTTCTATTGAAATATTATTTTTCTTTGCTATATATTCTATAAGCTTTAGATTAAATTCGTCTGAATCAAATATTCCATGAAGATAAGTTCCAATAACTGTACCTTCCTTATTTATAGAACCAATTATCCTATTTTCATCATCACAAATAAATGAAATAGCATCTTCTTTATATTCATTTACTCCGTTATGGATTTCGTAGCCTTCTAGCTTTATATCAGAAATATATTTATTTATTGGATTATCTTTATTTATATGTGCTTTTGTTTGGACAGTTGTTTTTTCTTTCTTAAATCTAGTATTAAAGTCTAAGAAATTAAATCCTAATTCCTCTAAAGTATCTCCTTCAATCTTTTCATCATCTATTATTTTTTCTCCAAGCATTTGATAACCACCACAGATACCAAATATTAAGCATCCATTACTATGAAGTTCTTTAATTTTTTCATATAATCCTATATTTTTTATATGTTTTAAATCATCTATTGTGCTTTTACTTCCAGGTATTATTATCATATGAGGATTTCCTATTTCACTTACATCTTTAACATATCTTACACTTAATCCGTCCATTCTTTCTAAGTTGTTAAAATCAGTGAAGTTTGATATATGAGAAAGTTTTATAACTGCAATATCTATCTTTTCCTTTTTATTGTTTTTTCTTAATATTTTTTCACTAACACCATCTTCATCTTCAATATCTAATGTGCAGTGAGGCATTACCCCAAGAACAGGTATATTTATTATATCTTCTAATTGTTTCATAGCACCTTTAAATAAATCTACTCTACCTCTAAATTTATTTATTATTACGCCTTTAACTCGTTTTCTCTCTTCTTCATCAAGTAACATAATTGTTCCAACAACTGAAGCAAAAACCCCGCCTCTATCTATATCTGCAACTAATATAACAGGAACATCTGCCATCTTTGCCATAGACATATTTGCTATATCAGTATCTTTTAAATTTATTTCAGCACAGCTTCCAGAGCCTTCAAGAACAATTAAATCATAATTTTCTTTTATAGAGTTATATGTATTAGAAACTTCTTTTTTTAGTTCTTTATTTATTTCTTTATACTTATAAGCATCCATTATAAACTTAACTTTTCCATTTACTATAACTTGAGTTTTTCCTCCATTTGGTTTTAATAAAAGAGGATTCATAAAAGATTGTGGAGTTATATTACAAGCCTCTGCTTGAACAACTTGTGCTCTTCCCATTTCAAGCCCATCTTCTGTTACAAAAGAATTTAATGATATATTCATAGCTTTAAATGGTGCAACCTTTAAATTTTTATTTGTAAAATATCTACAAATAGCAGTAGCTAATGTACTTTTACCAACAGATGATGCTGTTCCAAGTAACATTATTCCCTTTGATTTCATAAAGCCTTCCCCCTTTATTTAAAAAGTCATAAATTCTATTAAATGATTTATTTTTGTAAAGTTTATATCTTTATAATCAGAACTTAAAAAGATATATTCTCCTTTTCCCTCTTCATGCATTCCAGTTACTGAATTAGTTATATGATCTCCTGTTATAAGCATAGAAAAGTCTTTATAATTTTCTTTTATATATAAAAATAGTGGATTTACTATTTCATTAAATGTCTTTTTAAGAAATAATATCTTCCCATCTAAATCTTTTCTATGAGCTAGTTCATCACAACCATTTATATGCAATAATAAAAAGTCATGACTTTCTATAGCTTCTTTTGACTTATTAAGCTTTTCTATTAGTGATGTATCATAATCTCCAGTAGCACTATATAAATCTATATTTTCTAAGCCTATAGATAATCCCATTCCCTTTACTAAATCAATCCCTGAAATAACAGCTCCATCTAATTTTAGCTTGTCTTTAATTAAATCTAGAGAAGTTTTTTTAGATAAACCCCAAGGATATAACATTATTCCCTTATATCCTATATTTTTAAAGTATTCATATGAGTATTTCATAAATTCTAATATAATATTTAATCCTCTATTAAACTTATCTAAAGTATTTTTTGGCAATATATCTTCTAAAAGATTACCTACATTATCATGTGGCTTAAAAAAAGCTATATCTTTTAAATCATCATAGTTTTCATCTATAAAGATTAGATTTCTGTATGCATCACAATGAATCATTTTTATCTTTTCATTTAATCTTCTATTTTTCTTAAAATCTTCTATAAACTTATATGTAATAAAGCCAGCTTCTTTTTTAGATAAACCACTTGTAAAATCTTTTAGTTTATAATTATCAATTTTAACTAAATTACATCTTAATATAGATTCATTTTCTTTTACCTTATATCCTTTTGACAATGCTTCAAAATAGGCTCTTTCATATATCTTATTTTCATTAGGTGAATATCCTAAGATATTAAAGATACAATTTAAACTATCTACATCATAACCAGCTGTAGAATTATCAAAACTCCCTCTATAAGAAAATTGAGTTATAGACTCTAAATATTTAAATTTAAAGTCTATAACTTCTTTTAAACTTTGTGTATCTTCAAAATATCCATCTAAAATTATAAGTACCTTTTTACTTTTCATAATCAAAAACCTTACTTAATGCACTAATAATCTTTTCATTTTCTTCTCTTGTTCTAACAGCAATTCTATAATACATATCATCTAAACCAATATAATTATTACAGCTTCTTATAAGTATTCCATACTTTAATAATTCTATCTTTAAATCTATATCTTTATCTATCTTAAAAAATATAAAATTAACTGATGGATTAAATACTTTTAATTCTTTTATATCTTTTAAACTATTATATAGATATTCTCTTTCCTTATTTACATAAAGAATGCTATCTTTGTTATATGTATCTTGTTTTAATCCACATATAGCTGAAACAGAAGCTAATGTATTTACATTCCAAGACATAGTTACCCTATCTATATTTTTAAGTAAATCTTTGTTAACTGTAACTCCAAAACCTATTCTAAGCCCTGGCATTGCATAAAACTTAGTTAAAGATTTTATTATAACTAAGTTAGAATACTTATATACTAAATCCATAACTGAATAATCTTCTTTATCCTCTACAAAATCTAAAAATGATTCATCAACTGCAACAAAAATATTTAAATCATGTGCTCTTTTTATAATCTTTTCTAAATAGTCTTTTTTGGTTATAACGCCTGTAGGATTATTAGGATTACATATAAATACAAGATCTATACTTTCATCTAATGATTCTAAAAATTTATCTGTTATTTTAAAATCGTCTTCTTCTTTTAAAAGAAAATATTCTATATCTCCACAAACACTATTTACTGCCTCTTCATATTCTGAAAAACTTGGAGCTAATAAAAGTGTTTTTTTAGGATTTAAAGCTCTCACTAAATTAAATATACATTCTGCTGCTCCATTGCCTAAAAATATATTTTCTTTTTTTATATTTTCAAAACTACTTATTTCTTTTTTTAGTTCATAATAAGTTATGTCTGGATAATTAACTATATCTTCTAAATTATTTATTATAGAATTTTTTATATTCAAATTAAGTCCTAAAGGATTTATATTTGCTGAAAAATCAATAATACTTTTTCTATCTATATTATAAACTCTGCATATTTCATCAATATTTCCACCATGAATAGACTTTAACATAAAATCACCTCAATAACCTTACTTATAACGCAAGCTACTATAACACCTAAAAATGAACTTAAATATAAAATTCTATTTACATCATCAACAGTTTTTAATGTTATTTTATTTATTTGATCTCCTATTTCAGGCTTTTTAACTAATTTTCCAAAATAATAATTTGCTCCACCAAGTCTTACCCCTAAAGCACCAGCTGCTGCTGATTCTGGGTGAGCACTATTTGGGCTTGTATGATTATTTTTGTCTCTATTATAAATTTTAAAGGCATTTTTATAATCTAATCTTAATAAAAATGATGATATTATTATTAAATAAGCTGAAAGCCTTGCTGGTATATAACTAAATACATCATCTAATTTAGCAGGAAAATATCCAAATTCTTTATACTTATCATTTTTATAACCAAACATAGAATCCATAGTATTTACTGCTTTATATAAAAA
The DNA here is from genome assembly GCF_034179595.1 of Clostridium sp. Classification (GTDB taxonomy): domain Bacteria; phylum Bacillota; class Clostridia; order Clostridiales; family Clostridiaceae; genus Clostridium. The sequence continues at coordinate 77,231 of NZ_JAXFPT010000014.1, forward strand.
CATAAGCGGTGCTCCACCTAAGCCTACAAAAAATAATGGTGCTATTACCCCATCTGACATATTTTCAGCAACAGTTTCAATAACAGCTTTCATTATTGCTTCTTTATCTAATCTATCAGTATCTCTTCCAACTATGTATGATAATTGCTTTCTAGCCATTTCTATATTATCTTCTTTTACATATTTTATTACCTTTAAGCCCTCAACTTTTAATGCCTTTGTTGATAAACAAAAATATATTGCTATACATTCGTAAATTAGAGCTATATATGGATTTATTTTTCCTAATAACTTTATAAGTAAAAAATTAATTAAAAATACTATAGATACAACTACAATCCAAGTAATTGCTCCTGCAAGCTTTAGATGTTTTTTGAAGATTTTTCTAAATAAATTTTCAAAGATTTGTGCTATTTTCCCTATTCCTCTTATTGGATGATATGGATTTTGAGGATCACCTATTATTAAGTCTAATAAATATCCTATTATTATCTTTATCATATTAAAAGCTCCTAAATTTAGATATAACCTTAAAGGCTATATCTTTCTACTAAATAATCAACTAATCTAGATTCATCATAAAAAGTATTACCATAATTCATTTTAGGTTTTTCTATGACAATAAGTTTTATATTTTTATCTATGCAAGATTGTAACTTTTCAAGTGTTCCACCAGCATTTCCACTATCTTTAGTTATCATTGCCTTAGCATTATATTGATCTATAAAACCAATATTTAATTCATAGCTTATAGGTCCCTTGATAGCTACAACATCTTGAACGTCAACGCCTAAACTTAATACTTCTTTAAGTATTTCAGAAGATGGTAAAATTCTATGTATGATTCTATTTTTGCTATTAACATCAAGGATATTTTTTATGTTTCTACTACCAGTAGTATTTAATATATTACCGTCTATATCTTTTAAAATTTCTTTAAGTTCATGATATTCTTTTATTTTTATTATATTTTCATAACTTGAGCTACTTAATACTCCCTGTCTTTCAAAACGAATATAATCAATCCCCATATCTTTTGCGCTTTGAATTGCGTTTTTGCTAACTTCTGTTGCATATGGATGCGAAGCATCTACTAAAACGTTTATATCAAATTCTTTAATTAGATTTTTTAAACCATCTTCATCTAAAGGTTTTGTATTTAAATGCTTTAGCTTAAAATTTTCAAGTAACTTTCCACCATACTCTGTAGCTGTAGATACAACAACTTCATCAGTATATTTATTTATCATTTTTAAGATTTCTCTTCCTTCAGAAGTGCCTAATATAAAACCTATCATTATTACTTATCCTCTAATTTATAACCTCTAGGTGTTATAAATATGCCATCTTTTATATAACTTTGTGAATTGCCGACTATAACTATACTCATCATATCAACTACTTCAGTATCAAACTTTTCAAGAGTTGTTATAGTATATTCCATACCATCTCTAAGAGCATTTTTAACAACTGCAATTGGAGTATTTCCATCTCTATATTCACTTATTATATCTAAGCATTCTCTTAAATACTCTGGTCTTCCCTTACTTTTTGGGTTATATAAAGATATTATAAAATCTCCTTCTGCTGCAAGTTTAACTCTCTTTTTTATAGTTTCATAAGGAGTCATTAAATCACTTAAACTTATATTACAATTATCATGCATAAGTGGAGCTCCAACTACTGAACCTGCTGCACTTGATGCTGTAAGTCCTGGAATTATAACTACTTCTTCATCAGTTTTAAGCTCTAATATAAGCCCTGCCATACCATATATTCCAGCATCTCCAGTACTTATTAAACAAACGTCCTTTTCTCTTGAAAGTTCTAAAGCTCTTTTACATCTTTCAACTTCGCCTCTCATGCCTGTTTGATAAATTTCTTTATCTCCTATTAAATCACGTACCATTTCTATGTACTTTGTATATCCAACAATTATATCAGCATTTAATATAGCTTCTTTTGCTTTTATAGTCATATGTTCTAATCCACCAGGACCAATTCCTACTACATATAATTTTCCCATCATTTAATCTCCTTTAAATGTATTTTTCTCCTATTGAAAGAGTCATTCCTTCGTATTTTATCTTTTTAACCTTAACCTTTGCATCCATAAGATAAATAACGGGTTCACAAACACATCTTACTCCAACAGTTTTAAATACAAAATCACTGCCTTCATAATCTTCATCTACACTATTTATCTCATCTTTATTAAAAGTTATAAATTCACATCCTAAAAATTTAGCTAAAGATATGATAGCTTTTTCATTTTTCTTAACATCTATAGAACCTATTTTAATTACTGATCTTTTATCATAATTATTTTCTTCTAACACCTTAAGAACAAATTCTCTAAGCTTTTTTTCATCCGTATCTTTTCTGCATCCAATTCCTAAAACTACATCTTTTCTAACTAATTTAAGTAAATTATTTTTCTTTTGTATATTTAGTTTATTGGTAACTAAAATCATATCGTCTCTTATTTCTTTTTCTTTTATATAGCCTTTTGGAGTGCTTATTATATCTTTTTCATCATTAAAATAAACTTTTTTACCGTTTACTAAAAGTGCTGCTACATCCTTACATATCTTTAAATCATCTATTACTAAATCATTTTCTTTTGCAATCATATCTGGTGCTACTATATTCATTTTATCTGTTGCAGTTGTTATAACTTCTGTATTATTTAAAATTTTAGCTACTTTAGATGTTAATCTATTTGCACCACCTAAATGACCACTTACAAGGCTTATTGTAAAATTATTATTTACATCAACAACAACTATAGCAGGATCCTTTGCCTTACTTTTAAGGTAAGGAGCTATAAGTCTTACCGCAATCCCAGTTGAACTTATAAATATAACTCCTTCTAATTCTTGCATAAATTCTTTTGTAACGCTCTTTAAATCTTTATCTTCTTTAGACTTTAAAAACACTCTGCAATTAAGATTTTCTTTTAGTTTCTCTGCAAGAATATCACCTTTTTTTGTTACACTTATTACACCAATCATCTTTAAAGTATTGCATCCCTAAACATATGTGAAAATGTTTTATCATAAAGCTTACTTTTTTCATATTCACAGTCAATAAAATCACCAACTAAGATTTGAGCACATTTTGTTATTCCAGCCTCTTTAACTTTTTCACTTATATCATCTAATGTACCAATTAATATTCTTTGATCTTCCCATGTTGCTCTTTCAACTACTGCTATATTAACGTTTCTTCCATATCCACGTCTTAATTTTTCTACAACCTTATCAATCATTGATATTGATAAAAATATTGCCATTGATGCTCCAATACTTGCAAGTTTTTCTAAATCTTCAGTTTCAGGAACTTTAGTTCTACCTTCTACTCTAGTTAAAATAACTGTTTGTGTTATACTTGGAAGAGTAAATTCTTTTTTTATAGCAGATGCAGCTGCTGTAAATGAGCTTACCCCTGGAATTACTTCATACTCTATATTATATTTATCAAGTTCATCCATTTGCTCTTTTATTGCACCATATATAGATGGATCACCTGTATGTAATCTTACTATTATCTTATCTTTATTTTCAGTCATAACCTTTATAACTTCATCTAAATTCATCTTTGCTGAATTATATATCTTTGCATCTTTTTTACAAAAGTTCATATGTTCACTTGAAACTAATGAACCTGCATATATAACTATATCTGCTTTTTCTAATATCTGTCTTCCCTTAACTGTAATTAAATCTACATCTCCTGGACCTGCTCCTATAAAATAAACCAAAATCTTTCCTCCTATCTATTTGCTATTATAAGTGACATATATTCTTTTGAATTTATTATGTCCTCTCTATTTGTTAATACCTTTTCTCCATCTCTTCCAACTCTTTGTACACATACATAATCAAAGCCTTTTTCTTCAAGATAGTTTACAACTTCTTCTTCTTTTTTATAAACTTTCATTATTACAACATACTTTTCATCTTTTATATCAGAAACTCTACTAGCTGGAAGAATTAAAAGAGGTTCATTTCCTATAACAAGAGTTCTATTTACTAAACTTGCTGCTGCACAAAATGATGTTATCCCTGGTATTGTAGTAACTTCTATACCATTTTCCTTCATATGGTCTAACATATGAATATATGTACTATAAACATATGGATCTCCAATAGTTAAAAAACCTACTGTTTTTCCATTTTCTATTTCACTTCTTATATAATCATAAGCTTCTTTAGCTTTTTCTACTCTATCTTTTTTTCCCATTGGGAAGTGTTTTAATACAACCTTTGTATCATCTTTTATATATTCTTTTGCAATTTCATAAGCTACACTTTCTCCGCCTTCTACTGCAACTGGAGCTACAATAATATCACAATTTTCAATAGCTCTAACAGCTTTAATAGTTAAAAGCTCACTATCTCCAGGTCCTACTCCTATACCGTATAACTTAGCCATCTATTTTTCTTCCTTTCTACACTCTACTATAAATATTGGATTATTTGCCATAAGCATTAGACTTTTTCCTCTTCCTTTGCTTACTTGAAGCATTGTTACATCAACATCATAACCTAACTTTTCAACTACACTTATTGCTTCATAAACATTTTTTAATGTTATAAAATTCATAACAAGCTTGCCTGATTTTTTAAGTAATTTATCAGAAGAAATGAGTATTTTTTCTAAGCTTCCTCCACTTCCTCCAACAAAAATAGAGTCAAATTTTTTATTTTGCTTTAAAAATTCATTTAAATAATCTAAAGCTTCTCCTTTAAAAAGACTTACATTATCACAATTAAATTTTTCAATATTCTTTTCTGTAATATCAATTGCTTCAAAATCCTTTTCTAATGAATATACATTACCCTTATATGCTATTTTTGCACATTGAATTGTGATAGAGCCAGTACCACTACCTATATCTAAGACATCAGAATCTTCTTTTAATTCTAATTTGCATACTGAACTTATTCTGATTTCTTCTTTAGTCATAGGGCAATTTCCTCTTATAAATTCACTATCCTTTATAAAGTTCATATCTTTCCTCATTCCATTAAATTCTTTCTATTATAACAACAGATAATAATTCATATATGTTGTTCATCAATTCCTTTGGAGTTCCTATGCTTATCTTTTCATCATCATATGATAAGTTTTCGCCTATAATAACTCTAGCATCTATACTATTTTCATATAAAATTTCACATAATCTACTTGGATTATTTACTTTATCAGTAAGCCATACAGAGCAATCATTTCCCTTAACATTTTCTAAAAATTCTTCATATCTTCCATGTAAACTTCCTAAGTAAGCCTTACTCCACATGACTTGAACTTTACTGGTTAAATATTGAAAAGAACTTATACCTGGTATAATTTCTATGTTTTCATCTATTTTACTCTTTAAATAATTTGTAATTCCATAAAATGTTGGATCTCCAGATGCTATTATAGACACATCTAAATCCTTATTTTCATTTACATTATCTAATAATTCCTTAAGTGATGACACTGTTATGCTTTCTTTTCCTAAAAACTTTATAGACTGCACTGCTCTATCAAAGCCAATAATCTTATCACTATTTTTTAAAATTTTTAATGCTTTTGGGAGTATATATTCTCTATTTCCAGGTCCAAGACCAACTATATAAATCATTTAATTCTCCTCTATCAATGAATTCCATAAAACTTTAGGATCACATGGATCATAATACATAACTACATCACAATTTATTTTATTATAAGTATAAAGTTCAAGTCTTTCTTTGACCTTTATTCCTATATTTCTATATAAATCATCGAATCCATCACCTAATAATTTCACTGCACCTTCTGATGTTTTTTGTTCTAATACATTCTTTACAAGATTTATATCATATCCTAAAAGTGCAAGTTCTAAAGCTATAACTTCAAGTCTTACATCACTTACTCTGCTATGTGTATTAAAACATCCATAAGCAACCTTACTTACTTTTCCAATATGTCCTACTAAAATTATGTTTTTTACATTTAAATTAGCGCAACATTCTAATGCATATCCAACATAGTTTGAAATTATAACAATTTGATTTTCTTTATATCCAAGCTGTTTACATAACCTTTCACCCATATTACCAAAAGTAAGTACTAGAGTCTCATTATTTATAGCCTTTTGATTTATTTCTAGTCTAACTGATGCTTTTAGTGCTTCTTCTGACATTGGATAGACTATTCCAGTTGTTCCAAGTATAGATATTCCGCCAACTATACCAAGTCTTGGATTAAATGTCTTTTTAGCAACCTCTTCTCCTTTTGGTACAGATATAGTTATTTGGACTCCCTTATCCTCTGGCTTTACCTTTAAAACTTCTTTTTTTATACATTCTCTTGGAACTTTATTTATTGCAGGCTCTCCCTTTGGTATAAAAAGGCCATCTTTTGTAACAACTCCAACGCCTTTTCCACCTTTTAAAACATAGCCTTCATCAATGATTTTAGCTTCTGCCCAGATATCTATACCATGAGTTGCATCAATATCATCTCCACCATCTTTAATAATAGAGCAAGCTACGAAATCTTTTCCTCTTTTTATTTCGTTTATTTGTAAATCAAGTTCTATTCCTTTTGGTGTATCAATTTTTATTGATTTGATTTCCTCATTATTAAATAGCATAAAAGTTGCAGCTTTTGCAGCAGCTGACGCACAAGACCCTGTTGTGTATCCGCACCTTAATTTTTTTCCGTCACTTTCAATATATAAGTCAAGCATACTAATTCTTACCTTTCATAAAGCATATACATAAGGGCATTAATTATTGCAGTTGCAACAGTACTTCCACCTTTTCTTCCATTAACTCTTATGTAAGGTATTCCAAGTTCCTCTAAGCCTTCTTTGCTTTCACTAGCTCCAACAAAACCTACTGGAACTGCAATTATAAGCTTTGGCTTTGCATCTCCACTTTCAATAAGCTCTCTTAATTTAAAAAGCGCTGTTGGTGCATTACCAAAAACAAATATATCAACACCTTCTTTAGACGCAAGTTCAACACCTGCCATTGAACGTGTTATTCCTCTTTCTTTTGATAACTCATGTACCTTATCTAAATTAACATAGCAAGTCCCTTCAGAATTTAATGCACTTAAAGCTCTCTTATTTATTCCTGCTAATATCATATTAGTATCTGTATAAAGTCTAGCTCCATTTTTAAATACTTCTTTAGCAGTTTCTATTGCACCTTCGCTTATTTCTAATAAATCTTTATATTCAAAGTCGGCCGTTGTATGTATAACTCTTTTTACTATAAGTAATTCTTCATCAGTAAAATTATGTTCTCCAAGCTCACTTCCTATAATCTCAAAACTTCTTCTTTCTATTCCCATTGGATCTTTTATATAATTCATAAATCCCACCTACTTTCTAAATTATTTTAATATTTCTTATAACCAACTATCTCTTTAAAGAAATCAATATTTCCTAAGAAATTAACATGTGGATAACCTGCAATAGTATTATTTTTTTTGTATCCGCATACCCACTCAGTTTTATTTCCTAGATAATTTTCTTTGCTTATATTATAAACTGTTTCTTCCTCTAAATTAACTTTTGATTTATGAAATTCATGACAATTAATTGTTAAATCTTGTTCATTATTATTTAAAATTAATGTTGAATATCCAAATCTTTGAAGCCTAGTTGTCATTTCTGCATTCCCATTAAAGAAACCAACCATTTCACTTCCATCTATATCTTGAGTAAGATACATAAGCCCTCCACATTCTGCAAAACACCTAAGACCATTTTCTAGAGCTTTTTTTATACTTTTTCTCATAGATATATTTTTTGAAAGTTCTTCTTTAAAAACTTCTGGATAACCTCCACCTATGTATAAAAAATCTAAATCTTTTGGTAGTTCTTTATCATTTAAAGGGCTAAAATACTTAATCTCTCCAATTTGTTTTAATAGTTCTATATTTTCTCTATAATAAAAACTAAAGGCTTTATCTAAGGCAACTCCTATTTTTATATCCTTATATTCTAAATCGTATTTAATACTTTTTGCCTTATATTCTTTAAATTCATCTACAAGGCTATCAATATCAACATACTCTTCTAAAAGTTTACTTGCATAATCTATCTTTTCTTTAAGGTTAGAAACTTCTACGCTTTGAACAAGTCCAAGATGTCTGCTCTTTAAACTTAACTTTTCATCTTTTGGCATATAGCCAAATACCTTTATATTGCAATGTTTTTCTATAGCAGCCTTTAACATAGTGTAATAACTTGGACTTATAGAATTTAATACTACTCCAACAATATTTGCATTTTTAAATTCTTTTAATCCATTTATTTCAGCACATAAAGTAACACTTTGAGCCCCTGGAGTGATTACAAGTAAAATTGGCATATCACCTAATTCTTTTGAAACATGATATGTAGAAGCAAAAGTAGATATACCTTTGCCATCATAAAGACCCATAACTCCTTCAATAACTCCTAAATCACTTTTTCCTTTTGAATAACTATAGTTTATTCCATCTGTTCCCATTAAAAATAAATCTAAATTTCTTGAAGGCTTTTTAGTTATAAATTCATGGAATGCTCCATCTATATAATCTGGACCAACCTTAAAGCCTTGAACTGAAAATCCTTTTTTAATTAAAGAATTCATTAAAGACAAAGTAAAGGTAGTTTTTCCTCCTCCACTTTTATTAGAAGCAATAATTAAAGATTTCATTATTTCTTTCTCTCTTTCTTTAAAAAATTATTTTCCTAACTTTTTAGTTTTTCCAACACCTAAATATGTATCATTTATCATATCTTCTATATGATCTATATATATCTTTCTAAATGCTTTAATCTCTCCAAGTCCATGAATATGTGTTTCTACTTCAAATCCATTTTCCTTTAAAATCGTTTTCCATGAATCGTCTTCATCTGAAGCCATATCATTTCTAACATGGTCTCCTGCAACAACCATTAATGGTACAAGTTTAACTTTTTTAATATTATTTTTATTTAGTCTTTTTAATACGCTATTTAAAGTTGGATATCCTTCAACTGTTCCAACAAATGCTCTTTCAAAGCCTTCATCATAAAGCATTGTTTGAAGTGCTCCATAAGCTGCATTAGAATAGTGTGCACTACCATGTCCAAATAAAACTACTGCTTCATCTTCCTTACATTCTAATAATTCTTTTATGCTATCTATAAATATCCCATAATCATTTGGCATATCCTCTTCTCCTTGATAAAAGAAAAGTGGTCTTCCAAACTTTATACTATTAAAGTACTTTTCAAATCTTTCCACATTACCTTTTACATAATCATATTCTTCCCCAGGTATTATGTGAATAGGTTGAACTAAAACTTCATCATATCCTAAATCTTTTATCTTTTCTAAAACTATCTCTGGTGTATCAACTTCCATGTTATAAACAGATTTTAATTTTCTTATTATCATATGTGAAGTAAAACTTCTAAATATATCATACTCTTTAAAATTTTCTTGTATTTCCTTTTCAATCTTCTCAATTGAATTTTCCAACGCGTCTAAATAACTCGTTCCAAAACTTACTACTAATATTGCTTTTCTCATAACTCACCTCAAAAAACATTTAAATTTATTGGGATTTTTAAAAAAGCACTTTTATCTTTAAGGATAAAAGTGCTTTGTGTACACAAAAATAAGATAGAGCTTTAAAATCTACCAAAACTTTATCTATCGTACTTCCCTCTGAAGAATAGCTAATAAGTCTTAGGCAGGTTTCCTGACTTTAGGGTCATCCTTACTTAATCCTTCCCAATATTAAATCATATTAGTGGCTTTATTTAAGCTTGTCACCTTTTACAGTAGCGGGGGCTGTAATGGATTTTCACCATTTTCTCTTTTAATAATTTAAATAAATTATTCACCTAAAACTATAAATTATTTAGTTTTGCTATCTTTTATTTTCTAATTACATATTACATTATATATTATATTTTTCATTTATTCAACACAAAACAAAAGGATTAGACTTAAAAATCTAATCCCTTTTATACCTTTATTTAACCTTTTTGATTTGGGAAAATCATATTTGGATATACTTTTTTCATATATGAATTTGGATAATGCTCATCTAAAAATCTATCAATTGCATTTGTAGCTTTAACATGATCCATTCTTGCAACTTCTCTTCTTACTGCTAATGCAGATAATATAATATTAGGTACCATTATTATTATAAATATATAAGTCCAAATCTTTATAGCTTTACTTGAAATCTTATTAAAAAATTTATCGATTAAAGGATAAACTTCTTTTATAAATAATACTCCTAATACTCCCCAGAATATACAATATTCAACGCTAGTTCTTCCACCTATACTTAAATTATTACTAGTATAATCCCAAGAAATTGTTCCTACCATCTTTTGTTGAGCCCATGAACATAAATATTCAAATGCTCCACCTGCAACTGCACTTATTAAAAATACTATAATTCCTCTTGTATGCAAAAACTTATACAATAATAAACTAAGAAGAGCACTGCCTATACCATATACAGGACTAAATGGACCATATAATAACCCTTGTCTACTTTCAAAATACCCATTTGTTATATAGCACCAAAGCATTTCAACACAGTACCCTAAGACACACCCTATCATAAAAATCCAAATCAATTTGTAAAAATTCATTTCTTTCTTTAAATCAAACATAAAATCTCCTTTTTTAATTAAATTTTTAATATCTAAAATAATATCATCATATTAAGTATTAATATGAAAGAGATTTTTAACTTTCTTTAAACTTTTACTTTTCCTATATTATATGTATTAGTGCATTTTAAGTTTTTCTATTTCTTCTAAGGTAAGATTACGCCATTTCCCCTTATCTATCCCATCTATTTTTATATTCATTATTCTTATTCTTTTTAACTTTATAACTGTATATCCAAAAACTTTAGTCATTCTTCTTATTTGTTTATTAAGTCCTTGAGTAAGTATTATCCTAAATGTATCTTCATTTATTCTAGTAACAGTGCAAGGTCTAGTCTTAACATTAAGTATTTCTACTCCATTTGCCATCCCTTCTAAAAAGCTATCATCAAAAGGTTTATCAACCTTAACTATATATTCTTTTTCATGATTATTCTGGGATTCTAATATTTTATTTGCAATTTCACCATCATTAGTCATTATTATTAATCCTTCAGATTCCTTATCAAGTCTTCCTACAGGAAATATATATTTTCCATAATTCATAAAGTCAATTATATTATCTTTAACTTCTTTAGCTGCTGTACAAGTTATTCCCTCTGGTTTATTTAATGCTATATAAACTTTTTCCATAGGCTTTAGAGGTTTATTATCTAAAAGTATTTCATCTGTCTCTTCTACCCATTGCCCTTTAGTGCAAAGCTTCCCATTTACTATTATTCTTCCATCTTCAATAATCCTATTAGCTTCTTTTCTTGAACAAATTCCATAGTTACTAAGTAATTTATTTATCCTCATCTAATATCCTTTCCTTTAATTAAAGTTAATTTTCATATAATGATACTTTAAGTAAATTTACTTACTTTTATATATTATAAGATAAAAAAAGTGCAGCATATATACTACACTTTAAATATTATTTTTGTCTTATAACTTCTATCATATATCCATCTGGATCAGTTACAAAATAATAATGTGGCTCTTCTCCTGGAAGTCCTTTTAAATCAGTAACCTTATAATCAAGTGAAATATGTTTTTCTCTCATTTCTTCTAAATTTTCAACTCCAATAGCTATGTGGCTAAATCCATTTCCTAATTCATATGGTTTTTCAGGATCATAGTTATAAGTAAGTTCTATTTCATAACCACCAACTTCATTTGATAAATAAACAAGAGTAAATTCATTTTCTGGAAAATCTTTTCTTTTTGTTTCTATAAGTCCTAAAGCTTCCTTATAAAACTTTAATGACTTTTCTAAATCCATAACTCTTATACATGTATGTAACATTTTTACTGACATAAAATAATATCTCCTTTATTATGTTTTAGTTTATTTTATCATAAAAAGTCAATTTAAAGTATATAGTTAGATAAATTTATATAAAAGCCTTTAATATAATGATTTCTATTTTAATTTATCTTTTAATTTATGGTATAATATATTCATAATTTTACATATTATGGAGGTTTTTTATGTGGTTTTTCTATGCCATCTTATCAGCCTTATTTGCTGCAATCACTTCAATCTTTGCTAAAATAGGAATTAGCGGAATAAGCTCTAATCTAGCAACTGCCATACGTACAATTGTTGTTTTAATCTTAGCATGGGCAATTGTATTTATAACAGGAAGTCATAGAGAAATTAAAAATATTTCAAGTAGAAGCATGTTATTTTTAATCTTATCTGGACTAGCTACAGGCTTATCTTGGCTATTTTATTATAAAGCTATTCAAATGGGCAATGTAACAAGCGTTGTTGCTATTGATAAATTAAGTATTATAATAACAATTGTTTTAGCATTTTTCATACTTAATGAACAAATTACGTTTAAATCAGTTATTGGAGGAATCTTAATAGCTTCTGGTACCCTCTTTATGGTATTATAAATTTTAGTAAAAAAGTGTATGATTTAATCTACACTTTTTATCTTTTTAATATATCTATCTTAGGTGTTCTAAAAGTATATTAAGACCTATTAAGATTAATATTACTCCACCAATGATTTCAGCATATTTTTGTAAAATGCCACCTAGCTTTCTTCCTATAAATACAGCTATTAAACTTAATACAAAAGTTGTTATTCCTATTATAAAAATAGAAGGTATTATACTAACATTTAAAAATGCAAAGCTTACACCTACTGCAAGTGCATCTATACTTGTTGCTATTGCAAGTATTATTAAATTTTTAGTGCTTACTTCATTATTTTCAAGCCTTTCACCTTCAACTGAAACTTCATCTATAACGTCTTCATTTGCAGACTTTTCTTCATCTTCTCCCTTTATTGATTCATAAATCATTTTACCTCCAATAAAAGCAAGAATGATAAATGAAATCCAATGGTCAAATGCTTCAATATAATCTTTAAAATATCTACCTGCAAACCAACCTATAAATGGCATTAAAGCTTGGAATCCGCCAAAAAATATTGCTATTTTTAAGGCATTTTTCATTACATTTTTCTTAAGGCTCATTCCTTTTGCAATTGCAACAGCAAAAGCATCCATAGATAGACCAATTCCGGTCATAAAAATCGCTAGAAAACTCATATGTATATAACTCCTTTTTTTAATTTTTACTCACCCTATATAAAAAAGGAGACTTACGCATAGCATAAAACTATGCATAAGTCTCGTTATTCAATATTAAGCCAGAACAGACTCTTGTTCAATATGTTGACTTAATAACTCCCTACAAATTATTTCGAGCTAACTACTCCCCTATACAAAATGAGTATATTTTAAATTTTTCATATAATATGGTAACAGATTTCCTTTATGAAATCAATTTATTTATTTAAAATAAATTGATCTATAGCCTTTGCTACTCCGCTATTTTCATTACTTTCTGTTACATAATCTGCATACTCTTTTATATCATCTGGTGCATTACCCATAACTACAGTAGTTCCAGCTTCATAAAACATTGATAAATCATTTCTACTATCACCAATACACATTATTTCATCTTTTTTTATTCCAAACTTTTTGGCTAACATCTTAACTGCATTTCCTTTAGATGTACCTTTTGCCATAAATTCAGCACATCCACTCCATGAATAAACAATATCCACATAATCTTTTAACTTTTCTATATCTTCTTTAGCATCTTCAATTTTTGTACTATTTTTAGTTTCTATTATTATAAGCTTTAATATATCAGATCCATATTTAGAAAATGCTTCTTTAAAATCATCTACTTCATAAAATTTAATTTTTTCATCTTCTGTTACCCATTCATTCATCTTTCTATGACTATCATCATCTGGAATTTTTGTATCACTTATTATTCCATATGGAGTATCAAAATAAGCTAAAAAATTATGCTTTTTTATAAGTTTATAAATTTCTTCTAAAGCTTCTTTATCTAATACTGATTTAAATATGATTTCATCTGTATCTTTTGCTCTTATATAAGAGCCGTTAGAACATATAAGCGGTGCTTTTATGCCTGTAATTTTAGCATATATCCTTGCTGATGCAAACACTCTTCCTGTTGATATTGCAATATTAACTCCTAATTCTGTCGCCTCTTTAAGAGCTCTTTTATTTTCATCACTCACTTCATGCTCTTTATTTAATAAAGTCCCATCCATATCAATACACACTAATTTATACATAGCTTCTTACACTCCCACCTTTTCATAATTATAAGATATAATATAAGTTAAATATATTATTTATACTCCATTTATATATTTTTTAGTATTATAAAATTTTTTTAGTCCATTAATACTTATCTCTATATTAATTTCTCATTATAATATATAAAAGATATATTATATATAAAAGTACTAAAATCAGCCCTTTAAATCTAGTTAATTTATTTATATCTTTATCTTTATTTAAAAATATCATAATCCCTATAATTAATGTTACTGCTATTAAAAATAATAAATCTATGTAAAGATTTCCCGCTACAATTATAGGATTAATAGTTGAAGATAATCCTAAAATAAGTAATATATTAAATATATTTGATCCTAATACATTACCTAGTGCAATCTCTGTCTCTCCTTTAAGAGCTGCAATTATAGATGTTACAAGTTCTGGAAGTGATGTTCCCATAGCTATTATTGTAAGACCAACTAATTTTTCACTCATTCCTATAGAATATGCTATATTAGTTGCTGAATTAACTACTAATTCTCCTCCTAAAATTATTCCAACTACTCCAATTACTATTTTTATAATATTTTTTCCAATTTTTATATGACTTAAATTTTTTCTTTCTATATCTCTAATATCTGAATCTTTATTTTTAAATACCTCTCTTATTAAAATAACTATATAAGTTATACATAGTAACAATAGGATTAATCCATCTAATCTTGATAGTAATCCATCTTTTCCATTAAATCTTAATCCAAAAGAAAATATATATAAAATAAATAATACTAATACATTAACTAAAAAATCTCTTTTAACAATATTTTTTCTAATCATAAGAGGTGTAACAAGCGCTGTCCCCCCAAGTACAATTAATGTATTAAAGAGATTTGAACCAAGTACATTTCCTATTGCAATCCCATTATTTCCTTTAATTGCTGATATTGAGCTTATTGCAAGTTCTGGCGCACTTGTACCAAGTGAAACTATTGTAAGCCCAACTATAACTGAAGGTATCCCTATATTTTTAGCTATATTTGATGATCCATCAACAAATATATCAGCACCCTTTATTAAAAAAATAAACCCTATAATTAGAATAATTGCATTTATAAAATTATTCATATTTCATTCTCCAATATACCTATTTCACAAAGTTATTTATCTTTTTAACTAACCCTTGAACCTTTTTTTGTTCATCTGACCCTTCTTCAAAGCCTAAACAATTTATAGCATAATTTTCTATAATCAATCCCCCAACATTATTTATAGCAGATCTTATAGCTGAAACTTGAACTAATATATCTCCACAGCAAGTATTTTTCTCCATCATACCTTGAATCCCCTTAACTTGACCTTCTATTCTTTTTAATCTATTCATTATATCTTTTCTAAGCTTTTCATTATGCTCATCGAAAATTAACATATCTCTATCATTTTCCATTTATAATATCCTCCTTATACCTCCGGGTGGTATTTTCTTATTATTATATTCTACATTATTTTTTCTAATTTTAGAAGTCATTAATATTGTACACTTTTTCTTTACAAAATATAATAGTGATATTAAACTTATTCTTAGCAATACAATTTTAGGAGGAAAAAATGAGTATAGTTACTGTTAAAGATATGAACCATGGATTTGGTGATAGAGCTATTTTTGAAGATGTTTCTTTTAGACTTTTAAAAGGAGAACACGTTGGACTTATTGGTGCAAATGGTGAAGGTAAATCTACTTTTATGAATATAATCACAGGAAAACTTATGCCTGATGAAGGAAAAGTTATTTGGTCAAATAATGTACGTGTTGGATATATGGATCAACACGCTGTTTTAACTAAAGGTACTTCAATTAGAGATGCTTTAAGAGAAGCATTTAGATATCTTTTTGATTTAGAAGCTGAAATGAATTCACTTTATGAAAAGATGGGTGAAGTATCAGAAGATGAACTTAATAAAATGCTTGAAAGAACTGCTGTTATTCAAGATATGCTTGATAATAATGGTTTTTATATGATAGATGCAAAGGTTGATGAAGTTGCAAAAGGTCTTGGTCTTTTAGACTTAGGACTTGATAAAGACGTAGATGATTTATCTGGAGGTCAAAGAACTAAAATATTACTTGGAAAACTTCTTTTAGAAAATCCAGATATATTACTTCTAGATGAGCCTACTAACTACTTAGATGAAGAACATATAGAATGGCTTAAGAGATACTTACAAAGCTATGAAAATGCATTTATACTTATATCTCACGACATTCCATTTTTAAATGATGTTGTAAATTTAATATATCATGTTGAAGAAAGAAAGCTTACAAGATATGTTGGTGATTACTACGAATTTAAGAGAAAGCATGAAGAAAATAAAAAGAGACTTGAAATAGCTTATGAAAAGCAACAAAAAGAAATAGCAAGACTTGAAGACTTTGTTGCAAGAAATAAAGCAAATGTTGCTACAACTGGTATGGCAAAATCAAGACAAAAGAAATTAGATAAGATGGAAAGAATCGAACTTACAAAAGAAAAACCAAAGCCTGAATTTAATTTTAAGTTTTCAAGAACATCTGGAAAAACTATATTTGAAACTAAAGATTTAGTAATTGGATATACTACTCCTTTAACAAAGCCACTTAATCTTTATATGGAAAGAGGTCAAAAGATAGCATTAGTTGGCGCAAATGGTCTTGGTAAATCTACTCTTTTAAAGAGCTTACTTGGTAAAGTTAAACCATTATCTGGTGAAGTTTTACTTGGAGATTATCAAAATATAGGATATTTTGAACAAGAAGAAAGAGAAGAAAACAATAATACTTGTATAGAAGAAGTTTGGAATGAGTTCCCAAGCAAAACTCAATATGAAATAAGATCTGCTCTTGCAAAATGTGGACTTACTACTAAACAACTTGAATCTAAGATAAGAGTTTTATCTGGAGGGGAAGCTGCAAAGGTAAGACTTTGTAAAATACTAAATACTGAAACTAATATACTTATCTTTGACGAGCCTACTAACCACTTAGATGTTGATGCAAAAGATGAACTTAAAAGAGCTTTAAAAGAATACAAAGGATCAATACTTCTTGTATCACACGAACCTGAATTTTATAAAGATATAGTTACAGAAATTTGGAACTGTGAAGATTGGACTACTAAAATAGTTTAATTATATACTTATTTAAAAGGTCAATATTATATTGGCCTTTTATTTTTGTGTTGTTTTATTAATTTTTAGCTTTATGTTGAATTTATGTTAAAAACCTTTTATTTTTTTCAAAAATATTATAAAATAGATATTAAAATGTTTTATTCATAAGAGTAATAATTCAATATTTGTCGTATAGTTTGTTATTATGAATTATAATTTTCAAAAAAGGAGGTAAAAATATGGAATTAAAATTTGATATATTCCAAACAATGGCATTAGCCACGATAATATTTTTTATAGGTAAACTTTTAAAAAATAAAATATCATTTTTCTCAAAATATTGTATACCAGCACCAGTAATAGGAGGTTTGCTTTTTTCAATATTAGTACTTATCTTAAAACTTACTAATACAGCAACAATAACTCTTGATACTACACTTCAGAATATTTTTATGACTGTATTCTTTACTAGCATTGGTTTTACTGCTAGTTTTAAAGTATTAAAAAAAGGTGGTATACATCTTATAATTTTTCTAATAATAGCAACTTTATTAATAATCTCTCAAGACATTTTAGGTGTATCATTAGCAAAGTTATTTAATTTACATCCACTACTTGGTCTTTGTACTGGATCTATTCCTATGGTTGGTGGACATGGAACTGCAGGTTCTTTTGGACCACTTTTTGAAGGTATGGGAGTTAAAGGAGCAACTACAGTATCATTTGCCTCTGCAACATTTGGATTAGTTATGGGTAGCTTAATAGGTGGAATAGTAGCTAAAAATTTAATTGAAAGATATAAGATTAAAACCCCTAAACATAGTGATGATCATTCTATACCAATGAGTGATTTTCATCAAGAAAATGATGCTATTCTTTGCAATGAAAGACTTATGAAAGCTATGTCATTAATATTCATTGCTATGGGAGCTGGTTCAATAATTTCAAAATTTCTTCAAGATTTAGGACTTACTTTTCCTTCATACATAGGTGCTATGTTAGCTGCAGCTATTATAAGAAATATATGTGATATAAAGAACATATCTTTAAAAGACAAAGAAATCGAAGTAATAGGTAATATTAGTTTATCATTCTTCTTATCAATGGCTCTTATGGGATTAAAGCTATGGGAACTATTTGATTTAGCATTACCCATGATTATAATGCTACTAGGTCAAACTCTTCTTATTGCATTCTTTGCTTATGTTATTACATTTAGAGCTATGGGAAAAGATTATGAAGCTACTGTTTTTGCATCTGGTCTTTGTGGATTCGGTATGGGAGCTACTCCTAATGCTATTGCAAATATGGATGCATTAACATCTAAATTTGGATTTGCTCCAAATGCTTATTTTACAGTTCCTATTGTTGGCTGTTTATTTATAGATTTTATAAACTCAACTGTCATAACTTTATTTGTAAATTTCATTCACTAAAATAAATAAATTACATAATAAAAGAGCTAAATTTCTTTAGCTCTTTTTTCTTTTATTTAGATAAAAATTCAATAAACTTCTTATTAAATTCCTCTAATTCATCATAAAATAAACAATGACCACTCTTTTCAAATGTATATAATTTTGAACAATATATATTCTTATTTAATTCTAGTGCAAATTCAAAAGGACATACTTCATCTAATATGCCATGAAATATTCCTGTTGGAACATCTATACATTTTAAATCATCAAACATATTTTCATCTCTAAGTGATATAGCTGTTTTTATAGTTGAATAACCTGTAGATTTTAAAGCTATATTAGAAAACCATTCTTTAAATTCTTTGCTTATTTTGCTTGCAAAAAGCTTATTTCCAAAATCACTTATGGTTTTAGGTTTATCTTCATATATTCCTTTTATAATATTATCAACTTCTTCTTTAGATAATCCATATGGATATCCTGGATATTTTGTAAATGATGGTGCTGCTGCTCCTAAAAGTGCAAGTTTTGATACCTTATAACCTTTATGCCTTGCCATGTATCTAATTGCTATTGCCCCACCCATAGAAAAACCAGCAAGAGTTAAAGATTTTACATCTATATTTTTTATAACTTTATATAAATCATCTGCTAAATCATCATAGTAATATCCATCAAACGGTTTATCTGAATTACCAAAACCTCTAAGATCTACTGATATACAACGAAAATTATATTTAGGTAATATATTATACTGATATTCAAATATTTCGCTTGTAAATGGCCAACCATGAATAAATAATACACTATGTCTTCCACTTGGATTTATATCATTTACAGCTATCTTAACGTCTTTATTAACTTTTTGATAATACATTTTTATCACCTCTATTTATTAATGATATATTTAAGATTATAAAAAGAGTATATCTTTAAATAAAATTTAGTTTTATCTAAAGATATACTCCATTTTTACTATATATTTATTCTAATTTTTATATAGATATTATAAATAATTATCACTTTTTATTTTATATTTTTTTATAAATCTTTTTATTATAACATCTACAGCAATATGAAGGTTTAATCTAGTATCAGCATCATAATCTGATATTTTAGGATCTCCTGCATAAATAACATATTTGCAAAGTCTTTCAAAAGTAGATTCTCTAGACTCTGTTATAAGTACAACATCTATGCATTTTAAATTTGCTTCAACAAGTACTTCTAAAAGTTCTGCAGTTTCTCCACTTTTTGAAAATATAAATACAAGGTCTTCATTTCTTTTTAATAGTTTACTAGATAATTTCATAAACCTTGGATCATTATGATGTTCTGTTGGTATCTCTAATAGTTGCAATTTCGTTTCAAATATACTTGCTATATAATCATTTATACCCATACTATATATAGTAACTTTCTTGCAACTTGCCATTTTATCAATTATCTCTTCTTGCATACTTTCTATTATAACTTTATAGGTTTCCATAATATAATCTATATAAGAATCGCCTAAAAGTTCTTTTTCATCTTCTATAATGTCATTTTTCCCAAAATAATCATCCTTAAATTGAACAAAACTTTTATAATGTAATTTTTTCGATAATCTATGAACAGTACTTGTACTTATTAAAAATTCTCTTGCTATATTTTCTATAGTAAATGTTTTATATGAAAATTTATTAGTATTATCTAAAAGTTTATTTAATAAATCTTTCTCAAGTACACTTAAATTTTTATTATATATTGATATTTTTCTATTTAAATTCAAATAACCACCTCTTCTATACCAACTAAATATACCACATTAACTTTACCATAGAATTATTTTTTTATCACTACTATACATTTATAGTAAGTGTATTTTAGAAGTATTTTGACCTATCAAAGTCAAATTTTTAATTATTAGTTCATAAATTATTTTAATAAACAATATAAAAATCAATATATTATTTTGTTATACACTAACTATATTAATTCTATTAAAACAAGATTTAAACTCTCTAAAAAAAGTGTTAATTGTTTTATAAATGATAAATTTAAGTATAATAAAAAAGACTATTACTAAGTAATAGTCTTTTTTATTAATTTAAAACTCTTCTAACTCTTCCTATTCTGCTCCAAGGTACACTTGCAATTTTTACATAATCATGTGATTTTGGTGCTTCTATCCATTGTCCATTTCCTATATACATACCAACATGTTGAAGATTTCCATAGAATAATAAATCTCCAGGTCTAGCATCATTTACTGAAACTTCTCTTCCTGCATTTATTTGGTCATACGTAGAGCCACCGATATTTATACCAATTTGTCTAAAGCCCCAATACATTAAGCCTGAACAATCAAATGCTCTATATCCGCTATTTATATATCTTGATGGGATATCATACTTTCCTTGTGCAGCAGCACTTGGATACATATTCTTAAATGATCTTAAACTAGATGTAGTTATAAGTTCACCTTTTCCTCCCCAAATATATGGTGAGCCAATTTGTTGCTTTAATATATTATAAATTGATTCAAATGAGGCTGATGCTTGTGATGAATTCGCATCATTTTTATCTACTAATTTTATATATTCTGAACTTGCATATCCTACCTTGCCATTTGAATTAATTTTATACCAGTTTCCATTTCTTGCTGTAACTTTAAAAGTTTCTCCTGGGAATAAATATCCTACGACTTCACTGTTTGCATCTGGTGATTTTCTAAGTCTTAAGCTCGTTGAAACATTAACTAATTTTCCATATTCATTAAGTACTCCATCATCGCTTATATTACTTCCGCTATTTCCATTATTATTACTTGATTGTCCAATAACTTGTACATAATCTTGATGAATATATCCAGTACCATTAGTATGTTTAATCTTATAAAAGCTTCCTGATTTACCTAGTATATCAAAAGTTTGTTCTGCTAATAAATATCCTACAACAGGACTATTTGTGCTTGGTGCATTCCTAACTCTTAAATTTGAGCTAACATTAATAACCTTACCTCTTCCTGATGCACTTTGTAAATTACTGCTATCAGTGTATCCATCTTCTCCTTGAGATAAGATTTTTACATAGTTTTTATGAATATACCCATTAATACCTTTAGCTTTTATCTTATACCAATCGCCTGTTCTTCCAGTTATATCAAACTCGTCTCCATTTGAAAGATATCCAACTATTGAATAACTAGTTGATGCTCCACTTCTTATTCTTAATCTAGTTGTTACGTTTGTAACTTGTCCAACTTTACCACCTAAATCAGTAGAATTGCTACTACTATTATTGCTTCCATTTATTTCTTGAACATATTCTCCTGATATATATCCAATTTTCCCATTAAAGCTTATCTTATACCATGATCCTGATTTTGAAATTATATCAAAAGTATTTCCTTTGTATAAATATCCTATTACAGAATGAGAAGTTGATGCTCCACTTCTTACTCTTAAGCTAGTTGTTACATTTATAACTTTTCCTTTTTTTGAAGAATTGGTAACCGAATTTGTATTACTTTCACCTTCTTTTATATAATCTCCATGTACATAGCCTATTTTTCCATTAAAATCAATTTTATACCATGACCCTGTTTTTTCTATTATATTTACCTTTTCTCCATTATGTAAATATCCTAATACTTTTGAATTAGTATTTGCACTTGATCTAACTCTAAGGTTGGTTGATACATTTACTACATGTCCAATTTTATGTTCACTAGCATGAGATTTGACCGTACCATGCATTAATATAGATGCAGTGCATGCAGAAGTAGCTAGCATTATTGCCATAACCTTCTTCTTATTCATAAAATCACTCCTATATATCCAAATTATAACACTCTACTTCTATATTCTACCTTATTTTGATTAATATTTAAAGATTTTTTATTTCTTTTGTTTAATTTAAACATTATATGGTTATTTATGAATATAAATGCTAAATACTATATGTAATTATGTTTATAATCTACATCATAATTGGTAATGTACTACAAGCTATACCTCCCCCAAGCTTTATCATTTCATCATATTCACAACAAAGAACCTTATATCCAGCTTTTCTTAATATTCTAGTCGTATCAGTATTACTACATATTACTTTCTTTTTTCCAATTACTAATACATTAGCGCCAAGATTATCTGCACTTTCATTTGGTATGTAATATAATTTTTTTATTCTCTTTTTTATTTCTTCTATATCATATACATATTTACTTATTAAAGCAGATTTTTTATCTAATATATTAAATACGCAATTTAAATGTGTTTTATTATCTGAATCAAATTTTATAGGTATTACTTCATACTTTAAACCCTTCTTTTCTATATATTCTCTAAGTTCTTCTATTGCAGCTTCAGTTGTTCTTTGACTTATTCCAACGAATATAGTTGAATTGCCAATTACAACATCTCCACCTTCTATACTATTTTCAAATATATAATGATTCATTTTATTTTTCTTTGCAAATTCTATAAGCTTTTTAGTTTCCTTTTTTCTGCTTGCACTTCTCATATTGCTAATAAATATAGTATCATCTAACATAAAACCAATGTCTCCAATAAATACTTCACTACTACTATTTTCAGTATTTAAAAAATAATATTTTATATCTTCTGAAGATAATATATTTAATAAATTATTATACTCATCAAGTGCTTTTTCCTTACAAAAAATACTTTTATGTCCACTATTACTATCAGCAATCTCTATAAATGTTGGATATCTCATTAAAATATAATCTATTTCATTCATATTAAATTCCTCTTTCATAACTATTTTATAATAATCTTTATTTTAATAAATCTTAATATAAAATAATTCGTCAATTTTCTTCTTATTTTAGCATATTTATAAGCTTTTTTGTATGTTTTTATTGATTATATTAATTATTTGCAAATAAAAAGATACCGTAAACTGGTATCTTTTTATTTTCTATTCTCTATTTTCTTCTCTTAATTTTATATCTATTCCTAACTCTTCAAGTTGTTTTTCATCAACTATATTTGGAGCTTCACTTAAATAGCAATATGCATTTTGGTTTTTAGGGAATGCTATAACGTCTTTTATGTTTTCAGTTCCTGCTAAGAACATTATCATTCTATCTAAACCAAACGCTAATCCGCCATGTGGTGGTGGTCCAAATTTAAATGCTTCTAATAAGAATCCAAATCTTTCCCATGCTTCTTCCATAGTAAATCCTAATGCCTTAAACATTCTTTCTTGAAGCTTAGTATCGTGTATTCTAATTGATCCTCCACCAAGTTCTTCTCCATTTAAAACAAGGTCATATGCTATTGATCTAACTTTTCCTGGATCTGTTTCTAAGAATTCTAAGTCTTCTTCCATTGGAGCTGTAAATGGATGGTGACATGCAGTATATCTACCTTCTTCTTCACTATACTCAAATAATGGGAATTCTGTAATCCAAGTAAAGTTAAATTCATTTTTATCTTTAATTAAATCAAACTTCTTAGCAAGCTCTAATCTTAAAGCACCTAAACTTTGGAAAACTACTGAATTTTTATCAGCAACTATTAATACTAAATCTCCAGTTTTAGCTTCAGCAGCTTCTAAAAGCTTAGCCATTTGATCTTCATTTAAGAATTTAGCTATTGGAGATTGTATACCATCTTCTTTAACCTTAATCCATGCAAGACCTTTAGCTTTATATGTTTTAACAAATTCTCCAAGTCTATCGATATCTTTTCTTCCCATTGAAGCTCCACCTTCAACACAAAGTGATCTTACTGATCCTCCATTTGAAAGTGCATCTGAAAATACTTTAAAATCAACATCCTTTACTGCTTCTGAAAGATTGTGAATCTTCATTTCAAATCTTAAATCTGGTTTATCTGAACCATAGCTTTCCATAGCTTCTTTAAATGTCATTCTCTTAATTGGAAGTGAAACTTTATGTCCTAATACTTCTTTAAATACGTGAGCTATTAAACCTTCATTTAATGCCATTATATCTTCTTGATCTACAAAGCTCATTTCTAAGTCAACTTGAGTAAATTCAGGTTGTCTATTTGCTCTTAAATCTTCATCTCTAAAACATTTAGTTATTTGATAGTATTTGTCAAATCCAGATACCATTAATAATTGTTTAAATATTTGTGGTGATTGAGGAAGTGCATAAAACATTCCTGGATAATTTCTTGAAGGAACTAAGTAGTCTCTTGCACCTTCTGGAGTACTCTTAGTAAGTATTGGTGTTTCAACTTCTAAGAATCCATTGTTATCTAAGTAATCTCTTATTGCTTTTGAAGCTCTATTTCTTATGAAGAATATTTTTTGCATATCTGGTCTTCTAAGATCTAAATATCTATATTTTAATCTTATGCTTTCAGCTGCATCTAAATCTTCTTTTATATATATTGGAGGTGTTTCTGATTCTGAAAGAATTTTTATATCCTCACACTTTAATTCTACAAGACCTGTTTCTAAATCTTTATTTGGAGCCTGTCTTAATACTATTTCTCCTGTTACTGCAACGCAGTATTCAGGTCTAACTCCCTTTGCCTTTTCAAATATTTCTTCTTCTACATCATCGCCAAATACAACTTGCATTATTCCAGTTCTATCTCTTAAATCAATAAACTGTAATCCTCCAAGCTTTCTATTTCTTTGAACCCATCCCATTAAGGTAACTTTTTTACCTACATGTTCTTCTCTAGGTTCACCACACATCATTGTTCTTTTTAAACCGCTAAGCGCTTCTGCCATATGTGATTCCTCCATATCTATTTAAAATAATTTATTTTAAGCTTTTTTAATTATGATTTAACTATTTCTTTTATCTTTTCTAAGTCATCTAAACTTATTTCAAATTGTTCTCCATCTTCCATTCTCTTAAATCTTGCTTTTCTGCTTTGTAATTCATCATCACCTAGAACAACACTAAATTTTGCTCCTATTTTATTTGCATACTTCATTTCTGCCTTAAAGCTTCTTCCTGCATGATTTATTTCAGAACTTACACCAATACTTCTTAAAGCATGTGCTAACTTAAATGCTTCTTTTGCCCCTTCTTCTCCTCTTGATGCTAAATAAAGTTCAACAACTGGATCTTTTGGAATTTCTATACCTTCTTTTTCAATAGCCATTATAAGTCTTTCTATTCCCATACCAAAGCCAACAGCTGGCATTTCAGGTCCACCTATTTCTTCAATTAATTTATCATATCTTCCTCCACCACATACTGTGAAATCAGAATTTAATATTTCAAATATTGTTTTAGTATAATAATCAAGTCCTCTAACTATACCTGGATCAACATTATAGTCTATACCTAAAATATCTAGGTATTCTTTAACCTTTGTAAAGTGATCACTACAATCTTCGCACACATAGTCTAATATTATTGGAGCATTTTTAGTTATTTCTTTGCAGCTCTTTTCCTTACAGTCTAAAATTCTCATAGGATTTTTTTCAAATCTTGTCTTACAAGTAGGACATAAATTTTCATAATTATCTTGTAAGAATTTCTTTAATGCTTCATTATATTTTGGTCTACAATTTGGACATCCTAAGTTATTTATGTTAAGAGTTAATCCTTTAAGACCTATCTTTTTAAGCACTTGCATTGCAAGAGCCATAACTTCAGCATCTATTGATGGATTTGAAGCACCAAACATTTCAATACCAAATTGATGGAACTGTCTATATCTTCCTTTTTGAGCTTTTTCATATCTAAAGCATGGAGTTATATAAAATAACTTAGTTGGTTGAGCTTCATTAAATAATCTATTCTCAATAAATGCTCTAACTGCAGGTGCAGTTCCCTCTGGCTTTAAAGTTATACTTCTTGATCCTTTATCTTCAAAAGTATACATTTCTTTTTGAACTATATCAGTTGTTTCACCAACACCTCTTAAAAATAGTTCTGTGTGTTCAAATATAGGAGTTCTTATTTCTCTTACTCCAAAATTTTTAGATAATTCTCTAAATATATTTTCAACATAATGCCACTTATAAGCATCACTTGGTAACATATCTTTAGTACCCTTAGGTGCTTGTATTTCCATTTTCTTGCCTCCTATCTGTATAATGTATCAAGTAATTTTATTTTACCTTCTATCATCTCATCTATTCTATTTACATACTCTCTAACATCTTTAACATTTGGAAATCTTTCTATTCTATTTTCATCTTTGAAAACTACTTTAGATACAGCATCAGCTCCAAGTGCAATTATAGTTTGAGTATCCTCTATCATTTGCATATTATAAATGCACTCTTTTCCTTCTTTTGCATATCCTATATTTTCCATATTCCCAACCATGTTTTTTTGTCTATACATATAGTATGGTTTAAGATTTAATTCTTTAGAAAGCTCTTTACTTTCATTATACATTTTTGTTATTTCATCTTGGTTTTTAATACCAAGTCCTTTTTTTAATATAAAGTTTTCATAAAGTCTTGAACCTCTCTTTAATGAAAGTCCATGAACTGTTAAGCTATCTGGTTTAAGCTTTTTTATTTCTCTTGCTGTATTTAAAGCTTCTTTATATCCTTCTCCTGGAAGTCCTATTATCATATCCATGTTTATATCTTTAAAGCCAAGCTCTCTTGCCATATTAAACTTTTCTTTTACATCTTCTACGCTATGATTTCTTCCGATTAATTTTAAAGTTTCATCATT
Source organism: Clostridium sp. (assembly GCF_034179595.1). GTDB lineage: Bacteria > Bacillota > Clostridia > Clostridiales > Clostridiaceae > Clostridium. The sequence continues at coordinate 104,706 of NZ_JAXFPT010000014.1, forward strand.
CATAGTTTGAGGATTTATACTTATTCTTGAAACTTCATATTTTTTCATAGTTTCAAGCTTTTCTCTAGTAATAGAATCTGGTCTTCCACACTCAACTGTAAATTCTATTATTTCTCTATTTCTTACAAAAGAATTATAAATCCTCTCCATTACTTCTTCAAATTCCTCATTTGATACAGCAGTTGGAGTTCCTCCTCCAAAGTATACTGTTTCTATAGCTAAATTCTTTTTATCTACATATTCTTTTATCTTTTCTATTTCATGAGAAAGTGCATTTAAATAAGGAGTTACTAACTTCTTATTTCCTCCTATAGGATTAGATGCAAAAGAACAATATAAACATCTTGTAGGGCAAAAAGCCATACCTATATAAATAGCAATCTTTTCATTATTAACATTTACAAACTTTTCTTCAAGTTTTGCAACATCAATACAAAGCTTTGCTTTTTCTTCGCTTGCTATATGTTTATCATAAAAATATTTTATTATTTCATCTTCACTTTTCCCTTCATTTAGAAGTTTTAAAGCGATTTTAGAAGGTCTTATTCCAACTAAAGTTCCCCAAGGATATATATCTTTAGTTATTTCTCTAAGCCCTTTAAATATAACTTTTTTTATAGAATCTTTTATATTTTCTTCAATATTTTCACTTAATTCTAAATTTGAAGCTTTAAATAAAACTTTATCAGCTTCTATATTTACTATATAGTCATAATCTCCTTCTTCAGGAAATTTTAATTCATCTAAAGGAAAATATATATTAAACATTTGATAAACATCATATCTGTATTTTAAATCATTTAATCCTATATTTATTATCATAATTTCTCCTTAAGTTAAAAATGGATTATTATTTTTTTCAAATCCAATTGATGATTTTGGACCATGTCCTGGATATACTGTAACATCATCTCCTAAAGGTAATAACTTAGTTTTTATGCTAGTTATTATTTTGCCATAGTCTCCTCCAGAAAAATCTGTTCTACCTATTGCACCTTGGAATAATGTATCACCTGAAAATAAATTTTTATCAATTAAAAAACAAACTCCACCTTCTGTATGTCCAGGCGTATGAATTATATTAACCTTGTGTTTTCCAATATATAATTCTGTATTTTCATCTAAATATCCATCAGCTTTTCTCACATTTCCAAATACATAATTATCATTTTTTACATATTCTTCTTCAGCTTCATGCATATAAAACGGAATATTTAATAGTTTGCTTAAGTACTCAACTGCGCCAACATGATCTACATGTGCATGTGTTAATAAAATAAACTTAGGTTTTATATTTAACCCTTTTAGTATACCTTCAAGCTTTATTTCATCTCCACCTGGATCTATTATTCCAGCTTCTCTTGTATCTTCATCTATTACTATATAACAATTGGCATCATATATCCCTGCTGGTATTGTTTTTATTATCATAAAAAACATCTCCTTAAGATTAAAATTGTTTAAAACTATCTAACAATATAGTTACTGGACCATCATTTTGAATATCAACTTCCATATGTGCTCCAAACTCTCCTGTCTCTACTTTTAAACCTGTATGTTTTAACATATCTATAAACTTATTATATAATATTTTTGCCTCTTCTCCACCCTTAGCATTCATAAAATTAGGTCTTCTACCTTTTCTACAATCGCCATAAAGAGTAAATTGAGAAATTGCTAATATATCTCCCTTTATATCTAAAAGTGAATAATTCATCTTATCATTTTCATCTTCAAAAATCCTAAGATTTATTATTTTATCTTTTATATATTCTAAATCTTTTATAGTATCTTCCTTTGAGATACCAATTAAAACATTTATTCCTAAGCCAATTTCTCCAATTATCTTGCCATCTACTTTTACTTTTGATGAAGAAACTCTCTGTACTACTGCTCTCAAAATGGACACTTCCTTTAATTATTCATTCTATATACGTCTATAACACCCTTAATTCTTCTTATAGCTTTCATAAATTCTTTAAGTTGTTCAATTGAATTTATCTTAATTTTTACATTTATTATAGCTATATTTCCCTTTATAGAATTAGCATTTAATGAATTAAGCGGCAATCCTTTATCAGTTATAATAGCCATTATATCCGCTAAAATTCCCATTCTATCTTCTGTTTTAATCTGAATTTCCGCTATATATCCAGAACCTTCTTCTTTTCCAAAACTTGCTTCTACTATTTTTTCTGGTTCAGTTTCTATTAAGCTTTTTAAGTTGTTACAGTCTTTTCTATGAATTGATACTCCTCTTCCTTTTGTGATATATCCTAAAACATCATCACCTGGAACAGGATTGCAACATTTAGCGAATCTGACCATAATATTTTTAAGGCCTTTTACAGTTACTCCATAAGTATTGTTCTTCTCTTGCTTTTTCTCACTTTTTTGTATCTTTTCTTCGATATCTTTTTCTAAAGCATGCTTAGAATACTTTTCTTTTTCATCTATATTATCCTCTTTAAGTCTTGATACAAAATTACATGTATTTATAACGCCAATACCTATGCTTAAGTAAAGATCTTCAATTTGATGAATATTGTGTCTTTTCATCATTCTTTCATATACATCGCCTTTTGCAATATCATTATAGCTAACATTTTGCTTTTTAAGCTCTTTTTCTAGAAGTTCTTTACCTTTTTCAATATTTTCTTCTTTTTTAACTTTCTTAAACCATTGTCTTATTTTACTTTTTGCTTGGTTACTCTTTGCAATATTTAACCAATCCATATTAGGGCCTTTTGCAGCTTTTGAAGTTATTATTTCAACTATTTCACCGGTTTTAAGTTTATAGTCTAAAGGAACTATTTTTCCATTAACCTTAGCACCAACGCATTTATTTCCTACATCAGTATGAATTCTATAAGCAAAATCTATTGGAGTAGATCCACTTGAAAGATTTATAACAACTCCTTTTGGTGTAAATACAAACACTTCATCTGAGAATAAATCTATTTTAAAACCTTCTATAAATTCTTCTGCGTCTGAAGTTTCTCTTTGCCACTCTAACATATCTCTAAGCCATACAAGTTTTGTTTCAAAGTCTACACTATCATCAGCATTTCCTTCTTTATACTTCCAATGGGCAGCTATACCATATTCAGCAGTTTTATGCATCTCAAATGTTCTTATTTGAATTTCAAATGTTTTTCCTTGTGGTCCGATTACAGTTGTATGAAGTGATTGATACATATTAGGCTTTGGCATAGCTATATAATCTTTAAATCTTCCTGGAATAGGCTTATATATAGTATGAACTATACCTAATACTCCATAACAATCCTTAACAGAATCAACTAATATTCTTATTGCTGTTAAATCAAATATTTGTTCAATACTCTTATGCTTATTGACCATCTTTCTATAAATACTATAAAAATGTTTTGGTCTTCCTTCTATATCAGCATCTATTCCTGAATCTTCTAATTTTTGATGTAAATCTTTTATAACCGAATCAATATATTTTTCTCTTTCAATTCTTTTTTCAGCAATCTTATGAACTAAATCATAATATTCCTCTTCATGTAAATATCTAAAACTTAAGTCTTCTAATTCCCACTTAATTTTTGACATACCAAGTCTATGTGCAAGTGGTGCATATATATCTAAAGTTTCTTTTGCTTTTTGCTTTTGCTTTTCTTTTTTCATAAACTTCAAAGTTCTCATATTATGAAGTCTATCTGCTAATTTTATTATTATTACTCTAATATCCTTAGCCATTGCAAGAAGCATTTTTCTTACATTATCAGCTTGTTGTTCTTCCTTAGTCTTATATTGAATCTTACCAAGCTTTGTTACACCTTCAACTAAATTTGCAATTTCTTCATTAAATTCTTTGGCTAAATCTTCGTAAGTATAATCTGTATCTTCAATTACATCATGCAAAAGCCCTGCTGCAATTGTACTAGTGTCCATCCCTAGTTCTGCTAAAATACAAGCAACATCTATTGGATGTATTATGTATGGTTCTCCCGATTCCCTGCTTTGGTTTTTATGAGCCTCTTTAGCTAAATTATACGCCTTTTTTATTGTTTCGATATTGACATTATTACAATTTTCGTTAATAATTTTAATTAATTTATCTATCATTAGGATTACTCTCCTTAAAATGTTTAAAAACTATAATTACTTAAAATCAAAGGCTGGTTTTTTAACCAGCCATTATCTATAATTATATAATATTGTCAAATCATTTTCAATAATTTTAAGCATCGTATTTTGTTAATGACATAACATCATAACCTTGAAGCTTATCTCTACCCTTTAAATCAGTAAGTTCTATAACAAAATTTAATGATACAACTTCACCACCTGCAAGTTCTACAAGCTTTGTAACTGCTTCAATAGTACCACCTGTAGCTAATAAGTCATCAACTATAGCTACTCTTTGACCTTTTTTTATTGCACCTTTATGAAGTTCTAAATTGTCTGTGCCATATTCTAAGTCATAAGCTATTGAGAAAGTTTCTCCTGGTAATTTTCCAGGTTTTCTAACAGGTACAAAACCTGCTCCTAAAGCATAAGCTACAGGAACTCCGAATATAAAACCTCTTGCTTCTGGTCCTACAACTATATCAATATTTTTATCTTTTAAATGATCTGCTATTAAATTAACAGATTCTCTTAAACCTTCACCATCACCTATTAATGTAGTGATATCTTTAAAGCTTATCCCATCTTTTGGAAAGTTATCTATTACTCTTATTTTGTCCTTTAAATTCATAATAATTCCTCCAATATTTTAAGAAATTCACCTTTAAAACTTTTATCTTTGGTGTACTCTTGTATTATATAAATATTTTGCTATTTGTTCTGCTCTATCTTCATCATTTGTAGTAAGTAGCTCTAAAACTATTCTAGCATTATTAATCATACCAACTGCACTTTTAGTTGGAGTAATTAAATTTATTATCTTCTCTATATTCTCATCATCAAGCTCTTCTATATTATTGAAATTAATGATTGCTCTTAATCCAATATTATTTGTATTATCTAAAAATTTCTTGCCTTCTTTTAAGAAAACTGCGTTTTCTCCTTTATCTGAAGAACCAGCCCATTTAGTACCAATTAAAATTAAATCTAAGTATTTATTAATACTTTTCATATTATAATAAATAGCTATTGCTTGCATTAACTTAAACGTCAATGCACTTATGGATAAAGTCTTGTACCTATACTGGCATGACTTTTGTCTAGGATTTATGTAAATGTAATCTCTTTTTTCATCTGTCTTTTTATTTTCAAGGACAATTAAATCTATTCCTAAAGTTTTACAAAGTTCTGCTTCAGCTTTTGAAGCTAAATCTAAACCTAAAGTAATAAGTAATTCTCCTCCTAAAAAATCAACTTTCGTCTTTATATCAAAAGAGTCTACTTTTTTACACTCTTCTCCTCCATCATGAATTAAATATTCTACATCTGCATTTAAGTATCTTAGCACTAAGCTTAAGGAAGCAATTGCACAAATACCATCAACAGTGTCTGTTCCATATATAATGATTTTCTCCCTATTATTAATAGCAGTAATAAGACGTTCTATCGACTTGTTCATGTCTTTTAAAATAAAGGGATTATATCCTCTTATGTAATTAGGGCAATATATGCTCTCCCAAAACTTACGCATCACTTACTATCTCCTCCATAAAATTAGAAAACACTAATATTATAATTTAAAACATGCCATTTGACAAATATTTATGAAAAAAAATTAAAAAACCTTCAAAACTAAGTTTTGAAGGCCTAAATTTTTAATATAATTAAAAATTTAATTATGCTTTTTTAATTTTCTTTTTATGTCCAAATTTTTGTAATAAAACCCACATTGGTGATGCTATAAATATTGATGAATAAGCTCCAGTTGCTATACCAATTATAAGAGGGAATGAAAACTCTCTAACTGTTGGTACAAAAATATTTACTGCAATTATTGTAATTAATGTAGTTAATGTAGTGTTTATTGATCTTGACATAGTTTGTGTTAAACTTTTATCTGCAATTTCTGTAGGAGAACTCTTTCTCATAAATTTAGCATTTTCTCTTATTCTATCGAAAATTACTATAGTATCATTTATTGAATATCCTACAATAGTAAGTATAGCTGCTATAAATGGTGAATTAACTGTAATATTAAATATAGCATAAACACTTATTGTAATTAATAAATCATGAATTAAAGCAGTTAATGCTGCTATACCAAATTTAAACTCAAATCTTATAGCTATATATATAAGCATACATATAAATGCTACGCCTAATGCTAAAAATGCTTTTTGTGTTAATTCTTTTCCTATTGATGCTCCTATTTCATTTTGTGAAACTATAGCCTTATTACCTATTTTGAAATCTTTCTTAAATACATCATATATTTCATTAACTTTTTCTGTAGTTAAATCTGATGATTTTATTTCATACTCTGTATTATTTACAGTATTTGTTACAGCATTTGGTGAATATTTTTTTACAATATCATCTGCTTTTTGTTTATCGAATTCTTTGCCAAACTCAAATACAACTTGAGTACCACCTTTAAAATCTATTCCAAAATTAAGACCTCTTGTAAAAGTAAATCCTAATCCAACTATTATAATAGCAAGTGATAAAGCAATCCATATTTTTGCATGTTCTATTATCTTTAGCATAGCTTTACCCCCTTTTTGCTTTTACTCTAAAATAAGATAGCTTACTTAATAAGCCTGCATTTAGAGCTTGATTCATTAAAAATTTAGTAACTATAAGTGCAGTAAATAAACTTACAACTATACCTATCATAAGTGTTATTGCAAATCCTTTAACTGAACCTGAACCAATAAAGTATAATACTAATGCAGCAATTATTGTTGTTATATTTGAGTCAACTATTGATGAAAGCGCATTATCAAAACCTTTTTTAACAGCAGATTTTACTGATAAACCTTTTCTTAATTCTTCTCTAATTCTCTCAAATATAAGTACATTTGCATCTACTGCCATACCTATAGTAAGTAAGAAACCTGCTATACCTGGAAGTGTAAGTGTTGCACCTATCTCAACAAATACTAAAAGTACTAAAGTTGTATATAATATTAATGCTATACTTGCAATAAATCCTGGCACTCTATAATAAAGAATCATAAATACAAATATTAAACATATACCAATAGCACCTGCTTTTATAGCGTTTGGTAGTGCTGTTTCTCCAAGTTGAGCACCTACTGTTTGTTGTGAAAGTGCCTTTATTGAAACTGGAAGTGCTCCTGAATTAATAAGACCTGCAATATTTTTTGCTTCGTCTATAGTACTCATTCCAGTTATAACTGCTTCTCCGTTAGTTATTTCACTTTGAACTGTAGGATTTGTAAGCTGTTCACTATCCATATTTATAGAAATTTGTTTTCCTAAATATTTCTTCGTTGCTTCTGCAAATAGTTTTGTTCCTTCAGCATTTAACTCTAAAGTTACTACTGGTCTATTAGTTTGCTGATCAATATTGGCAGTTGCTTTTTTAACATCTTTTCCAGTTAAAAGAACTTTTCCATCTGGAGCCTTAAATGTAAGATCACCTGTTTTACTTAAAGAGCTAGCTATTTCTTGAGAATTATATTCTCCTGGAATATCAACTCTTATTTTATTATCTCCTTCTGTAGTAACAACAGTTTCAGCAACTCCAAGCTTATTAACTCTTAGTTGAATTAAATCTTTTGTTTTTTGTAAATCTTCATGACTTACATTTTTATCTTGTATTCCAAGCAAAACTGAAACTCCACCTTGCAAATCTAAGCCTTTTGTTATCGTGTCATTAAAAGACTTAATTTCCCATCCGCCTATTTTGATTCCTCTAAAACACACGGCTGCGAAAAGTATGATAACTAAGGTACAAAGTGTAAAAATAAATTTGCTTTTTCCTTTCCCTTTCATTTTTATCTCCTTTCGTTTTTTAACATTGATTTTATATAATAAATTTTTACATTTTATCTTACATTTATTGGAATTTTAATTGTTAAATCGATTTTAATTATATCATATTAACTTACCTTAATAAAGTATTATGTATATATACAAATTTTTTACAATGTATATTAAATTAGATTTTCTTTAAACAAGAAATATCCATCAGCAACACGCCGATGGATATTTCTATGCTTTTTTATTATCTTCTTTGTTTAATTTGCTTGCTATTGAATTTCTAACTAGCTTAATCTTTGTTCTATCTGAACTAGTTTCTATAACTATATGTTCTTCATCCATTTGAACTATTTTACCAACAATTCCGCCTCTTGTCATTATATCATCATTAATTTGTAATGAATCCATCATTTGGCTATATTGCTTCTTTCTTTTCTTTTCTGGGAAAATAATCATAAAGAAGAAAAGTACAAATATAACTACTAGTGGTAGTACTTGATATAAAATCGCCATAAATTTACTTCCTTTCATACTAAAATGATTCTTTGTTGGAATTAAATACTATCCCATAAAATGAGTTTACATTTATTTTATTTTGTTGTCAACAAGCTTTTCTTTTTGTATGAAAATTAATGTATAAAATTATTTTTTTATATTCCAATCTTTAAGTTTTTGTTCTTTAAATTCTTTAAATCTATCTTCATCAATAGCTTTTCTTATATCTTCCATAAGTTTATTATAAAAATAAAGATTATGTAGAACACAAAGTCTCATTGCAAGCATTTCCTTAGCCTTAAATAAGTGTCTTATATATGCTCTAGTATAATTTTTACAAGCAGGACATTCACATCCTTCATCTATTGGACCTTTATCTAATTCAAACTTTTTATTCATGATATTTATTTTTCCGTTTTTAGTAAACACATGTCCATGTCTACCATTTCTTGCAGGAAGAACGCAATCAAAGAAGTCTACTCCTCTTTCAACCGCTTCTAATATATTTGCTGGAGTACCAACACCCATTAGATAAATTGGTTTATCTTCTGGAAGATGTGGAACTACAGTTTCTATGATTTCATACATTTCTTCATGAGTTTCTCCAACTGCAAGACCACCTATTGCATATCCATCTAGATCCATCTTTGCAATTGTCTTTGCATGTTCAATTCTTATATCTTTAAAAGTTGCACCTTGATTTATTCCAAATAACATTTGCTCTTTATTTATAGTATCTGGAAGTGAATTTAATCTATCCATTTCCTTTTTACATCTTTCAAGCCATCTTGTTGTTCTAGCAACTGACTTTTCTACATATTCTCTTGGTGATGGTATTTCAATACATTCATCAAAAGCCATTGCTATTGTTGAAGCTAGATTACTTTGTATTTGCATACTTTCTTCTGGTCCCATAAATATTTTTTTACCATCTATGTGTGAGTTAAAATAAACTCCCTCTTCTTCTATCTTTCTAATTCCTGATAGTGAGAATACTTGGAATCCACCTGAATCTGTAAGTATTGGTCTATCCCAATTCATAAATTCATGTAATCCCCCCATTTCCTTAACAACCTTATCTGATGGTCTTAAGTGTAAATGATATGTATTTGAAAGTTCTACTTGGCATCCTATATCTTTTAAATCCATACTTGAAACTGCACCTTTAATGGCAGCTAAAGTACCAACATTCATAAATACAGGTGTTTCTATTGTTCCATGAGGTGTAACAAATCTACCTCTTCTTGCATTTCCATCTTTTTTTAGTAATGTGTATCTTTTACTCAAAAAGTTCACTCCTTTAAATTTATCGTAAAGATTATTTTATAAACATCGCATCTCCAAATGAGAAGAATCTATATTTTTCTTTTACAGCTTCATTATAAGCATTTAAAACATGTTCTTTTCCTGCAAGTGCTGAAACTAACATGATTAAAGTTGATTCTGGTAAATGGAAGTTTGTTATTAAGTTATCTACAACTTTAAACTTATATCCTGGATATATAAATATATTAGTCCATCCACTACATTCTCTTACCATTCCATTTTCATCTGCAATAGTTTCTAATGTTCTAGTTGATGTTGTTCCAACAGATATTACTCTTTTACCATTTTTCTTTGTATTATTTATTATTTCTGCTGTTTCTTTTGATAATTGATAAAATTCTGAATGCATAACATGTTCATCAATTGTTTCTGCTTTAACTGGTCTAAATGTTCCAAGCCCTACATGTAAAGTAACGTATGCAATATTTATCCCCTTATCTTCTATCTTCTTTAATAATTCTTCTGTAAAATGTAAGCCCGCTGTTGGTGCTGCAGCTGATCCTGTTTCTTTTGAATATACTGTTTGATATCTTTCTCTATCATCTAATTTTTCATGAATATATGGAGGAAGTGGCATTTCCCCTAGTGAATCTAAAACTTCTTCAAATATTCCTTCATATTCAAATTCTATAATTCTGTTTCCAGTTTCTAAAACTTCTAAAACTTTACACTTTAATTTTCCATCACCAAATTCAAATCTTCTACCTGGTCTTGCACTCTTTCCTGGCTTTGCTAAGCATTCCCATTTATCGCCTTCTATTCTCTTAAGAAGTAAAAATTCTATTTTACCGCCAGTACCTTCTTTAGCACCTATAAGTCTAGCTGGCATAACTCTTGTATTATTTAAAACTAAAGTATCTCCTTCATTTAAATACTCTATTATATCCTTAAATACTTTGTGTTCTATTTCACCAGTTTCTTTATCAAGCACCATTAATCTTGATGTATCTCTTTTTTCTAATGGATGTTGCGCTATTAATTCTTCTGGTAAATAAAAATCAAAATCGCTTACTTTCATATCTTTTGTCTCCCTTACTATTTTTTATTTATCTTTATAAAACTCTCTACCTAAGTGTTTATATGCCCTTTCAGTTGCAACTCTTCCTCTTGGTGTTCTAACTATAAATCCTCTTTGAAGAAGATATGGTTCATATACATCTTCTAAGGTTCCAAGTTCTTCACCTATAAAATAAGAAAGAGTTTCTATTCCAACAGGTCCACCTTTAAAATTATCTATTATAGCCTCTAAAATTTTATTATCAACTCTATCAAATCCTTGACTATCAACTTCTAATAATTCTAAAGCATCTTTTGATTCTTTAAAACTTATAAGCTTATCGGCTTTAACTTCAGAGTAATCTCTAACTCTTTTTAAAAGTCTATTTGCAATTCTTGGAGTTCCTCTTGATCTTCTTGCGATCTCAAGTGCACCTTCTTCTGTTATATCACAGCCAAGAACTAGTGCACTTCTTACTATAATATCTTTTAATTGATCTTCTGTATAGTATTCCATAGAACATAATACTCCAAATCTATCTCTTAAAGGAGAAGTCAACATTCCTATTCTTGTTGTTGCACCTATCAATGTAAACTTAGGTAAATCTATTCTTATTGATTTAGCAGCTGCACCCTTTCCTATAACTATATCAAGTGCATAATCTTCCATAGCTGGATATAAAATTTCTTCAATATTTCTATTTAGTCTATGAATTTCATCTATAAATAAAACATCATTATCTTCAAGTGTTGTTAAAATTGCAGCTAAATCTCCAGCTCTTTCTATTGCTGGTCCTGATGTTATTTTTAAGTTTCCACCCATTTCTTTTGCAATAATATTTGCAAGTGTTGTTTTACCAAGCCCGGGTGGTCCATATAATAAAACATGATCTAAGGCTTCACCCCTATTTTTTGCCGCTTTTATAAAAATATCTAATCTTTCTTTTACCTTATCTTGCCCAATATATTCACTTATTCTTTGAGGTCTTAAACTTAATTCACCATTAACATCTTCATTAAGTTCATTTGGTGTAATAACTCTTTCCATCATTTTCACCTATCCCATTAATACTCTTAAACTGTCTTTTATCATAACTTCTACTGTATTTTCTTTATTTATATTTTTTATAGCCATATTAGCCTCTTTTTCACTATATCCTAATGCTAAAAGTGCGCCTAGAACTTCTGAAACTTTGATTGCATAATCATCTTCATTTATTTTTAAATCTATATCACTAACATTATCTCCATCTAGTAATTCATCAGGTTTTAATTTATCTTTAAGTTCTAATATAATTCTTTCTGCTGTTTTTTTGCCGATTCCAGGTGCTCTACATAAATGTTTATAATCACTGGTCATTATTGCATATTTTAAATTATTAATCTTACTTATTGATAAAAGTGAGAGCGCTGCCCTTGCACCAACACCATTTATAGAAAGTAACATATTAAACATTTTTAATTCTTCTCTTGATAAAAATCCATATAATCCAATGAAGTCTTCTCTAACTATTTGTTCTAAATATAGCATAACTTCTTCCCCAATGCTTGGCATACCAGACATCGTGATCCCTGAAGAATATATCTTATACCCAATACCACCATTTTCAACAATCACATAATCTTTTACTATACCTATATACTTACCTTTTATATATTCATACATTAAAAATCCCCCTCTCTTTATATAAGTGAAAGTATGTTCCCATATAAGTCTACTTATTACTTTATCATTTTAATTAAAATCTTTCAACAAATCATATTATTTTTAATCTAAAAATTAAGACCTAGCATATTATTTGCTAAGCCTTAATTTTTTTATAAATATCATAAGGTTAAGTAGTTAATTCTGTTATTTTATTTTCAGCCTCTTCAAAACTACTACTATTAAAATATTCATAATTTTTAAGTTTATCTATATCAATATCTCTAAGCATATCTATAGGAATATCTTCTGAATATACTTTTTTATCTTTTATACTTCCTTTATCGTCAGTTTTATATATAGCTAAATATCCATCACTTTCTCCTATATAATAAGTATTTGCTTTTAATTTAGCCTTTTCATCTCTTTTATAAATAAACATTTCATCAGATTTATCAACTAATTTATATCCATCTTTTGATACTGCATTTGTAAGAATTTCCTCTGTAAGATATTCTCCAACATTCATTTCTTTTAATAATTCACTTACTGTTGTAACTTTATCTCTGTTTCTTCCTGTATAAAATGAAACTTTAAGATTTTCTTTTAATGCTCTACTTATAGTAGTTGCTGAAGTTTCTTTTGAATTTTCTATGTTTTGATTATCTAAATTTCTATTTTTTATATTATTTGATGTTATATAATAACTTATAAAAAATAAATTAATAATTCCAAAAATTAAAATTGTAATATATATCTTTTTCTTCATTTTACTCATTTTTATCACTCCTCATTGGTTATTATTGACTTTTTTTTATTTTTTAAACAAAATTTATATTTTTCTAACATATTTTATTAGTAAATTACTAATAATACTTAATATGTATGCTTAATCAATTTATTGACAATTCCTATAGGAATTATATATAATTAAAAAAATGATATTTATTAATGAGAAGAGGAGTTTAGATGAAAAGATTAAAAAATAATATTTTCCTTACTATTATATCTTTTGCTTTGATTGCTCTTTCTTTAGTTGGTTGCACATCTTCAAAAGAAATTAATCAAGTAAGTGATAATAAAAAAACTATAACTATCGGAACATCTGGTGGCTACTATCCATTTACTTTTTCAGATAACGGTAAATTAAGTGGATTTGAAATTGATGTTTGGAATGACATTGGTAAACGTCTTGGTTATAATGTAGAATTTAAAACAGCTTCATTTAGTGGTTTATTTGGTATGTTAGAAAGTGGCAAAGTTGATACGCTAGCAAATCAAATAACTATTTCAGATGAAAGAAAAGAAAAATACTACTTTACAGAGCCAACTGTTTATAGTGGAGCTCAAATAATAGTTAAAAAAGGAAATGATTCAATAAAATCATTTGATGACTTAAAAAACAAAACAGTCGGAGTTGACTTAGGTAGTAACTATGAACAAATAGTTAGAGAAAAAGGTAAAGGTAAAAATATAAAGGTTGTTACATATCAAAATACAGATGCAGCTTTTAATGAACTATTACTTGGAAGAATAGATGCAGTAGTTATAGATAAAGTTTCTGCACTTGCTACAATAAAAGAAAAAGATTTAGCATTGCAACTTGCAGGTAACCCTATTGATAAATTAGAAAATGCATATCCATTTAGAAAAACTAAAGAAAATAAAGAATTTATTGAATTAGTAAATAGCACTTTAAATGATATGCAAAATGATGGTACATTAAAATCTATATCTGATAAATGGCTTGGAATGAACGTAACTGTCCCAAATAATGATGAAGGTAATGTAACTTCTGTAGTATCAAAGGATAAAGCATTATCTTTTGACTTTATGTATTCATTAAAATTAATACCTATGCTAATTACAGCAGTTAAAACTACATTATCTCTTTCAATATTTGGTATGATAATAGGTCTTATAATAGGAATTATTCTTTCATTAATAAGAGTTTATAAGATTCCTGTTTTAAAACAAATAGCTGAAGTTTATATTTCATTTTTAAGAGGAACACCTCTTTTAGTTCAATTATTTTTACTATACTTTGGTATTCCACAAGTAATACCAGCACTTAAAGATATGAGTGCCTATACAGCGGCTCTTGTAGGGCTTGGAATAAATGCTTCAGCATACATAGCAGAAGCACTTAGAGCTTCAATAAACGCAATAAATAAAGGTCAAATGGAAGCATGTCTTTCAGTTGGTATGACACCATGGCAAGGACTTAGAAGAATAATTTTACCTCAAGCATTTAGAATAGCTATACCACCTCTTGGTAATATATTTGTAAATACTATTCAAAGTTCATCACTTGCATTTACACTTGGAGTTGCAGAACTTCTTGCAAAAGCACAAATGCAAGCTGCAGCAAGCTATAAATTCTTTGAAAGTTATATAATAGTAGCTATTATGTACTGGATTATAATAGAATTCTTTAATTACTTACAAAGAATCTTAGAGAGAAAACTTTCAGTATATTAAGAGGTGAATTACTATGATTAAAGTAAAAGGTTTAAAGAAAAGTTTTAAAGACTTAGAAGTTTTAAAAGATATAAATTTAGAAGTAAAAACTGGAGAAGTTGTAGTTATACTTGGACCATCAGGTTCTGGTAAATCAACATTTTTAAGATGTTTAAATTACTTAGAAAAGCCAGATAGTGGTGAAATTACTATAGGCGATGTTACTATAAATGCTAAGAATGCATCAAAAAAAGACATAACAAAATTAAGACAACAATCAGCAATGGTTTTCCAACACTACAATTTATTTAATAACAAAACAGTTCTTCAAAATGTAACTGAAGCATTAATAGTTGTAAAAAAGTTAGATAAAGAAAAGGCTAATAAAATAGCTCTTGATGCACTTAAAAAAGTTGGAATGGAAGATAAAAAAGATGCTTATCCTAATACCTTATCAGGAGGACAACAACAAAGAGTTAGCATAGCTCGTGCTATGGCTATAAACCCAAATGTAATTCTTTTTGATGAACCAACTTCAGCACTTGACCCTGAACTTGTAGCCGAAGTTTTAAATGTTATAAAAGACTTAGCTAAAGAACATAGAACTATGATTATAGTTACTCATGAAATGTCATTTGCTAGAGATGTTGGAGATAGAATAATCTTTATGTCAGATGGAGTTGTTGTTGAAGAAGGAATACCATCTGAAATATTCAAATCACCAAAACATGAAAGAACAAAACAATTCTTAAGTAAATTTATAAATATAGAAAATAATAAATAACAAGAGAAAGCCTATCTAAAATATTTAGATAGGTTTTTTATTAGTTTAATTATTCTATTTGTTCTACTAACCACTTCTTTGTAGCTTCATCACAAAAAGCACCTTTTACACTATCTAAATATATCTTTTTATAATCCTCCTTGCTTAATACAAAGATTTTATTTAAATTGTAGAATTCCTCTGTTAAGCTTATATTTGAAACTGTTCTATTATCTGTATTTACACTAACTAATAAATCATCATCTAAAAACTTCTTTACAGGGTGTTTTTCATAAGAATTAACTGCCTTAGTTTGAATATTGCTCTTAGGACACATTTCCAAAGTTATATTATTTTTTCTTACCAATTCATAAGCATATTTGTCATTTTCAATTGCAACACCATGACCTATTCTTTCTGCTTTTAAAATATTTATAGAATCTATTACATTACTTGAAAATCCCGTTTCTCCAGCATGTATTGTGATTTTATATCCATATTGTCTACCAAGATTAAATGCCTCTTCAAAATCTTTAGCAAATCCTTCAACTTCATTTCCTGCAAGATCAAGAGCCACAACCCCATTACCTATAAATTTAAGGCCACCTTCTAAAACTTCATATGATGAATCCACAGGCATATTTCTTAAAATACTTAATATAAGGTTGCTTTTCACACCAAAATCTCTTTCACCTTCTCTTAAACCTTCAAGAACACTTTCTATAATTTCAAAAACCTTTAGACCTTTCTCTTTATGCAAAAGAGGTGCAAACCTTACTTCTATATATTTAACATTTTCTTTATTAACATCTTCTATTAATTCATAAGCAATCCTTTTAAGATTTTTTCTACTTTGCATTAATTTAAGTGGTAAATCAAATCTTTTTAAGTATTCCTTAAGAGATGGACAATCATTAGGCACAACTAATATATTTTTGATTTCACCATAACTTTTATAACCTAAATCAATGCCCTCTTCTTTCATAAGCTCTAAAACAGTATCTACTCTTAAAGATCCATCTAAATGACAATGCAATTCAACTTTTGGTAAATCCTTAAAATTCATAAACACTCTCCTAAATTTTATTTTTATATTATATGCATTTAATAAAAAAAATTCTCGATTATGAAGAAAATACCTAAATATTTGAGTACTCTCTTCGTAATCAAGAATTATGGTTCTTTATAAAAATTCCCTAACCTATTTTAAGGATTATACGAATAATTTTTAAGTTAAGTATATTTAATCACATATGTAGTCAAATTAGTAAAATTATATACTAAAGTTTAGGATTTTCTTTTCTCTTTATTATTCCTCTATCTTCTCTAGCTATCTTTTCAAATCCTACTTCATTTGCTATTTCATATTGTAATTCATCTAATCTTGGTATTGTTTTTTGACCTTCATTTTTAATATGTGGATGTGTATTTCTAAATTCTTTATCCTTCTTCATAATATTTTCTCCTTAGATTATTTTATTTATCATAAGGTACTTTTCTTTCCTTATTTTTGCCTAATTTTCTTGATTCTCTTGAATATCCTATTTCATTTGCAGTCTCATTTTTCATTTTTTCTAATTCTTTTCTAGTCTTTTGATTTGATTTTTTATTATTTTTACTATTTTTATTATTCTTGTGAGACAAAAAAATCACCTTCCTTTTTTCTTAATACAATAATAGTATTAGTGTTTATAATGCTCTATATACTGTAAAAGATTGTTATAAAAAAGTCTTAGAATTAATATAATTCTAAGACTTTTTATTACATAATAACTCTTTTTAAAACCTTACTTATATTCTTATATAAAAATAAAGTAGCTATAAGTGTACAAATTGCATTTCCTATAGAAACTTGAAAGCCTAAAAGCAAAGTAACTAAAAGAGATTTTGCTCCAAGTCCAGCCGTTAAAAGATATGGAAGATCTATAATTGTTCCCATAATAAAAGATAAAATAGTTCCTACTAATGCATATACATATTCAGATTTAGTCCATTTTGATAAAGCATTATATATAAGTGCATATTGTGGAAGCACTAATAAATACATTACACTCCATGGAGCTATTCCTTTAGTTAGCATTACCAAAATACAAAATACTACAACTGAAAACCATGATACTTTTTTAGAAAGTGTAGTTCCATATAATAAAATTATAAAGCTTACAAGTTCAAAATACGCTACAAAAGACCCCATAAAATATACTATATATAATATAGATGCAAGCACAGCACATTGAGTTAATCTTCTAGTACTCATTAAAACGTATTAGTAAAGACAAATTCAATATTATCACCATCATGTATATTTATTTTATCCATAGCAGGTGCAGTACCTACTTTATAATCTAAATTTTGTGATGGTGACTTATATCCATATATCCACCATGGTCCTTTATTTTTATCTTTTGTTTCTAATCCTTTAAGAGCTAATAAAAATGATCCATATTGCCCATCTTCCATTTTAACTCCTAAACTTTTTTCATTTTCCTTTAAAAATTCGGTTAGTGTGTTTGCATTTGTTTTAAATTCTTCATTTTTAATAATAGTTTTATTATCTACTTCATCTTTTATAGTTATCATTACAGTTTTATCTCCAGAAGAAGAATTATTTGTTGTTTTACTTATGTACCCATATGTAAATAAACCTATTATAATAACTACTACAGCTATTATAAATTTTGTCAAAAATGATTTTTTCATTACTATTATCCTTTCTTTTATATTTATTGTTAAATTTTATTTAGCAAGCTTATTATAATAGTTTTTATATTATATGTAAAATAAATTTATGTATTTAATTTAAAATAAAAAGAGGATTTTTAAAATCCTCTTTTAAATCATTATTTTACTATAGTACAATCCTCTACAGGTATATTAAATTTTGGATTAACATCTTTAATCTTTCCTGTTATAGTTATTATTTTACCTTTTTTTAATTCTTTTACTTCACTCTCATCATCAAAATAACATTGCAGTTCAGTAACTTCAAACTCATCACCACTTGTTAATATAATATATGGCTTATCATCTCCATTCTTATTAATCTCACCACAAATACCTGTTATTTCTAATAATTTATTGCCATACTTCTGAACCTTCCACGACTAAAGTCGTAGGGTTCTTGGTCGATAACACCATTGTGCTAAGCATAACCAAGCTATCCCCGTAGTTCCTACGGTTCTTATATATGTTATCTATTTATATAGTTATATTTCTTAATCCTTCATTTAATATATTTATTGCTGCATTTATATCTCTATCGTGGTTTGCACCACATTTAGGACAAGTCCATTCTCTAATACCTAAATCTTTTACTTCTTCATTTTTATATCCACACTTATTGCATAATTGCGAACTAGCAAAAAATTTATCTACTTTAATTATTTTTCTTCCATACCAATTAGCTTTATATTCTAATTGTCTTACAAATTCTGACCATGACACATCTGCTATTGATTGAGCAAGTTTTTTATTCTTAATCATGTTTTTAACTTGTAAATCCTCAATACAAATAATATCATTTTTTCTTATTAATTCAGTAGATAATTTTTGTAAAAAGTCTTTTCTTTGATTAGAGATATGT
>NZ_JAXFPT010000018.1:0-20423 GCF_034179595.1 Clostridium sp.
ATTAAATTATATAAATATACTAAAGAAGGAAAAGAACAAATATTACATATATTATCAGAAGGCGAATTCTTTGGTGAACTTAATTTAGTAAAAAGTTCTATCCATAACTTTAATGCTAAAGCAATAAAGAATTCTAAAATATGTGTTCTTAGTAATGAAGAAATGAATAAGATAATACTTAAAAACCCTCAAATAGGAATAAAGTTATTACAAAGTGTAGGGGAAAGATTATCTGATATTGAAAACCTAGCACAAAATTTAGCTACTAATGATGCTGATTCAAGAGTTGCATATTTATTAATAGATATGTTAGAAAAGACTGGTAGAGTTAATGGAGATGTAAAAGAAATTAATATTCAAATGTCAAGAGAAGACATGGCAAATTGTGTTGGTGTAACTAGAGAAACTTTAAGTAGAAAGCTTAGAAGTTTTGAAGAAGAAGGATTGATAAAGATTCCAAAAATAAAACAGATACTTATATTAGATGAAGAAACATTAAGAAGTTATATATAAATTTAAAAATTCCTAGATTTAGTTCTAGGAATTTTTTTAATAAAAGCTTGTTATTGCATCTTTATTTATGAAAACTGTTATATTATTCTTTAGTTTTAATACAACTACAGAATCAAAATTAAATATAATAGTTCCTGTTATTATTCCTAAACCACGAATTAAAATAGATACAGTTGCTCCTTTGTAATTATTATTTAATAAATACACAATGTCATTAATTATAATTTTATTATTTTCTGATATATTAATTTTATTTATCTTAGAAGTAGAATTAAGATTAGAAATAATTTTTTCAGAAGTGTTTTGTAGGCCTTCAATTACAGAGTAAGTAAGGGGACTCTTTGAGTTTTTATTTGTAAATAAAGTATCAGGTTCTTTAATTTTTATATCAGGTTTACTATGATCTTTACTTAAGGTATGTATTTTATTGTTTGGATTAATTTTAATAGGCATATCTTTTTTATATTTATTTTTAGTTGAGTTAATTTTACTTTTATTATCTATTTTCATATTATTAATCTTATTTTTTATATTTATTTCTTGAGTATTAATCTTGTTTTTTTTATTACTCCTATGATTAGTAGATTTATAATTATTAGTTTTGTTATTTTTAATTTTATAGGTATTGGCTTTATTTTGGGTTTGATAATTAGAAATATTTTTATTCCAATTATTTAATAATAGTAAAGCTATCAAAAACAGAAACTGATTATTTGATGATTTATTAAATTGATAATTATTAAATTTATTAGTTAATATGCATATCAATAATATTAAAATATCCATATTTTCACCTTATTTCAATTATTCTATTTTTTTATAAACATTAAATAGGATATATAAATAATATATATATCCTACTAGAATATTGTTACTTCTTACAATTAACTTTAAGCAATCATATACAATGTTAAATATAGTGAACTAAATGCTAGCATAATAAGTGAAAATGGAACTGAGAAAGAGATATATTTTTTTAGATTATAAATCTCTTGTATTTTTATTTTTTCTTCATCTGACACATCATAATCATTTAAATATCTATCAATCTCACTTATCATTATTGGTCCTCCTGTAGCAGACCAAGGTAACATACTACTTCCAGATAAAATTCCTAAAGCTAAAGCTACAAATATAAAGTTACTGCCTATTATAGGAAGCAATTGTATACATAGAGGGAGTATGGTTGCAGTTGCAGGACCAGCGGAAAGGAATGTAGATATAATAAATGCAGAGAATAAGATACATAAAAGAATTAATATTTTATTGTTTCCAGTAAGTGATAGTATATAATTTACTATAAGGTTTAAAACTCCAAAGTATTCTAAAATACCTGAAATCATAAATAAAGAAGAAATAAATACTAAGGAATCAATAACGGAAAGTGTATTTAGTATTTCTTCAGGATTTGGAACAATAAAAATTATATCTAATCCAATAAATAATATACAAGCATAAGAAATTGAAATATCAAAAAATGGTAAAATACAAATGCTTATTATAAATAAAATAAAAAATATTAAAGGTAGATAAACATTTTTTATTTTAGAATTTGTAAGTCGAATTCGTATATGAGGTGCTGGTTCATAAGGTGGAGGAGGCGGAGGAACAACATTACCATTGTTATCATGGAGAGGTGGAGGAAAATCTTGTGGCGTATGATAACTTAGAGAATTTTTAGATTTTTTCGTTAGACTTTCTAAATTGTTGTTAGAGAATTTACACCACACAATGGTATAAAGTATGAGCAGCACTTCATAGACAAAACAAGGAATAAACAATTTGGTTAGAAAATCAATAAGAGTGAAATCAGTATATAAAGTAATTATTACCGCCGGTGTGTCAGCCCAAGGAAGAGGACAGCCACCAATATTAGAGGCGATAAGTCCTGCAACTAAAATCGGTATAACTGGAATATCAAGTTGTCTTATAAGAGTAAGTGATATAAAAGTAAACAAGAGTACAACACTTAAATTATTCATAAATAACGATGTTGCATACATAACAAAAGGTAAAATAATTATAATAAATAATTTTTTTCCTCTTGATAGTTCACTTAGTTTATCTCCTATAAATTTCAGGTACCCATTATTTTCAAATATTTTAGAAAATAATGCAAGGGTAAGGATTAATACAACTATTTCGAAGGGGAATGACTTAAATGCATCTAAGAAAGAATAATTCTCGAAGATAGATGTATATAAAAGCAAGATTCCTATACCTAAAGCAGCTATAGCAGTACGATATTTAACTGAAAATATCATACATAAATATATAGCTGTGATTATAAATAGTATAATAATCATAAATAGATTACCCCCAATCTTTTGTTTAATAAAAAAATAACATATATATTTAAATATATATGTAACAAATAATTGTGGGATATTTTATTTATTATAATATGTAAAATGAAACTATATAATAAGAATATGAACTTATAATCTTTAAAGGACTGTGGTTATACACTAACAGCCCTTTAAGATATTAAAAATTCTTATACTAAGAATAGTATTTATTAGTTATATTTTTGATGTTAATATTTTTAGTCAATATTTAGATCTTTCACAGCAGAAAAACCTTCTCTTAATAAAGATAGATCATCAAAAAATGAAGCTAAGGTACCGAAAGAAGAATAATCATTTCTATTGTGTTTTTTTTCATCTTTAGATTTGCTATTATCAGATTTGCTATTATCAGATTTGTTATTATCATGATTTTTATGATTATCGTCGTGATCTTTATGGTCATCATGTTTATGATCATTATCATGGTCTTTAGCGTTACAATTATGATCTCTATTCATATAATTATCCCATCTTTTATAGTCCATATCATCATGTCTCTTATCATGACTAGATTCATCATTATATCTATCATAATAGCCTCTTTCATCATTTCTATCATCATGGCCATGGTCTCTGTTGCGATGATTATCATCTTTGTCATGGTCTCTATTGCGATGATTATCGTCTTTGTCATGATCTCTATCGCCATGATCTCTATCGCTATGATTGTCATCTTTATCATGGTCTTTGTCGCCATGGTCTCTATTGCAATGATTATCATCTTTATTGTGGTCTTTATCACCATGATCTTTTTTGTGATTATCATCATCTTTACCATGGTCTTTATCATTGTCTTTGCCGTGGTCTTTATCATCATGTTCGTGTTTAGGCCCATGTTTAGGGCCAGGTTTAGGATTATCTATAAGGTCTTTAAGAGGAGCAAAGCCTTCTTTTAATGATGGTAAGTCATTAAAAGGAGAATCCCCTTTTGTTAACTCTTTTAATGGAGTCATAAGATCTTCTATGGCAAAAAGATCTTTAAAATCACTATCAGGATTATCAATTAATTTTTTAAGTGGATCTCCAACACCTTTTAGGTCATTAAATTCATGTGGCATTTTAGTTACAACCCTCCTAATGTTAAATTTTACAAAATTCTAAGTATATATAAATCTTAAGATTTATATATACTTAGATGAATTAAAAGCTAAGATTATTCTAGCTTTCAATTATTTATATCTTAGAAGAAGAAAGCGATAAGACTTGGAGCTACATTAACTATTCTTCCATCTTTTAACCTAAGAGTTACTACGTTATTTTCTACTGTTACAACTTCACCAGTTATTGTCATTGGTAATCCAGTTATAGCTAGTGTAATAGTTGCTCCACAGTAATTATTTCTTATTATTTCAGCCATTTTTCTTTCCACCTTTTCATCTTATTTTTGTTTGAAATTTATATTTCATAAATCATCTAATTCTATTTTAAATATAATTAAAACTTTCAATATAATATATAAAAATAATCATCAATTGGTTACAGAATATGAGTAAAAATGTAAAATAAAAAATACTAATATATTTTTTTATTTTTTATTTTAAATCATATTTTTATAGAGTATTAGGTCTTATAATTAACTCATAAATCAAGTTTTAATAAATCCCAAAGCAAACTAAAGAATAAATAAATGGAGATATATTTAAAAGACTATTAAATGGTAACTAGACTTCACCATCTAGTGATCATTTAATAGAAATAAAATCTCCATTAAATAATGATATGATTGAAAAGATTTAAGTTGTGTAAAAACAGTTGTTATAAATTTAATATAATTATTAGATAGGAGAGATAGAAATGAAAGTAGTTTATTGGAGTCAAACAGGAAACACAGAAAAAATGGCAAATTTAATAGCACAAGGTATTAAAGAAGCTGGAAAGGAAGCAGAAGTAGTTTCTTTATCAGATATAACAGTTGATGATTTAAAGAATGAAGAAATAATTATATTTGGTAATCCAGCATATGGAGCAGAACAATTAGAAGAATCAGAAGTTGAACCTTTTGTAGATTCTTTAGAAGGAAATATTGAAGGTAAAAAAGTAGCTTTATTCGGCTCATGGGGATGGGGCGAAGGCGAATGGATGAAAGAATTAGAAGAAAAAATTGAATCATACGGAGCAACACTTATAGCTGAAGGATTAACAGTTAAAGAATTACCAGAAGGCGAAGATGAAACTAGATGTATTGAATTTGGAAAATTAATTGCTAAAGAAGCTTAATAATAAAAATAGGTCTACAATTATGTAGGCCTATTTTTTATATCCATAAGTATATATATAATTTTAAGTTTCTTAAAAACTAGACATTTTTAACCTTACCAGTGTAAAGTTCATAGTATCTGCCTTTTTTAGCTAGAAGTTCATCATGGTTTCCTCTTTCAATTATTTGACCTTGTTCAAGGACCATAATAGCATCTGAGTTTTTAATTGTAGATAATCTGTGAGCAATTACAAAAACAGTTCTTCCATCCATTAATTTATCCATTGCTTCAGTTATTATCTTTTCAGTTCTTGTATCTATTGAACTTGTAGCTTCATCTAGGATAAGTACTGGTGGATTTGCAACAGCAGCTCTTGCTATAGCAAGTAATTGTCTTTGACCTTGTGATAGTCCGCCGCCATCACCAGTTATTACAGTATCATATCCATGTGGTAGATGCTTTATAAATGAGTCAGCATTTGCAAGTTTTGCAGCAGCTATAACTTCTTCTTTTGTAGCATTTAAGTTACCATATCTTATATTTTCTTCGATAGTTCCTGTAAATAGGTGAGTATCTTGAAGTACTATACCTAATGATCTTCTAAGATCATCTTTCTTTATGTCTTTTATATCAATTCCATCATAAGTAATTAATCCAGAATTAATTTCATAGAATCTATTTATTAAGTTTGTGATTGTGGTTTTACCAGCACCAGTTGAACCTACAAAAGCAATCTTTTGTCCTTTATGTGCATGTAATGAAATGTTTTTTAAGATAGTCTTTTCTGGATAATATCCAAATACAACATTCTTAAATTCAACATCACCAGTAAGTGGAGTAAGTTTTCCATTATTGTTCCATGCAAAGTTTCCAGTATTCTTTTCAGTTTCAACTAATTTATCTTTAACAACTTCAACATTTGATAATGTTATAGTACCATTATCAACTTCATTTGGCTCATCATCTAAAACTTTAAAGATTCTTTCAGCACCAGCAAGTGCAGCAAGTAACATATTAACTTGTTGTGAAACTTGTTGAACTGGTTGAGTTATTTGTCTTGTATATTGAAGATAAGCTACTAAAGCACCTATGTTAAACATTCCAAGTATAGTCATAAGTGCACCAACACAGCATGTTACAGCATAGTTAGCATAAGAAATATTACCAAGGGCTGGCATCATACGTCCTGCATAATTTTGAGCATTTGTAGATGCTTTTCTTAATTGTTCATTATATATTTTGAAATCTTCTATAGCCTTATCTTCATGGCAGAATACTTTGATTACTTTTTGTCCTTCAATCATTTCTTCTATATATCCATTAAGAGCTCCGATTTCTTTTTGTTGTTCGCCAAAGTATCTCTTACTTTTAGAACCAATATTTTTTATAACTAATCCCATTATGATTAAGAATGCAAGTGTAACTAATATTAATATAGGGTTTAATATAACCATCATAACTATTATTCCAATAAATGTAATAGCAGATGAAACTATATTAGTTAAACTACTATTTAAAGTTTCACTTAAGTTATCAACATCATTTGTATATAAACTCATTAAACTACCATTAGGATTCCAGTCGAAATAACTTACAGGCATTTTTTGCATCTTTGAGAATAAATCATTTCTAATATCCTTAACTGTTCTTTGAGCTACATGAATCATAATTCTTCCATATCCATATGAAGATAATGCACCAGCTATGTATATAACTACAAGTATTGAAAGCATTTTTGCAAGACCTATAAAGTCACCAGGTATTATGTAATCATTAATTATTGGCTTTAAGAAATATGAACCACTTACTAAGGCAAAGGCGCTTATAATCATAAATATTAAAACAAATAGTAATGAAAATTTATATTTCATTAAGTAGGAGAATAATCTTCCTAAAGTTTTAAACATATTGGCTGGTTTTGGGCCGCCTTTTTTGACTTTCTTACTCATCGAAACCAACCCCTTCCTTTTGAGATGTGTAAACTTCTTGATAAATTAAACAGCTCTTCATAAGTTCATCATGAGTTCCAACTGCTACTATATGACCATCATCCATAACAATGATCTTATCTGCATCACATACTGAATTAACTCTTTGAGCTATTATAATTTTAGTTGTATTTGCTAAATCTTCTCTGAACGCTTTTCTGATTTTAGCATCAGTAGCAGTATCAACAGCGCTTGTACTATCATCAAGAATTAATACTTTAGGTTCTTTTAATATAGCTCTTGCTATACATAATCTTTGCTTTTGACCTCCAGAAACATTAGCTCCACCTTGGCCTAAATCCATATCTAAACCTCCAGGAAGTCTATCTAAGAACTCATCTACACATGCAGCTTTACATGCAGCATCGATTTGTTCTTGAGTAGCATTTTCATTACCCCACATAAGATTTTCTCTAATAGTTCCTGAGAATAAAGTATTCTTTTGAAGAACCATAGAAACTTCATTACGTAAAGTTTCTAATTTATAATCTTTAACATTAACTCCACCTACTAATACTTCACCTTGATTTACATCATAAAGTCTTGGAATAAGTTGAACTAAGCTTGTCTTTGCAGAACCAGTTCCTCCAATAATACCTATTGTTTCTCCAGACTTAATAGAAATATTTATATTTGTTAAATCGAATTCTTCATTGTCGTCTTCATATTTAAATGATACATTTTTAAATTCTATATCTCCGTTTTTAACTGTTGAAACAGCTTTAGCACCATCAACAATATCTGGTTTTTCTTCTAAAACTTCAATTATACGTTTTACAGATGCTATTGAACGAGAAATCATCATAAGTGACATAGCAACAAGCATAAGTGCTACAAGAATTTGAGTTGAGTAAGTTAAAAAGCTTGTAAGCTCACCAACTGCCATAGTTCCAGCGTAAACCATATTTCCACCGAACCATAAAATAGCTACCATTGTACCATAAATAAGGATTTGCATAACTGGCATAGCAAGAACTGTAAGTCCATATGCTTTAGTTGCAGTTTCTCTTAAATCCTCAGTACCTTTTTCAAATTTAGCTATTTCCTTTGTGGCTCTAACAAAGGATTTTACAACTCTAACACCTATTAAGTTTTCTTGAACTATAGTGTTCATAATATCAACTTTACCTTGCATTTTACCAAACATAGGTCCAACATTTTTTATTAATAAAATAAGGAAGATTACTAGTATTGGTAATGATACTGCAAATATTAATGCTAATTTTGCACTTATCATTATAGTTAAGAACATTGCAAAGATAAGCATTATAGGTGCTCTAACTAAAAGTTTTGAACCTATAGTAACTGCATTTTGGATAGCTGTAACGTCTGTAGTTAAACGAGTAATTAAAGAAGCAGTACTGAATTTTTCAATATTTTTGAAAGAATAATCTTGAATTTTTATATATTCAGCTTCTCTAAGATTAGCTCCAAGCCCTTGACCTGCAAGTGCTGCATGCTTTGATAAAAGCATACCAAAGGTATAAGAAATAAGGGCCATACAAATCATTAAAACACCAAGTTTTATTGTATAAGGCATACTTTTACTTGGAATAGCATCATCAACGATTTTTGCCATAACAAGTGGGATTAATAATTCAAACATAGCTTCAAGTGTAGCAAATAAAGCTGCAAGATAGATATGCTTTTTATATTGCCCTAAGTAAGAAAATAATTTCTTTATCATTTGTTTCATCCTCTCTTTATTTTTTATTTATATATGATAAATTTAGAATTAACAGTTTAACTTCTAGATATTATTTTAGGTTAGAAATAATTATTTTTCTAAATTACTAAGTACTCTTAAAAGAAGTGATGTGAACATTTGTATCTCATCTTTAGAAAAACCATTTAATATACGCTTTTCCACTTTATTTGTTGCAAAATCAGAAAGGCTTTTTACAACATCAAGACCTTTATCAGTTAATACATGACATTTATAGCGACTATCTTCATCACTTGTAAAACGCTTGATTAATTGTTTTTCTTCTAATCTTTGAACAATTCCAGTTACGGTTGGATTTGTAAGCTTTAAATGATTTTGTATATCTTTTTGAAATATATTACCTTTATGTGAATTGTGATTAATGTAAAATAATACTCTTGCTTGGACACCTGTTATATTGTAAGGTTTAAGATTATTATTTAATTCTGTTGAAATTATATTACTTATATTTTTAATAAGTATACCTGTTTGGGGTTGGATGTCTTCTTGCATTAAAACTACCTCCATAAAATATATAGCATGCTATATATTTTATTTATAATAATTAAATATGTCAAGTATTGTCGGAAAGGTAACAATATGTTCTAAGGTATTGGAAATTATTACTTTGAAATGATGCTGGATATAGGGACAAATGAGTAGGAAGTGTAAAAAATTCTTACACGAAAAAATTCTTACACGAAAAAATTTTTTGTGCTATAATGCAACTTGTCCATTAAAAAGACAGATTTTAATTTATAAAAATCATTAAAATAAAATTTATATTTTAGGAGGATATTATGCCAAGAAATAAAAAAGAAGGTATTATTTTTGGAGTATGTATGTGCTTCATTATGGTGTTCTTTATGGGAATGCTTAATATTTCTATACACCATGGGAGATTTGATAAAGAAATAATGATGATATGCTTAAAGGCTTTTCCTATAACATTTATTATAGCTTTCATACTTGAAGGTGCAGTTGTTGGGAAAATTAATGGAATGCTACTTGCAAAATTTAGTGGAGAAAAGGATAGTGTTAATGCAATGATTCTTTTCAATTGTTTCTTTATAGTAACTTGCATGTCTTTAATTATGACATTTATAGGAGGACTACTTGGTGGGGATAACTTATCTATTATAGCAAGAGAATTCTTTATAAGATGGCCAAGAAATTTCTGTGCTGCATTTTTCTTAAATATATTAGTTGCAGGTCAAGTAAGCAGATTTATTTTAAGAAAAATTCAAAACAATTCAGATACTGATAGAAACTCAACAGTAGGTGTATAGTATTAAACCCTAAGTTTAAACTTAGGGCTTTTTATTTTCCAATAGAAATGGGTAAATTTAATAAAAAATATATAAATTTATGCTGTGTTATTGTTGACTTTAATATTATTTTTCCATAGAATTGTTCTATAACTTGTACAGGGTATATTTAGTTAATTAACATAGTGTTTATAATATATAAAGATAATTTATAGAAAAAACATTAATGTTTATACTAATAAGTATATAATTAAATTATAAGAAAAATAATATTAAGGGGGTATTTTATGAAGAAAAAAATATTATATAGAATAGTAGCTATTATATTTTTTGGACTGTTATCTGGTATCGGAGTAAATATGTTTTTAACTCCTGCACATATATATTCAGGTGGAGTTACAGGTTTATCACAGTTATTATCATCAATATGTGAGAATTTCTTAAATTTAAATATAAGTATTGCAGCTTGGGTTTTAATAATTAATTTACCACTTGTTTATTTATCATGGAGAAAGCTTGGTAAGAAGTTTACTTTTTATACATTACTTACAGTAATAGCATCTTCATTTTTCATCAAGTTAGTTCCAGTAATTGTTATTACAAGCAATCCTCTTTTAGCTGCAATTTTTGGTGGCGTTTTAACTGGAGCTGGAGTTGGAATTTGTTTTAGACTTGGATTCTCTACTGGAGGAACAGACATTATAGTCCTTGTTGTACAAAAGTTAACAGGAAAATCCGTTGGACAATTAGTATTAGTACTTAACGGTATCATAGTATCAATTGCAGGAATAGTTTATGGTTGGGAACTTGCACTTTATAGCTTGATATCTATATATGCAACTACAAGAATTATTGATATGCTTTATATTCAACAATATAAATTAACTGTAACTATATTTACAAGAAAAGAAAAAGAAGTTGTTGAGTATCTTCTAAAAAACTATACTCATGGTGTAACAGTTAATGATAACTTACATGGAGCTTACACAAATAAGCCTGTAAGTTCTGTAGTTATAGTATTATCAAAACATGAATTATTCTTCGTTAGAAAGAATATCTTAGACATAGATCCAGATGCATTTGTAAATGTACAACCAACAGTTGAAGTAATCGGTAAGTTTGAAGAAAAATCATTATTATAATTTATAGCGATTAAAAATTGTAAAAAACAAAAGACTATGATATTATATAAGCCTATCAGAACGAATGGAGGAAATTAGATAATGAATTTACCAAATTGTCCAAAATGTAATTCAGAATATACTTATGAAGACGGAAATCTTTTAGTTTGCCCAGAATGTGCTTACGAATGGAATGCAGAAATGGAAGCAGAAAACAATGAAGATGTACTTGTTGTTAAAGATTCAAACGGAAACATATTAAGTGATGGTGATTCTGTAACAATAATAAAAGATCTTAAAGTAAAAGGAGCTTCTTCAGCATTAAAGAAGGGTACAAAGGTTAAAAATATCCGTTTAGTTGAAGGAGATCACAATATTGATTGTAAAATTGATGGCTTTGGAGCTATGCAATTAAAATCAGAATTTGTTAAAAAGATATAATGTATATAAGCTAGGCATTAAGCCTAGCTTTTTTGTTTTAGTTATAATTTTTTAAGAAATTTTGTTTGAAAATATATATATTTTAAGATTTTTGGGAAATATAGTTGTGTGTAAATAATAATATGATGTTTAGGAGGTACATATGAAGAAATTTTCGAAAGTCTTTTTTGTTGTGGCTACTACATTAGTAACTCAATTATCAACAACTGGCATTGTAAATGCAGCAACTATCAAAAGTAACGATAAAGCTATTGAAGAAAAGCAAGAAAATAAAAAAACTGATGTTGAAAGTAGTGCAAATACTGATGTTAATTTCCCATGGAGTAAATCTAAAAAATGTAAAGACAAAGAAGACAAAGTAAAAGATTCTAAAAAAGACAAAAAGGATAAAAAAGAAAAGGAAGGATGCAAGTGTCCTAATAAATCCAAAGATAAGCATGATGATAAAGAACATCATGGACCTAAAGGACCAGGAGGAGCAGAAGGACCTTGTGCACCAGAAGGACCAAAAGGACCTTGCGATAAAAAAGAAGATAAAAAAATAAAAGATTGTAAAGACAAGAAAGAAGATAAAGAAGATAAAAAGGAAGACAAAAAAGATAATAAAAGTAATTGTAATGTTGAAAATAATTAATTTATAAGGTATCAAAATTTAAATAAAAGGGCCTTTCATTTTTTGAAAGGCCCTTTTATATTTAGTTTTTATTAAATAATCTATCAGATTTATATGAAACTATTAATATAATAAGTATTAAAAGTCCTTTTAGGATACTACTTAAACTTATTGACCACCATACACCATCTATTCCTAATATTTCAGGCTTAGATAATATGTATGATAAAGGAACTCTAGCTCCTGTTAGTACTATACTTATTAATGATGGAATATAAGTTTTTGAAACTCCATTAAATACACCAGATGTAGTGATTTCTATACACATAAATATCTGTGAATATCCAAGTATTTTAAGGTAAGATGTACCTTGTATTATTGCATCAGGTTCAGGTATAAAGATTGAGAAAATAGAACTTCCAAAGAATATAAGTAATATAGAAGCAAAGACTCCAATACCTAAAGAAATTGCAAGTACTGTAATATATCCTTTTAATATTCTATCGTATTTTTTAGCACCAAAGTTTTGCCCAACAAAAGCACCAAGTGCAATAGCTAGTCCTTCAGCAGTCATCCAAGATATAGATTCAATTTGAGAACCAACCTTTTGTACTGCAATAGGAACGGGTCCCCATACAGCTATAATTCTACCGATTATCATTGCAAAAACTGTAAATAAACCATTTTGACAAGCTGTAGGTATACCTATATTGCATATTGTTTTTATGTATATTAAATCAAGTCCTTTTAAGATATTAACCTTTAAATAATCTTGTTTACTTCTTAATATGTTTATTATAAATAATAAAGAAACAACTATTTGAGCAATAACTGTTGCAATAGCAGCTCCTAAAACGCCAAGCCCTTTAAAGCTTCCAAATCCAAATATAAATATAGGATCTAAGATAATATTTACAATAAGACCACACGTGTTTATAAAGAAAGGCATTTTACTATCGCCAAGAGCATTGAAAATTGAAGTAAATACAGGATTAATAAAATAAAATGGTAGACCAAAAACAATTGCTATTAAGAAGGTTTCAGCCATATTTATAACAGTTTTATCTCCAAGTTTAAAAAATCCAACTAAAGGATGTCTAAAGAATACTATAACTAAAGAGTATAAAATTCCTAAAATTATGTTTAGCTGAAGTGCTGCTTTAATATAATTTTTAGCTTCATAATAATCTTGTTTTCCAACACTTTGAGCTACCTTTATTTCAGCACCTGTCTTTGAAACAATAACAAATGCCATAGCAAGCCAAGTGAAAAATCCAGCAGTTCCTACAGCTGCAACAGCAGAACTTCCAACCCTACCTACCCATATCATATCTATCATGTTATAAGCCATTTGAATAAAAGAAGTACCCATTATAGGTAATGAAAGAGCTAGAAGCTTTTTTGTAATAGGACCTTCTGTAAGGTTTAAATTCTTTTCCATAGATAAAATTCCTCCATATGCTTAAATTTAAAAAGACAGTATATTATAACTTTAAATTAGGAGTTTATCAATAATATAGAAACATTTATAACACCTTAGTTTATATTTACAGTATAGATTGGAAATATTTTAAGAAAATTAGTTTTAAAAGTAAGTTTTATATAAAGGCTAAAAAGTTTTCTTATTTTTGTTAAGCTGAAAGTTTGTTATAATTGATTAGTCTAAAATATAAATAATAAATTTTTACATATACTAATTTAAATAAAATAAAGATAAATTGGAGGGAATTATGGATTCAAAAGAGAATTTTTTATGTGATATAAAAAGTGGAGAAACTGTAAAGTTATCTTTAATGGTAATGAAAATTATCTATAAAGATGCATCTAAAACAGTTTGTATGCTAGCTGATAAAAGTGGAGAAATAAAAGCTAATATACATACAAAAAACAATGAAATCAAAGAAGGTAAGGTATTAGAGGTTGAGGGAACTCGTGATATAAATTTAGATGTTAAGAAGTTTGAATTTGTATCAGAATATAATGCATCAGATTATCTTCCAACTGTGAAACGTCCAATTGAAGAAATAATGAATGAAATTGAAGAATATACAAGAGCTTATGTAACATCAGAAGAAGGAAAAGCTTTAAATGATTATTTCTTTAAAGATGAAGAATTTTTAGATAAGTTTAAAAGAGGTATAGGTGGAGTATCAATGCACCACAATTATATTGGAGGTCTTGCAGAACATACATTAAATGTTATGCATTTAACATCTGTTCTTTGTGATAGATATGATTGTAGAAGAAGTGAAATAGCAATGCTTGCAGCAAAACTTCATGATATAGGAAAAATATATGAACTTTATTATGATGGTCCTTTTAAATATACACTTAGAGGTGAAATGGAAGGTCATATTGTAATTGGAGTTCAAATGATTGATGAAGCTGTTAGAAAAAATCCAGAAAAGTTTAGTGAAGATTTTGTTTACAGAATAAAAGGATGTATAACTCAACATCATGGAAAATTAGAGTATGGTTCTCCAAGAGAAGCTAAAATGGAAGAAGCATTTATAGTAAATTTTGCAGATTCAATAGATGCAACAATGAATAAGATAACTCAAGTAAAAGAAAAAACTGAAAGTGGAACATGGTCAGAATATGATAGAAGACTTGAAACGAGACTTTATTTATAAAATTACTAAAAAAGAACGTTTGATTTATTTAAACGTTCTTTTTATGCTCTATAAGAGAAATTTATAAATTATTTACATTTTATGGGAAAAGATTTATATTAATAGTATAAAAGCTTAATTAATGATTAAATCAAATTTTTATATTAATTAAGACTTTTATTTTTTATGATTTTTACAAATATATATAAGAGGGTTGGAGGAAGGATTATGAAAACAGATATTAAATTTCCAGAGAATTTTTTATGGGGTGGAGCAACTGCTGCAAATCAATTTGAAGGCGGATATAGAGAAGGAGGAAAAGGATTAAGTACAGCAGATGTTATGACAGGAGGAACTCATACAATTGCTAGAAGAATAACTCCAGAACTTGAAGATAACACATACTATCCAAGTCATGAAGCTATAGATTTTTATCATAGATATAAAGAAGATATAGCACTTTTTGCTGAAATGGGATTTAAAACATTTAGAATGTCTATAAACTGGACAAGAATCTTTCCAAATGGTGATGAATTAGAGCCAAATGAAGAAGGATTAAAATTTTATGATAATGTCTTTGCAGAATTAAAGAAATATAATATAGAACCATTAGTAACAATTTCTCACTATGAAACTCCATTTGAATTAACTAAAAAGTATAATGGATGGTTAGGAAGAGAAACTATAGATTGTTATTTAAGATATTGCAAAACTATATTTAATAGATATAAAGACACAGTTAAATACTGGCTAACATTTAATGAAATAAATATCTTAACTCATGGACCTGCCGCTGCATTTATGGGAGCTGGACTTATGTTTGATGATATAAGAGAATTAAAGTTTGGACCATCTGAAAAAGATCATAAGCAAGAATGTTTCCAAGCACTTCACCATCAATTTGTTGCAAGTGCTAAAGCAGTACAACTTGCTCACTCAATAAATAAAGATTTTAAAGTTGGATGTATGATAGCATATGGTGCTCAATATCCATACACTTGTAACCCACAAGATGTATTATTAGCAGAAAGGCAAGAAGAATTCTCTAATTATTTATGTGGAGATGTTCATGTAAGAGGAGAATATTCGGGATTTGCTAAGCGTTTCTTTAGAGAAAATGATATACAAATAAAGATGGAAGAGGGAGATTTAGAAACTCTTAAAAATGGATGTGTTGATTTCTATACTTTCTCATACTATATGTCTAACTGTGTAAGCAATGATCCAAATGTAGAACAAACAGGTGGAAATTTATCAATGGGATTAAGAAATCCATATTTAGAAGCTAGTGATTGGGGATGGCAAATTGATCCTGTAGGATTAAGGATTACATTAAATAAAATCTATAACAGATATCAAATTCCACTAATGGTTGTTGAAAATGGATTAGGTGCAGTTGATGTAGTTGAAAAAGATGGCTCAATTAATGATGATTATAGAATTAATTATCTAAAGGCACATATTGAACAAATGAAAGAAGCTATTGGAGATGGAGTTGAACTTATGGGATATACTCCTTGGGGATGTATTGACCTTGTAAGTGCAGGTACTGGAGAAATGAAAAAGCGTTATGGCTTTATATATGTTGATAAAAATAATGATGGTACTGGAACTTTAAATAGATTTAAGAAAAAAAGCTTTAATTGGTATAAAGAAGTTATAAAATCAAATGGTGAAAACTTATAAAGGTTAGTTTTTAATTAAAAGGATAAGGTATATTAAGGTTGGTTAAAAACTTTGATATGCCTTATTTATTTTTAACTGTAAACTTAAACTTTGAATTTGAATATAAAAGATATAGTAATGATTTTATATTCAAAGGTAGGGATATTTAAAGTGAAATTTAGAAATAAAATTATAAATGCATTAGTTATGATTCCTACTATACTAGCAATTATATTAGTAAGCTATAATACAAAAACTATTAGAAAATCTATAGGTGTTATAATTGATTCATTTTTTAATGAAGATATAGCACGTAATATTAGAGTATTTTATGAGAATAATCTAATTTCTATATTTAAAATTATTATACTTTTATCAATTATTTCTTTATGTATTTTTATTCTAGCTTTATGGGGACATGATAGTATAAGGAAAAATGATAAAGATTTAAGAAATAGCGATAATAAGTTATTTAAAGGCTTATATAAGTATTTAGAGGAAGAGAAAAAAAGATGTTTTTTAATAACAGGATACTCTGGTTCTGGAAAGACTTATAATCTAAAAAAATTCTTAGATGAATATTTAAAATATAATCGTAAGAATGTTTATAATATTTCATGTTTTGGAATATCAACAAAAACCGAGGTTATGAGCAATATAAAATCTCTGTGTGAAAATTTAGATAAGACTTATAGGTATAACTTATTAAAACTAATAAAACTAATACCTGTTGTTGGTGAAATATTATTTACTATATTAAAACGTGATTATTCATTAAAGGATATAAAAAAAGGTTCAATATTTGTATTTGATGATTTTGAGAGAATATCTCCTATAACTAATAAAATAAATTGTGATTCTTGCAGTTTAGATGCATTAGAAAATAAGGAAGATTCATATTCTAAATATAAAATGCTTGAAAAATATAATATAGTAACAGGATTAATTAATGAGCTTATAGAAAGATATAATATGAAGGTTATTGTTTTATGCAATGCAGAAGTAGTAGATACAGAGTATTTTAGAGAAATATTTGATGGGAAGTTAGAATGTATAAGATATAATATACCATCAAAATTTAGTATATGTAGAGATATAATAGATAATGATTTAGAAAGTATAGCTTCAATAGAAGATAATGAAAAAGAATATTTAGAAAAATTCTTTAATGCACATGAAGACGAGATAAATAGGGTATGGAGCAGGGTTCATATATTAAATAATAGGGTATTATCCAGTATTATAAATGCATTTATAGAAGTAGTTTATGATATTGGTTTAGAGGGAATAAAGGATATAGAAGAGGGGATATTTTATAGTATTTTTATTGCAAATGTAAGCAATTATGATAAAAATTTAAAAGATATTAAAGGCTTAAAGCTTGGTGAAAATATAATAAATTTTGATAAAAGGACTAAATTAATATATATAAATTCAAATAGAAGATATGAGTATTTAGAAGAGGTTTCTAATAAGGAAGGTTTAGTTTGGTGTGGGGTAAATATGGCACTATCAAATATAACAGGTATGCCTATAAATAAAAAGCTTTTCTTAGAAGAGATAAAAGAAATCAAAAATTATAAGTGTGAGATAGAAAATTATATGAGTGATAGCATAAGAGATTTAAAAGAACTTAAGTCTATATGCGATTGCGAAGATAATGTATGTATTTGTGAGCTTGTAAATGCAATAAATAATGTTGTTGATATTAAAGATGAAGACTTTAGTATATTAAAAGATATATTAAAATTAGATATAATGAATTATGATATTAAATCTAATGACTTAGAAAATATAGAAGATAGAAGTCTTGAATTAGAAAAATTCTTTGAACTTGTAAATAAGAGTAAACTTTATGATATCTTACTTAAAGATGAAGAAATTAAGGATATATTATTTAAAAATATTACTGAGAATTTATTTGAAAAAGAAGATTTAAAAATACAAAAAAGAGATACTGCAAAGCTTTATGATGAGTGGAAAAATAAATACTAAAGGTACAACTTTTATTGTATCTTTAATATTTATTTTTGGGGAGATAGGGGTTTATGAGAAAGTATCCAATAGAATATTTAGAAATCTTAAAGAAGGAAACAAGAGAAATTGAAAATGATGGGCTAAAAATAATATTAAAGCCAAGTCCAGGAGAAGAGAGAGAAGGCTATTTAGATCCTTGTGAAAAAGAAATAATTGATGGTCATTGGGTAGGAAATTTTAATCAAAAAAATGAAGATAAAGAAGACACAAAAAAGAAAAAGTCTTTAGATGATATAGTTTCTGAGATTAGAGATAGCATGGGTTTTGCAAATTATAATCTGAATACTTTAGAAATCTATACAAAGTTTGAAACTATAAATGATAGTGGAAATGAAGTTGGATTATGGCGTTATTATCCAAGACATTTAGAAAATAAAAAGAATAATAAGGCATTAGTATTTTTCCATGGCGGAGGTTGGATTGGTGGAACTACGTATGTAGTAGAAAATTTCTGTAAATTGATTGCAGAAAAAGCTAATTGTGTAGTGTTTAATGTTGATTATTCATTAGCACCAGAAAAGCCATTCCCTAATGGATTAAATGATAACTATTGTGCAGTAAAGCATATATATGAAAATGCAGAAAAGTATGGTATAGATAATACTAAGATTTCAATTGCTGGTGATAGTGCTGGAGGAAATTATGCAGCAGTAGTATCTTTAAAAGCTAGAGATGAAAATATTCCTATGGTAGCAATGCAAATATTAATCTATCCAGCTGTAGCTAGAGGAGATGCTTCTGTTTCAGGATATAAATGGACAGAAGATATGATTAAAATAGCACCAGAGCTTGAAAGTAAGCTTAGAGTATTTACTAAATTAGGTAAACCTGAAATTATTGAAGATGATCCTATAACTACAAGTTATCTTAAAGATAAGAATTTAATTTATAATCCATATGTTAGTCCAATGTTAGCTAAATCACATAATAATTTACCAAAAGCTATTTTAGTTGGAGCAGAATTTGATGGACTAAGAATTCAAACAGAATTTTATGCAAAACAACTTCAAGATGCAGGTGTTGATGTAACTTGTTATAGATATAAAGGGGTTACACATGCTTTTATAGATAAATTAGGCTTTGTGCCACAAGCTGAAGATTTAGCAGACGTTATTTCAGAAGCAATAAAAGAGTTATAATGAATATATAGACAATCTTATGGAAAACTAATTATGAGGTGATTGGATTGTCTAAAAGTAAGTTAAATGGAAAAGTAAATCCTTATATAGTCGGAAACTTTACAAAGGGTGCTGTAAAAAACTTTGAAGAAAATATAGTAGAGCAAACGGATTATCTAGAAAAAGTAGATGAGCATCTAAAGGATAAAGAAAAATAATTAATTATATAGTAAGTATGCAGATTAATTTTAGGTGTACTTACTATTTTTTATTGTTCTAAATAACTTACATAATTTTTTTTATGAAAAAGGATTAATTAAATATGTAATGTCATATATATTTTATAGAGGGGTGTGATGTGTATATGGGTAAGTTAGATATAGTTATGAACATGAATATGGTTAATCTAAAAATTTTAATTATGATAGTATTTGTATGTGGATTATTTGCTTTTGTAAGAGAAATATTAAGATCAATGAGTTTATACGCTAAAGCAATGACTATCACTAAGTGTAGCAACTTTGTATTTATATTTGGATGTGGATTTGTATTTGTTAACATAATAATTTCATTAATTACGATTTTTAAATAAGGACTGAAAAATAAAGACTATATAATATAGAAGCATAGAAAATAACTATACAATGTTTGTATAGTTATTTTTGCTATAATAATTTTGATATGTATCACTTAAAAAATGTGCAGTTTTATGATTACTATCATCAAACTGTATATCTCCTCCCCATGCATAAGCCTGTAATGGTATAAATATTGGTATTATTGAACTTAACATAAG
>NZ_JAXFPT010000023.1:0-16598 GCF_034179595.1 Clostridium sp.
AAGGTTTCTTAAATCAAAAAGTAGTTTATACAGGTGATGTAGATATTCAATCAGTTCACTCAGCACATTATTCTATTCCATTCTCTGTGTTTATAGTTGTTTATCCTAAATTTGAAAATCTTGACTATCAACCTAATGTAGTAGTTAATATACTCGACGAAAATGGAGATCCAATACAAAAAACTATAAGCGGAATAGCTGTTAATTGTGATAACCAAGATATCGAATTGGTTCCTGATTTATGTGAAGAATTCTGTGTAGAAGCTTATATAGAAGACATTTTTGCAACAGCTTTAGATCCAAGAACTATATTTAAGAATGTAACTTTATTCTTCTTAGCTAAGCCATCACTTTGCTAAAATTTATAGATAAATAAAATTTATGCTATAAAACAAAAGAGTTTTGTAAAAATAGATTATCTCTATTCTTGCAAAACTCTTCTTTTAAAATAAAAATGGCTCCGCGAAGAGGACTCGAACCTCCAACCTGTCGGTTAACAGCCGAATGCTCCACCATTGAGCTATCGCGGAATATTTTTACATAACAAATATTTTATTTTTAAAATAAAAATGGCTCCGCGAAGAGGACTCGAACCTCCAACCTGTCGGTTAACAGCCGAATGCTCCACCATTGAGCTATCGCGGAATATTTTTTATATAACAAATATTTTATTTTTAAAATAAAAGTGGCTCCGCGAAGAGGACTCGAACCTCCAACCTGTCGGTTAACAGCCGAATGCTCCACCATTGAGCTATCGCGGAATATTTGCTACATTGATATTATATCATTTTAAAATTAAATTGCAACTATTTTTTTTTAATTTTTTTATTTTTTAGTAAAAATAATTAAAGAGCATCTTTTTCAAGATACTCTTTTTTAAAATTAGTTTATTGGTTTCATTGTTGGGAATAGTATAACGTCTCTAATTGATGGTGAATCAGTTAAGAACATTATTAATCTATCAATACCTATTCCAAGTCCACCTGTTGGAGGCATACCTGTTTCTAAAGCACTCATGAATGCTTCATCCATTACGTATGCTTCATCATCTCCGTATTCTCTTGCTTTAGCTTGTTGTTCAAATCTTTGTCTTTGAACTATTGGGTCATTTAATTCTGAATATGCATTACCTAATTCTCTACCAAATACGAAAACTTCGAATCTTTCAGTAAATGCATCATTTCCTCTCTTCTTCTTAGTAAGTGGAGAGTTTTCTACTGGATAATCCATAACAAATGTTGGTTGAATCATCTTAGCTTCACCAAATTCTTCATATAAAGCATTTAAAACTTCACCCTTAGTTACTTTATCTAAAGGTTTTGGGAATTCTAAATGTTTTTCCTTAGCAATAGCTTGAGCTTCTTCATCTGTCTTTATTTCATTGAAATCTATACCAGCGTGTTCTTTAACAACGTCAACCATTGTTACTCTTCTCCATGGTGGCTTAAAGTCTATTTCAGTTCCTTGGTATGTAACTTTAGTAGTTCCATTAACCTTTTCACATATATAAGCAACCATATTTTCAGTTATATCCATCATATCATTATAATCTGCATAAGCTTCATATAATTCAATAGCTGTAAATTCTGGATTATGTCTTACTGACATACCTTCATTTCTGAAGTTTCTTCCGATTTCATAAACTTTTTCAAATCCAGCAACTATTAATCTCTTAAGATATAATTCTGGTGCTATTCTTAAAAACATATCAATATCTAATGTATTATGATGTGTTACAAATGGCTTAGCAGCTGCTCCACCTGCGATTGGTGATAAAATTGGTGTTTCAACTTCTAAGAATCCTCTGTTATCTAAGAATTCTCTCATTGCTGTTATTATTCTTGATCTCTTTATGAAAGTATCTTTTACTTCTGGATTTGTAATTATGTCTACTTCTCTTTGTCTATATCTTAAATCTGGATCTTTTAATCCATGGAATTTTTCTGGTAGTGGCTTTAATGACTTAGAAGTTAATTCAAAGCTTGAAACTTTAACTGAAACTTCTCCAGTTCTAGTTGTGAAAACTTCACCAGTAGCAACAACCCAGTCACCTAAGTCAAAACTCTTGTA
Source organism: Clostridium sp. (assembly GCF_034179595.1). Classification (GTDB taxonomy): domain Bacteria; phylum Bacillota; class Clostridia; order Clostridiales; family Clostridiaceae; genus Clostridium. The sequence goes on from NZ_JAXFPT010000023.1 coordinate 2,071, forward strand.
TTCTTTTAATTTATCTTCTCCAACTGCATCTATCTTGATGAATAATTGGATTTTACCATCTCTATCGTGAATGTCTGAGAATACAACTTTTCCTTGTCCTCTCTTTGACATAATTCTTCCTGCTACAGTTACAGTTTTTCCTTCTAATTCATCATAGTTTTCTTTAACTTGTTCTGAACTATGAGTTCTTTCTACTTTATATACATCAAATGGATCCTTACCTGCAGCTTGTAATTCAGCTAACTTTTCTCTTCTAAGTGTTTCTTGTTCACTTAACTGTGCTTCTAATTCCTGTACATTCATTTCGTCAGTTGACATTTATTATCCCTCCGTTACGCTCTACTTATTTCTAAGATTTCGTATTTACTTACTCCGTCTGGTACTGATATTTCAACTATATCTCCAACCTTTTTACCTATAAGTCCTGAACCTACTGGTGATTCATTTGAAATCTTAAATTCCATTGGGTCAGCTTCAGCTGAACCTACTATTGTATATATAACCTCTTCGTCAAAGTCATAATCTTTAACCTTTACTCTTGCTCCTACTGAAACAACATCTGATGGTACTTCTGCTTCATCTACAACTTCAGCATTTTTAAGCATGTTTTCTAATTGAATGATTCTTCCTTCTGTGAAAGCTTGCTCGTTCTTTGCTTCATCGTATTCTGAGTTTTCACTTAAGTCTCCGTATCCTAATGCTACCTTTATTTTTTCTGTAATTTCTTTTCTTTTAACTGTTTTTAAATATTCTAACTCGTTTTCAAGTTTTTTAACACCTTCGTAAGTCATTACAAATTTTTTTTGTTCGCTCATACTTAACTCCCCTTTAATAACCTTTCCTGGTTTATATTTAAATTTAATATTCTAACTCTATTAAAGAGTTAAGGCCCTATAATAAATATTCAAATTCATTTAAAATATTATAAAGCAGTGCCTATGATATGTCAATAAATCTAGGCTTTTAAAATGTTTTCAATTGTATAGTTCTATTATATAATCCCTTTACTATAATAATACATTTTTTATCATAATATATTTTAATATACTGTAACTTTTTAAAAAGATTATTTCACTTAAATATTAATTTCTATATATTTATATTTAAACCCTTTAATTCATCTTTATAATCTAATAATAATTTCATAACAGCATCACTATCTTCTAATATATTCATTTTATTTCTTAATTCTGTACATTTAGGAAGACCTTTTATATACCATGATGCATGTTTTCTCATTTCTCTTATAGCTTTATGGTATCCATCATTTTTTATTGCTAATTCATAATGTCTTATACACATATCTATTTTTTCTTCTGGAGTTATTTCTTTTAATTCTTTTCCTTCAAGAACCCTTTGTATTTGTTTGAAAATCCATGGATTTCCCATGCTTCCTCTAGCAACCATTATAGCGTCACAATTAGTAAGTTTTTTCATATTCAAAGCATCTTCAGGTGTAAATACATCTCCATTACCTATTACAGGTATATTAACCTTCTCTTTAATTTCTTTTATTATGTTCCAGTCTGCTTTTCCTTCATACATCTGCTTTCTAGTTCTACCATGTATCGCTATAGCATCTGCTCCTGCATCTTCTAATGCTAGTGCAAATTCAACTGCATTTAAATTATCATCATCAAATCCTCTTCTAAATTTTGCAGTTACAGGCTTTGATGAAACTGCTTTTAATTTTTTTATAATTTCAGCTGCTAATTTAGGATCTTTCATAAGAGCTGATCCTTCTCCATTTTTAACAATTTTAGGGGCTGGACATCCCATATTTACATCTATAATACAAATATCATCTCTACTATTAAAGTTTTCTTCAACTACCTTTGCCATAATATCAGAATCATTTCCAAATATCTGTACAGCAACTGGTTTTTCTTCTTCTGAAATTCTAAGAAGTTTTTTAGTATTATCACTTCCATAATATAATGCTTTTGCACTAACCATTTCAGTATAAACTAACCCACATCCTTGTTCCTTACAAAGACCTCTAAATGATATATCTGTTACTCCTGCCATAGGAGCTAGAAATACATTGTTTTTGAATTCTATATTTCCTATTTTCATTTCCTTGAGTATTACTCCCTATTCTTATTGTATATTATTCTTAATCCTTCTAACGTTAAATCACTATCAACTATATCTATTACATTAGTTTCTTTTGCAATTAAATTTGCAAGTCCACCTGTAGCAATAACTATAGGTTCTTCACTACATTTGTTTTTCATTTCATTTTTCATTTTCTTTACTATATATTCAACTTGCCCAATATATCCATATAAAATACCTGCTTGCATACTAACAATCGTGCTCTTACATATAATATTATTAGGTACTTCAAGTTCTATCCTTGGTAATTTTGCTGCTCTTTCAAATAATGCATCTGATGCAATTCTTACACCTGGAACAATACAGCCTCCTAAATAGTCTCCCTTTTCTGTTATTGCACAAAATGTTGTTGCAGTACCAAAATCAATTATTATATTTGGCTTTTTATATAACTCAAAAGTGGCTACAGCATTAACAATTCTATCTGCTCCAACTTCTTTAGGATTATCATATTTTATATTTATTCCTGTTTTTATTCCAGGACCTACTACTATAGGTTCCTTGCAGAAACATTTTCTTATCATATTTTCTAATGAATGCATTATATTAGGAACTACTGATGATATTATTACACCCTCAACTTCCTTTGGATTTAAATTATATTGAGAGAATAATTGCATAACTTGTACACTGTACTCATCAGATGTCTTTTTTGCATCTGTTGATATTCTCCAACTAGCTATATATTCATCATCTTTGTGAATTCCTAAAACGATGTTTGTGTTCCCTACATCAATAAGCAAAATCATAAAAACACCACCTTAATATAGTTAAAAGCAGCTTAAAACACAGCTGCTTTTTCTAATAAACTAATATAATTTTAACAATTCAGTACTATTTGTCAAGAGTTTACAAATAGTTTAGAATAGCCCTACAATCTCTCCATCATCTAATATATCCATTCTATTAGCTGCTGGAACTTTTGGAAGTCCTGGCATTGTCATAATATCTCCTGTTAATACAACTATAAAGCCCGCTCCATTTGAGATTCTAACTTCTTTTACAGTTATATCAAAATTTTCTGGTCTTCCTAAAAGACTTGGATTATCTGATAATGAATATTGAGTTTTTGCCATACATATTGGAAGCTTATCTAAATTAAACTTTTTAAGTTCAGCTATTTGCTTTTTAGCTTGAACTGTATAATTTACACCATTTGCTCCATATATCTCTGATGCTATGCTATTAATTTTTTCTTCAATACTATCATTTACATCATATAAAACTTCAAAATTTGATTTTTCATTTTCTAGTATATCTACTACTTCAGCACCTAGTTCTAGGCCACCTTCTCCACCTTTTGCCCAAACATCTGAAAGTGCAACTCTAACTCCTTTTTCTCTACAGAAATCTTTTATAAATTGAACTTCTTCTTCGCTATCTGAAGTAAATTTATTTATAGCAACAACTATTGGTACATTATATTTTTCAATATTTTCTATTTGCTTTTCTAGATTTGAAATACCTAATTTTAAAGCTTCAACATTTGGTATATTTAATTCATCTTTCTTTACTCCACCGTGATGTTTTAATGCTCTTATAGTTGCAACTATAACTACGCAATCAGGTTTTAATTCACCATATCTACATTTAATATCTAAGAATTTTTCTGCACCAAGGTCTGCTCCAAAACCTGCTTCTGTTACTACTATATCGCTAAGCTTTAATGCAAGCTTTGTTGCTATAACTGAATTACATCCATGAGCAATATTTGCAAAAGGTCCTCCATGAATTATAGCTGGAGTATTTTCTAAAGTTTGAACAAGATTAGGTTTTATTGCATCTTTCATTAATAATGCCATAGCACCTTGAACACCTAATTCTTTTGCATATACAGGTTCACCATCTAAATTATAAGCAATTAATATATTTCCCATTCTTTCTTTTAAATCACTTAAATCTTTAGCTAAACATAATATTGCCATTATTTCTGATGCTACAGTTATCATAAATCCATCTTCTCTTAAGAAGCCATTTACTTTTCCGCCAAGTCCTACAACAACATGTCTTAATGCTCTATCATTCATATCCATAACTCTTTTAAAAATTATTCTTCTTGAATCAATTCTTAAGCTATTTCCTTGATGTATATGATTATCTATACAAGCTGCTAATAAATTATTAGCTGATGTAATTGCATGCATATCGCCAGTGAAGTGTAAGTTTATATCTTCCATCGGTACAACTTGAGCATAACCTCCACCTGCTGCTCCTCCTTTTATACCAAACACAGGACCAAGTGATGGTTCTCTCATAGCTATAATTGAATTTTTACCCATCTTTCTTAATGCATCTCCAAGACCTACTGTAACTGTAGATTTTCCTTCTCCTGCTGGTGTCGGATTTATAGCTGTTACTAAAACAAGTTTTCCGTCTTTATTTTTTTGCTTTTCCTTTAATGCTTCTAATGATATTTTACATTTATATTTACCATATAATTCTATATCATCTTCACTTAAATTTAGCTTATCTGCTATTTTTGTTATATGTTCCATATTAGCTTGTTGAGCTATCTTTATATCGCTTTCCATCTATATAACCCCATTTCTTAATTTAATTTTCAATATACATTTATCTTTATTATACCTTACATATTAATAATATACCATTTAATATCCACTTTTGGAAACATTTTATCGAATATAATTTAATATTTTTTATTTATAATTCGTTATAACACTTATATTTTTGCTATAAACAAAAAAAAGATTCTGATTTTACAGAATCTTTTTCTAATTATGCTTCATTAAATATTTGTTCAAATTCTGAACCTTCTATTTTTTCTTTTTCTAAAAGTGCTTTAGCAACAGCATGTAACTTATTCATATTTTCTCTAAGTATAGCTTCTGCTCTCACATAAGCTTCGTCAATAAAGTTCTTAACTTCTTTATCGATTTCAGCTCCTATTTCTTCTGAGAAGTTTCTACCTCTTCCAAGTTCTCTTCCAAGGAATACTTCATTTTGATCTGCTCCATATGAAATTGTTCCAAGCTTATCACTCATTCCATATTCCATAACCATACTTCTAGCAATTGCACTAGCTCTATCTATATCATTTTTAGCTCCAGTACTTATATCTCCAAGAATAAGCTTTTCTGCAACTCTTCCACCTAAAAGACCTACCATATCATCTTTTAATCTAAGTTTTGAAGTATATGATCTATCTTCATCTGGTAAATGCATAGTGTATCCACCAGCTCTACCTCTTGGTATTATACTAATTTCATGAACTGGATCTGAGTATTTTAATGATCTCATTACAACTGCATGCCCTGCTTCATGATAAGCAGTAAGTTTTCTATCTTTTTCACTAATAACTCTGCTCTTCTTTTCTGGACCAGCTATTACTCTAGTTATAGCTTCTTCCATATCTAACATAGTTATAGATTTATCTCCTCTTCTAACTGCAAGTAATGCTGCTTCATTAGTAAGATTTTCTAAATCTGCACCTGCAAAACCAGGTGTTCTTTTTGCTAATACATCTAATTTAACATCATCAGCTAAAGGTTTCTTTCTTGTATGAACTTTTAATATTTCTTCTCTACCTTTAACATCAGGTGCTCCTACAACTATTTGTCTATCAAATCTACCAGGTCTTAATAATGCTGGGTCTAAAATGTCTGGTCTATTAGTTGCTGCAATCATTATGATTCCTTCATTCATTCCAAAACCATCCATCTCAACAAGCAATTGATTAAGAGTTTGTTCTCTTTCATCATGGCCTCCACCAAGACCTGCTCCTCTTTGTCTACCTACAGCATCTATTTCATCTATAAATACTATACATGGCGCATTTTTCTTAGCATCTGCAAAAAGATCTCTAACTCTTGATGCACCAACACCAACAAACATTTCAACAAAATCTGAACCTGATATACTAAAGAATGGTACACCTGCTTCACCTGCTATTGCTTTAGCTAATAAAGTTTTACCTGTTCCAGGAGGCCCTACTAAAAGAACTCCTTTTGGTATTCTAGCTCCCATTTGAGTATATTTTGTTGGTTCTTTTAAGAAATCAACTATTTCTTCTAACTCTTGTTTTTCTTCATCAGCTCCAGCAACATCTTTAAATGTTACCTTCTTAGCATCCGGAGAAGCTACCTTAGCTCTATTTTTCCCAAAATTCATTACTCCTCGGCCACCGCCGCCACCTTGAGATTGTTGTGTCATTACAAATAAAAGTACTAAGAATAATACAACCATAAGTACTGTTGGTATAATAGATAACCATGCCCCGCTATTTGAAGGTTTTTCAAATTCTATTTTTACATTATTCTTAGGATTTTCACTAACTAAATTTGTAATCATAGATTCAGGTGCATATGTTGTAAACTTTTGATTATTATTCATTACACCTTCTATCGTCATATCATCTTCACGTACATATATGCTAGTTATTTCATTAGATTTCCACTTTTGTTGGAAAGAACTATATGAGATCGTATCAGATTTGCCTCCTGTTTCCCATAAGGCTACTGATGCAAAAATCAGTACTGCTAGGGTAACAATCCATACAGCTGCACTTGAATATTTTTTCATTCAAGGCCCCCCTCTCTTTATGATTTTTTAAATTTTAACATAATTTTCTATTTAATACAATATATTCAATTATTTGTTTTTTTATTTGTTATATATTTCTTCTTTTAATACACCTACATAAGGTAGATTTCTATATTTTTCAGCATAATCAATTCCATATCCAACTATAAATTCATTAGGAACTTCAAAGCCTATATATTTAACATTTATATCTACTTTTCTTCTATCTGGTTTATTTAATAAAGATATAATTTCAATACTCTTAGCTCTTCTTGCCTTTAAGTACTTTAGAAGATAATTTAATGTTATTCCACTATCAACTATATCTTCGACTAATAGTACGTGTTTTCCTTCTATGCTATGATCTAAATCTTTTAATATCCTTACAACGCCTGAAGATTCTGTTGAATCACCATAACTTGATACAGCCATAAAATCTATTTCACAAGGTATCGTAATATTTTTAATAAGATCTGATGCAAATAATACAGAACCTTTTAAAACCCCAACTACAAGTAAATCTTTCCCTTTATAATCTTCACTTATTCTACTGCCTAGTTCTTTAACCTTTTGACCTAACTTATATTCATCAAATAATATCTCTTTTATATCCTTATTCATTATTATAAATCCTCTCTTTTACATATTATTTTAATAATTCTTTTTGTTTTATTTGTTACTTTAAATGTCTCAGATGTTTTAACACCTAATAACCAAGCAATTTCATTATCAAACTCAATTATAGGAATATTATCTCTGTAATCTTTAGGTATTTTCATATTAATAAATATATCTTTTATTTTTTTACTCCCATTCATACCTAAAGGTATCATTTTATCTCCATTTTTTCTTTTTCTTATAATAACATCCTCATTAATTTTATCATAATCAAAATACTTAATTAAGTCATTATTGTTAAATTTTAAGTTTTTTTCTTTTAATTTTATATTAAATTCTATACTGCACCCTAAAAAATCTATTTTTAATCCATCTAACTCTTGTTTACTTAATTTTATTTCCGAAATTTCATTATCTCTTTTTATTAAAGCTTCCTTCTTTTTTAAATATATTTCTCCATATATATTCTTAGCGTAAATTCCATTAGGTAAATCTATCCTTTTATTTGTTCCTATATCTTTAAGCTCTATAACTTCTTTTATATGTTTCATTTCAAAATCATAAGTACTATTTGAAATTGTAGTTAAAGCTTTTCTTATCACTCTAGTAATTATAGCCTTTTCTTTATCAAATAATTCCTTATTTATTATTATTTCATCTTTTTTTACTATACAATACTTGCTAAAAGCTTTTTTAGCCTCACTATTAATAAATTCATTATCTTCTTGAAGCAATAAACTCATTCTATTTATAGCTTTAACTACATCCTTATTAAAGTTTTCCTTCATATAAGGAAGTATATCTAATCTAATTTTATTTCTACTGTATATGTTTTCTAGATTTGTCTTATCAATTCTAGGCTTTAAATCATTATCTATACAATATTTTTCTATGTATCCTCTTTCTAAGAATAATATCGGTCTTATATATTTTCCATCTCTAATAACAGGAATTCCTCCTAATCCTTCAAGACCAGTCCCCCTCATCATTCTCATTATTATAGTTTCTGCCTGATCATTTGCATTATGAGCTGTAGCAATCTTTGTATATCCATTTTCATTACTTATTTTATTGAAAAATGCATAACGCTCATCTCTTCCAGCTGTTTCAGTAGATATACCTCTTTCTTTTGCTATTTTTTCGATCTCAATTCTTATACTGTAAAAGTTTATCCCTAGCTTTTTGCAAAGATTTTTAGCATATCTTTCATCTTCTAATGCTTCTTTCCCCCTAATCATATGATTAATATGAGCTGCTCCAATTTCTAAAGAATATTTTTGTTTTATAGTATGTAATAAGTGTAATAAACACACTGAATCTGGACCTCCTGAAAGTCCAACTAATACTTTATCACCTTTCTTTAAAAGGTTATTTTCTTCTATATAATTTATGAAATCATTAATCACTATTTTCACATCCTATGTATAACTATTTACTTATATAATACATTAATATTATGTATTTTTTAACACTAAATAAAAAAAGCTAGCTAAAAGCCAGCTTTTATTATTTGCATAAACATATTCTAATATACAGAATAAACTTTAGACACAACAATAGTCATATCATCTTTTATACCTTTATTAATTTCTTTAGAGTATTCTAATATATCTAAAACAAGTTCCTTAGGATCACTTCCTTTTTTAACAAGATATTCTTCAAGCCATGCAGAATTTCCAACGCCTTTTTTATCAACATCTAATACTCCATCACTTAATGTTATTATTATATCTCCATTTTTAATTCTTTCTTCTGTACCTTCAACTTCCACCTTGTCCACTAATCCAAAAGGAGGCATGTTAGATGATATTTTCTTTATTTTATTTCCTCTTTTTATAAAACTAGCTGCTGCACCAACTTTATAAAATGATGCTTTACCAGTATATAAATCTATTATATTTAAATCTAATGTAGAGAATTTTTCATCTTCTTCAAATTTCATTTTCATTATTGAATTTACTGTATTTAATGCAGTTTCAACACCAAATCCTTCTTCAATGAACTTTTCAACTAAATCAACTGTTATCTTACTCTCTCTTCCAGCTTCTGGTCCTGATCCCATTCCATCACTTAACAATGTTATATATTGTCCACCTTCTAATTTTCCAAAAGAATAAGTATCACCTGTTTGTTGTTCTCCTTCTTTTATTCTCATACCTGCATAAGAAACAACCTTATATCTTGGCATTTCTTTCAAGAATATAGCGCAATCCTTATTATTAGGTTGAATTCTACACCCTTCCTCACTAATCATCATTGGAGTTCTTACTATTTCATTAACTACAGGAAGCAGGTTTTTTATGCAGTACGTTCCACATGAACAATTCTCCATACTAACCTTTATATTCATTCTTCCGCCTTTATCTGTAAAGCAGAATATCTCTTTATATTTTACTGAATTTTTATTAAGCTCTTTTCTTATTATTCTCTCTAATTCTGCACACCATGTAACATCACGTTTAAAATCATTAACCATATTATCTAAATTACTAGAAACATTTTTTATGTGATTTGCTACAAGTTTTCTACCCTCTTCTAATTTTCTTCTTGTTATTTCATTAGCATTTAGTATATTCAATAGGTCTTCTGAATTTCTTATAAGTTCTGATTTTCTTATACACTTCTTTTCAAGCTCCATAGGGAAATGGTCTCTTCCATCTTCTCTCCCTTTTAATAAATCACGAAAAGCTGTATATGTTTGATTAAATTCTTTTTCCCAACATTTATAACTTTGTGAACATGAACTACATACTCTATCTCCTAGATTTTCAACTAAGGCTGTACTTCTATTTTTATATTGTAGTTTATTATTATCTGATATACTATTTAACGATGTTGACAATATATTTAAAGCACTTCCAAATCCTTTTACTTTTCTTGAGAATTCATTTTTAACCTGTGTTAAATGTCCCTCATTTATAGCATTCATTTTGGCTTCTTGACATATTTCAGCTTCTAATAAGTTTAATATTTTCTTAGGAATAATTAAGAAAATAAATCCCCCTATTAATATTTCTATAATACCTTCCATATGTAATCCTTGAGAATATAATAAAAGAATTAAATAAATCATTATAGATGATAAAAATGAGAATAGCTTACCTGTTTCCTTAAATAATCCAACTATTAGCCCTATACTTCCATATAATCCTATACCACTTATCATATCTCCAGAAGTAATTCCCATGATAACACCCATTGCAATTCCTATTGCAGCTCCATTTGCAGGTCCTCCAATATATGCTATTGATACTACAGCTGCAAAAGATACTATATTTCTTATTCCAATTCCATAGATACCTATTTCACCAATTCCAGCTATCATTAAACATATTATTATTGAAATGCTTATTACTTCTTCTATATTAAAGAAATAATTTGTATTATATTCATTTACACATTTTAGTCCATATTTTATAACATAATATACCGGAAGAGTAAATATCGTATTTAACCCTGATATTGTTATGTTAACTCCTATATCATAATTACTTATTACTAATCCATAAACTATATAACTCAAAAATACTATAATGAAGAAATGTTTTTCATTTAATCTTTTATGAAATTTATTTATTACTATGCTATATCCTAGCACCATAAGCACAGTTACTAAATACATCCAACCATCTTTAAGTGTAGTATTTATTGTAAAATAACCAACTAAAGCCCCAATAGATGCTATTATTATTTTTCCTTGTTCTCTACTAGCGATCACACTGATTAAAAAAGCTATTCCAAATGGAGCAACTCCAGATATATCTCCTTCTCCAATCATTATTGCAACTCTACTCAATAATAAAGCTGACATAAAAATAATAGCTAACTTTGTAGGTTCATTCTTTATTTCAACTTTATTTTCTGCTTCCTCATTAAAATTTTTAAGTACTTCTCTATTAAGCCTATACTGCATCTTCCTTCCCCCTATTTCCATATTTTGTAATTAAATTATAACAACTATTCTAATCGATATATGTAAATATTTGGAATTAGTTTAAAGATTCGTTGGACATTATTCTATTAAATTTTTAAGTTTCTATATTTAATATCATTTTTCGATATATTATTTATAATCTTAAAAATTTAATTAATTGATATAATATCTCTTTTTTAAAGGCTTTATATGAGTTTATCTATTTTTCTATGTAATGTCGTTATATATAAATAATTGTTATATATTAATATATTTTTTTATGTATAAAAATATAAATCACAATTTGTATTATTTTAACTACAACTCATAGAATTCTTTATACGCAAAAAAAGATCTAAGTCAAACTTAGATCTTTGGTGCCGAAGACCGGAATCGAACCGGTACGGTGTTTAACCACCGCAGGATTTTAAGTCCTGTGCGTCTGCCAGTTCCGCCACTTCGGCATAAGTTTTTTTAATGTCATCGCCCGACGACAATAGTTATTATATAGTATCAAAATAATATTGTCAACAATATTTTTTAAAAATATTTTCATTAATTTTGATTTTATTTTTATAAACTAATTTAAAAGCTCTTTCTTCCTTGCTTTACGTAATGTATTTTTGTTATTCAAATATAATTTTATACCTCATAATATAAAATAAAAAGCCTCTAGTTTAATACTAAAAGCTTTTTATTATATAGATTTATATATTAAATTTATATGATGTCATTTTTAAAATGATTTTTTGCTATTTTTGCTTTTGAAGTCTTGATGTCTTTTAACATCTTGCATTCTTTCTTCGCTTTCTTTTAAGAACTTAGAAATCTTATCTTCAAAATTTCCGCTAGCTTTTTTCTTTTCACTTGACCAATCAAACTCAGCTGGTCTAGATGATTTTTTTGGCTTTACTTCAGCTTGCTTTATTGATAAGCTTATCTTTCCATTATCGTCAATTGATATAACTTTAACTTTAACTTTATCTTGTTCTTTTAAATGTTGTCTTATGTCCTTTACAAAAGAATCTGCTACTTCTGATATATGAACTAGACCTGTTTTTCCGCCTTCTAATTCTACGAAAGCTCCAAAATTAGTGATATTCACCACTGTACCCTCTAATATGTTTCCTGCCTCTAAGGTCATGTTTAAAAGAATCCTCCTTAATTTAAATAAAATATATATGTTATTATTGATAATAACTTACTTTTGAGATTCTGAGTCACCTTTTTTATCATTTACGACTTGTTCTCCTGGCTTAACCATGTTAAGTCTTTCTCTAGCTAAGGTTTCAATGTACTCATCAGAATCAGCGCTTTTAACTTCTTCCTCAAGCTGCTTATTTTTTTCTTTAAGTTTCTCTAATTCAGTATGTTTTTGAGTTATCGTATCTTGTATTCTTCTAATAGCTCTTTCTTGTCTGATAAAACCAAATAAAAAAATAGCACATAGTACTAAGATTATTAAATTCTTCCCTTTTATCTTTTTTATCATCCATAGTACCTCATTTTTAAATTCTATAAATATATTTTAAACACTCTCAAGTTTTAATTCAAGTTATTTTTAATTATATTTAGTTTTTATTTAAAATTAGTTTTTATTATTAATTTTTGACCAAACTATTCTTAGGGGATAAGTTATATTTTTAAAGCTTCTTCTTAATATAATTTTTGACTCATAGAATATCATATTCTCAAATTTATATATTGTTTTACTAAATAACTTTAAGTATATAAATAAAGCTACTCCCATACATAAATAAACATATGATCCTAAAAAAGCATAATTTGTATAAAGTAAAAATGTAAATATGGTTAGCGCTGATAAAATCCAAAACAAAATATCTTGGATGATAATTATTATTATATGTTCACTTCTTCCTCTTAATACTCTATAAACATCATAAAAAATACCCAAAATAAATCCAGATACTAATGCATAAAATATAATATCAAATTGAACTTCTAACTCTAACGGCATAACTTTTTACCTACTTATAAGCTTTTTAAAATTTATTCTTCTACGCTTTTTCTTAGTTTTATTGCTATAAGCCATACTCGTAATATATCCTTCAATTATTACATCCCCATTTTTCACGTCTAATTTATTCATCTTAAGATTTTGGCCAATAATTTTAAGTTTTCCAAGCATAGTATTAAGAACTATCTTCTCTTCATCAAAACTCATCACTTCATTAACACCAGTTAGTGATAATTTTTTTCTATTTTGTAATTCTAAATTGCTTTTACTAGGCTGTAAGATGTCATTTTTCTTTTCCATAAACAATCTCCTTTAGACATTACTCTTATTAAGAAATATATGTAATTATTAATTTCTATATTCTTAAATTAATGACCTCAAAGATTATTATAAAATTATTCTATTTCTGCACCTTCTAATATTTTATACATATCTTTTGCATCTTCTTTTCTAACATGTTCAGCTATATTTAATACTTCAGCACGTAATGATTTATTTGCAAATGTAATTTCTATTATATCGCCTTCTTTTATTTGAGTTCCTGATTTAGCTATCTTTCCATTTACAGAAACTCTTTCACTTTCACATGCTTCCTTTGCAATAGTTCTTCTTTTTATAAGTCTTGAAACCTTTAAATATTTATCTAGTCTCATATTAATCCACCTTTTTTAATTTATATTAAATACTTAATTCTATAAAAGAACCCGAGTTTCCTCGGGTTCGAAAAATTACTTATTAACTTTTTCTTTGAAGTCTTTTCCAGCTTTAAATACTGGAACAGTTGATGCTGGTATTTGGATAGTTTCTTTAGTTCTTGGGTTTCTTCCTTCTCTAGCAGCTCTTTCTCTAGTTTCGAAAGTTCCGAATCCAACTAATTGAACTTTTTCTCCATTTTCTAATGCTTCTTCAACACTTTCTACAAATGCTTTTAATGCTGCTTCTGCATCTTTTTTTGTTAAATTACTTTTTTCTGACATAGTTGTGATTAATTCTGATTTATTCACTATTACATCCTCCTTAATATTAAGTTTATAAAATCTAACTTTTATTATGTACTATACCTACATTCTCCTATTATATAACCACTTTACCCTGTAGTCTACACTTTTATATCATAATTAATGTTGGCTATAGCAACTACATAGTCTTATTCTTCAAAAATGATTAAATTCCTTCTTTATGACGCTATTTTTCTATTTTTTTTGCTTTTTCCCACAATACATTCATATAATCTAAAGATACGTTATTAAAATTATTACCCTCTTTGATAATTTGAGATTCTATAAAAGAAAACCTAGCTATAAATTTATCTACACTTTTTCTAAGAGCTTCTTCTGAATCTATCTTTAAAATTCTAGAAAT
>NZ_JAXFPT010000019.1:0-4130 GCF_034179595.1 Clostridium sp.
ACTAGATTTTCAGTTACAGTCATAGGTTCTTGAGTATAAAGAATATCTAGTACATATAATTCTTTCTGATAAACTCCTGCAACTACTAAAGCTAAGTAGTCAGCCCCTCTATCAGCTGTATCACAAAAAGCAACTATACTCTCAAAATCATTATTCCCGTATTCATCTTTTGGAATTTCATCATAGTGTTTTAATTTCTGATACAATGCACCTTTTGCATCAATACATACCTGATTGTAGTTGGCCATAAAGATTAAATCACTCATAGAATTTTTAAGCATTTGATATTTTTCATAATTCAAAATACTATCACATAGCATTTTTTTACCATCATAAGCCTTTAAACTAACTTCATACCAGCTATCAGCATTATCAGAACTTAATACCCTTCCTATAAGGTCTTTTTTACTCCATCTTGTTTGAATAATAATAGTAATTCCGTCACCTTCAACTCTTGACATCAAAGTATCTGTATATTGAGTATAAATACCTTCTAGAGTGTTATCATTCATAGCTTCTTCTGCATTTTTAATAGGATCATCTACAATCAAAGTTGTAGCACCTTTTCCAGTAAAAGAAGAACCAAAACCACCGCCATAGTAGGTATTAAATCCACCTTTAACAGTCCAGTTATTTACACTAGAATTTCCTTTTTTAATTTCAATATCGGGAAATATATCAGTATAAACAATTGCAAGTTCATCAGTTCTTTCTTCTGTTATTAAATCTCTACAGTTTCTACTAAAATCAGTTCCTATTATTTCATTATAAGAACACGTCATAACTTTGTTATGAATATTTTTGCCTATAATCCACGCTGTAAAAAGCCCTACAGTCCTTGACTTTCCATGTCTAGGTGGAATTGAAAGTGCAAGGTTCTTATAAGGTTTATTAGTTTTCGGATTAATAAGATTGCCTTCATAAATATCTTGCAGAGTATTTGCAAGGTCTTTTAAATAAGCTCTATCTTCCTTATAGAAGTCTGGTGCAATCGCTTTACAAAAACACCAGAATGATTTTCTAGCTTGCAGTATTTTCTTTTGTCTACTAAGTTCTAGTATTTCTATTTTCTGTTGCTTTGTTAGCATCTAAACTCTCCTTATATTCTTTTGCATACCTATAGTAAGTAGGTTTTGGAATGTTTAATAATTCCATGACTTCTTTAGGTCTTAATTCTTTTCTTAAAACTCTTTCATAGTATTTTGCAAAATCAGCTTTACTGACAATTCTAGGTCTGCCATAATCATCCCATTCGCCACGCGCTTTCTTTGCAGCAATACCCTCTTTTTGTCTTTTCTCTTTTTTCTCTAATTCAGCTTGCGCAAATGATGCATACATTTCAATTAGCATATTATTAATTGTCTCCATCATCATTAAAGCCGTGTTGTTATCCTTTAAATGACTGTAGTCTGTTAAAGTAGTAGGAATTTCTAATACCATTAACCTTACACCGTCATTTTGCATTTTTCTGATTTCCAGTAAAGTAAGTTGCTTATTTCTTCCAAGTCTATCAAGCTCCGTTACAATTAAAGCAATCTTTTCTTTAGGATTAATCTTTTTTGCCAGTTTCATGTCTTCCAGCATCTTTTTATAATTTGGTCTATTGAAGTTTTTACCAGTACATTGATCTGTATAAATATTTACAACTTCAATTCCATTATCTTTAATATATTTATTTATTTCATTTAGACCTCTATCTAAATGTTGCTCTTCAGTACTTGTTCTGTGATAAGCAAAGTATAACATCTTGACACCTCGTTTTTTAAAATTTGTGAAAATTTTTGTGAGGGCTTTTTTAATGCGAAATTAGAACCAGTTCACCCTCCCCCCGTCTCAATAGACTGGGATTTATTTTCACATCTTAGTTATATTATATTAACAAGGTATCAAAATGTCAACACCTTTTTTTGGTACTTTTTCTATCAATTTTATGCCTGAAAAATGGCTTAATTACGTTAGAATTTTAAAGGTATCATAAGTATACTTTTTGATACTATACTATTAACCCTTTAACTCTTCTAATCTTCTATTAAGTTCTTCTTCAGTCATATCGCCAATAGATTTCTTATCAGCATTTACTATCTCTTGCTTATCTACCCAACCATAGTTATTCTTTAGCGTGAATATTGCTCCAGTATTAGAACCTTTTGTGTAAAGCAATTCTTCATATTCACTCTCTATCCTTCTCTTAGCTTCTTTAATCGTGCGACTGAATTCTTGTCTTTCTTCTTCACTTATACTACTCAACCAATTAAACTCATCAGCTTTCTCATATCTAAGTAACGTATTTCTATCCACTTCAAGCCACCATGCTAATCTGCTAACAGTTATTCTTTTATCATTAGCTGCACACCATTCATAAAATGCATCTATCTGATCTTGTAACTCTTTAGGACTTTTCCATTTCTTTGGTCTTCCTGCTGGCATATATATTCACCTCCTAACCAATTTGTCTCATTCTTCCGTTAACACGCTTATACTTTCTAGCTTTTCTTGCAACTTCTTCAATGTCTTCAAATGGTTTCAATGTTAACTCCAGTTCTTCGCACTCTTTACAATTGCACATTTTTTTACTAACTAAACAAGCACATACCAATTCGTTATACTCATTCCAGTTCGTATTAAAATAAAATACTCTGCTTTTTACCTTCATTATTTCACCTTCTTTCACATCTTAAAAATTGCAATAAAAAAAGCACCTAAGTAATACCTAAGTGCTAGTGCTAACCACTATATACATTATACTATATAATTATGCCTTACTACTGCAAATATTTGTCAATAATTCTAAGAAAAAACAATGATGACACAAATGTCACATTTGACACCACTTTTCTTATAGACCCTTTTTTATACGTTATATACTGTATTCTATATATTTTATATATTTTTTTACTAATGTTAATATAATAATTGTCATTACTGTCATAGCACCCTTAAAGCTAGTGTTTTCAACAGTTCCGAGAAGTGACACTTTCAAAAATTAAATGTCATCATCTGACACCTTTGTCATTTTTAAAAAATCTCAATTCGTTTCAGTAAATTATTTGCAAATAAGAATGACACTTATGACAAAACTCCAAATTGATGACACCATAAAGCTGACACTCCACCTTGTCACCTAATAGTAACAGGTACTAAAGTACCCTTAATACAAGGGCGAGAAAAAATTGCACCTCATTATTTTGATAATGCAAAATTTGATTTATCCAAAATTGATATAAAAATATAATTATTTACGTTTTTGCATACCCCGTTGCCCAAATAAAAAAAGATAACCAATTAAGGCTATCTCTTAACTTGAGTAATTATTATAAGATTAAATCTATAATAAAATAAAAAATAAAAAAGGTATTATAATTATTGTCCAACTTCATGGATCTTATTCATTATCCATTGAAATTATAATTTTAACTTTCTGCTATCCTTCTACTTATTAGAATGTAATTCTATTTAAATTTATAAATCTACTGTAAGCCTTGCTATTACTAGCTTTTACTTACTTTTCTATCTGTTTTTCTATTACTTGATTTAAACTTTAGTTACTATCCAACTCTATACTTTAAATATAGTATTTACTTTAATTAAGATTCATATATACTACTGGTTGAGCATGGACACGTTTTAGGGTATAGTTTACCCCTGTTTTTCGAGGTAAACAAATAATACTACTGTATATCGCTATTGTATCTTAGTATTATTACTTACTTTGTTATCTTATAACTTTAATATTCTACTCTTAGCCCATAGAATACACTTAAAAGCTTGTTATAAGTCCGTTATTTCTAACCTAAGCTAACCAACCCATATAATATTTAAAAAGGTCATATGTACCCTTCTGACGTTGCTAAGTATATAGTAAGCAATACTTAACACCGAGCCTGCTTTCTAGTCGGTGGCTAACCATAGATTATTTTTTATAAGGTTTTTCTATGTTCCCTTAGCCTTATGACCTAATACCTATAAGCATTAAAAAAAGCCTATTAGTACTATGCAATACTAAAAGGCTTGAAATCTCTCTAAAAATAATGTATACTCAATTTATTCAATTGAATATAGTTATAGTTTAAGCTTTTCTTGTACTGGTACTACATCAAAAGTTTATCTATAATTAGAGTTCTTCTAACTTT
>NZ_JAXFPT010000043.1:0-3120 GCF_034179595.1 Clostridium sp.
AAAAAGGAGAAAGTCCATTTATAGTTATACTGGATGAATTAGAAGATCCACACAATTTAGGATCAATAATAAGAACTGCGGAAACATGTGGAGTACATGGTATTATAATTCCAAAGAGAAGAAATGTTGGAGTTACTCCTACTGTATATAAATCATCTGTTGGGGCTGTAGAACATGTAAAAATAGCAAAAGTAACTAATATAAACGCTACAATAGATGAATTAAAAGAAAAAGGTATCTGGGTATATGGTGCTGATATAGAAGGAAAAGAGTATAGTTACGAGGTAGATTTTAGTGGACCATGTGCACTAATAATAGGAAGTGAAGGAAGAGGAATATCAAAATTAACTCTTAAAAAGTGTGACAAATTAGTTAAAATTCCTATGATTGGAAAAATAAATTCTTTAAATGCATCAGTTGCTGGTGGTATAATGATGTATGAAGTATTAAAAGGCAGATTAAAATAAAAGAGGGATGAGATGTGAAAATTATATTTATAGATGGATATAATGTTTTGAATTCTTGGCCAAATTTAAAAGATTTAAAAAATACTAGTTTTGATGGAGCTAGAAATAAACTAATAGATATATTGCACAATTATGGAAGTTATAATGGTTGTAAAATAGTACTAGTATTTGATGGACATAAGGTAGCAGGTAATATAGAAAGCAAAGAAGAAATTAACAAAAATCTATCTATAGTTTTTACCAAAGATGGTGAAACAGCTGATGCATATATAGAGAAAGAAGTGCATTCTGTTGGTAGAAGATATGAAGTTTATGTGGTTACATCAGATTGGCTAGAGCAACAAACTATATTCCAACGGGGTGCTGTAAGAATGTCTTCGTTAGAATTTTACAATGAAGTTATTAACTTAGAAAGTAAGATAAGAGTAAAGGCAGAAAATAATATGAATTCTCAAAAGAATAATTTAGGAGATAATATTGATGAGGATATATTAACTAAATTGGAGAAATTACGTAGAAGTCGCTGATATGTTGACTTAATTTAAATTGCTAATGTATAATAAAAATCATGATAAGAGGTTAGATATTAGGGGTAAATTGTGGAGAATGGTGGGTATTCTATGACGAAAGATTTAGAGTTTGATAAAAAAGATGATAAAGAAATAGCAATAGAAGCTAAAAATGGAAATGTATTGGCTCAAGAATATTTAATAAATAAATATGAAGGCTTTGTAAGAACAAAGGCAAAATCTTATTTCTTAATTGGTGCTGATAAAGAAGATATTTATCAAGAGGGGATGATAGGTCTTTATAAAGCTATAAGAGATTTTAATCCAGATAAGCTTTCAACATTTAAAGCATTTGCAGAACTTTGTGTTACAAGACAAATAATAACAGCAATAAAAACTGCAACAAGACAAAAGCATATTCCATTAAACACCTATGTATCTTTAAATAAACCAATATATGAAGAAGAATCAGAGAGAACTCTGTTAGATGTATTGGCAGGATTTAAAATAACAGATCCTGAAGAACTCGTTATAAGTCAAGAAGAAAAAAATAGAATAGAAGAAGAAATACAAAAAGTATTATCTAGGTTAGAATTAGAAGTACTAAATTCATATCTTGATGGTAAATCATATCAAGAGATAGCATGTGATTTAGATAGGCATGCAAAATCAATAGATAATGCATTACAAAGAGTAAAAAGAAAACTTGAAAAATGCTTAGATATAAACTAATTAATTTTTATTGACAAACAAAAAAAATGATAGTAAACTTTATAATTGGTATATTAAAGAAACTCAATAATATGAGTGCTCATGTTGTTGGAGGTCACTGAAAATTACATAAATATAATAATAAACAGTTGATCTAATTTTAAACATGAGTTCCAATATAAAAAAAGTACAAAACACTAGGCAAGGTTTATTAGAGTAATAAGGAGGAATTTAGAATGTCAAAAGCAAAATTCGAAAGAAGTAAACCACACGTTAACATTGGAACAATAGGTCACGTAGACCACGGTAAGACTACATTAACAGCAGCTATTACAACAGTATTAGCAAACAAAGGATTCGCTGAATCATTCAAATATGATGAAATAGATAAGGCTCCAGAAGAAAAAGAAAGAGGAATCACAATCAACACAGCTCACGTTGAATACGAAACAGAAAACAGACACTACGCTCACGTTGACTGTCCAGGACACGCTGACTATGTTAAGAACATGATTACAGGAGCAGCACAAATGGATGGAGCTATCTTAGTTTGTTCAGCAGCAGATGGTCCAATGCCACAAACAAGAGAACACATACTACTAGCTTCAAGAGTTGGAGTTGACCACATCGTAGTATTCTTAAACAAAGCAGATATGGTTGATGACGAAGAATTATTAGAATTAGTAGAAATGGAAATCAGAGAATTATTAAGCGAATACAACTTCCCAGGAGATGATATTCCAGTAATAACAGGATCAGCTTTAAGAGCATTAGAAAACCCAACAGATCCAGAAGCAACAGCATGCATCGACGAATTAATGGCAGCAGTAGATAGCTACATCCCAACTCCAGAAAGAGCAACAGATAAGCCATTCTTAATGCCAGTAGAAGATGTATTCACAATCACAGGTAGAGGAACAGTTGCAACAGGAAGAGTTGAAAGAGGTATCTTACACGTTGGAGACGAAGTTGAAATCGTAGGTATCAAAGAAGAAACTAAGAAAGTAGTTGTAACAGGAATCGAAATGTTCAGAAAGTTATTAGACGAAGCGCAAGCTGGAGATAACATAGGAGCATTATTAAGAGGTATCCAAAGAACAGAAATCGAAAGAGGTCAAGTTCTAGCAAAAGTTGGATCAGTAAACCCACACAAGAAGTTCGTAGGTCAAGTATACGTACTTAAAAAAGAAGAAGGTGGAAGACACACTCCATTCTTCGATGGATACAGACCACAATTCTATTTCAGAACAACTGACGTAACAGGAGCAATCAAGTTACCAGAAGGAATGGAAATGGTAATGCCAGGAGACCACATCGACATGAACGTTGAATTAATCCACCCAGTAGCTATGGAAGAAGGATTAAGATTCGCAATCAGAGAAGGTGGAAGAACTGTAGGTTCAGGAGTTGTTACTAGCGTAATCGAATAGTAA
>NZ_JAXFPT010000031.1:0-35823 GCF_034179595.1 Clostridium sp.
AGGCTGGCACTCTAACCAACTGAGCTACTGAGCCGTATTAAATTCATGTGGTGGGCACAACAGGGTTCGAACCTGTGACCCCCTGCTTGTAAGGCAGGTGCTCTCCCAGCTGAGCTATGCGCCCACATAGTAAATAAAAAATAATGGTGACTCCTAGGGGAATCGAACCCCTGTTACCACCGTGAAAGGGTGGTGTCTTAACCGCTTGACCAAGGAGCCATGTTAAGTAACTTATGTAATTTTCGCTTCCGTATCTTTAGATAACTATCTCGCGCTAATCACATAGACTATATTACATAAAATCGAATTAAGTGTCAACACTTTTTTTAAATATTTTTTTATTTTTTTTATTTTTATTACTATTAATCTAATTTCTACATATATATTACATTTTTTGTAGCTTATTATTTTTTCATGTTTGCTTTAATGAAATTTATTACTGTGGTAGAATCTATTTAAAATATTAAATAAGGAGAAGATTTTAAATATGATATATCATGATTTAATAATAGTCGGTGGTGGTGCTTCAGGACTTATGGCTGCAATACTAGCTAAAGACTTTGGATTAGATGTTGCTATAGTAGAAGGAACAGATAGAGTTGGTAAAAAAATTCTAACTACTGGTAACGGGAGATGTAATATTTCAAATTCTTCTATATCTTATCCTTTTAAAAATTATCATAGTTCAAATAAAGACTTTTTTATAAACGCATTAAATAGTTTTTCAATAGATGATACAAGAAATTTCTTTTTATCTTTAGGATTACCTATAATTGAACTTGAAGATAATAAGCTTTATCCACAATCTCTTCAAGCTTCATCAGTTGTGGATATTTTTAGATTAGCTATAGAAGACAGAAATATTCCTTTATACACAAATTGCAAAGTAAAAACTATCCACAAAAAAAATAAATTTAAATTATCCACAGATAATGATGAATTTAATGAGTTTAGTTGTAGAAAACTTTTGCTTTGTTGTGGAGGAAAGTCAGCAGTTAAAACTGGATCAGATGGATCTGGACATAAATTGGCTGAAAATTTAGGACATAAAGTAACTAAATTAATGCCTGGAATAGTTCAACTTAAACTTGATTATCCTAGACTTAAAGGATTATCTGGAATTAAGTTTGATGGAAAAGTATCTCTTATTTCTAATAAAAAAATTATTAGAGAAGAGTTTGGAGAAATTTTATTCACAGATTACGGGATATCTGGTCCCCCAATTCTTCAAATTTCATCCACAGTTTCTAGATGCTTAAATAAAAATGAAGATGTGTGGATAAAAGTTGATATGATGCCAGATAAAATTTTAGATGAGGTTAGCAACTTCATTTATGGGCATTTATCTATGTTTTCACACAGAAGCATATCTAACTCATTAATAGGAGTACTTAATAAAAAACTTATACCTATTTTACTTAAGGATATAGGTGTTGATAACATTCATATACCTTGTTTTGATTTAGATTGGCAATATCAAAATGAACTTATAAATAGACTTAAGGATTGGAAATTTAAATGTATTGGAACTAAAGAATTTCAGAATGCTCAAGTTACTGTTGGTGGAATTGATACTAACGAGGTAGATTCTAATACTCTTGAATCTAAGATTGTAAAAGATCTTTATTTTGCTGGTGAACTTTTAGATGTTGATGGTGATTGTGGAGGTTTTAATCTTCAATGGGCTTGGAGTTCTGCATATTTTGCAGTAAATTCTATAGTTAAAAATATGTAATAGTTTTGTGTAAATATTATCGGCTACCACGTAAGTGGTAGCCGATTTTATATATTAATTTTCTTCTGATCTTTTTCTCCAATGAGCCTCTAATAAAGTTAACTCTTGACCTTCTAAATTAGTTATTCTATGTAATGTAACAAGCTCTCCATCTTTTTCTTTAATTTCAGCTGATACATGTATCTTATTTCCGTAAGTAGTTTCTTTTTCAAATATTATCTTTATTCTACTTATTTCATGATCTTTTATAACTTCTTCTGGAACAGATTCTATAGCCCATTCAATATACTTAACATTATTCACATGGCTATTTGAATCTATATCACTATATCTTATTTGGAATTCCTTATAATAATCTTCTTTTTCTATCTTTTGAATTTTTTCCATTTCTAGAGCTTTGTCCATATCTCCATCTTCGCCATAGAATTTATATTGTTCTTTAAGTATTCTTGCTGGTCTTCTTTTTTCTATATTTATTAAGAAGAATAATGCTAATGCTTCTGCAAGAACTTCTCCTTCTTCATTTTTAATTAAGTATTTTCTAAATGCATAAAATTTCTTAAATCCAACTGCTATAGTTGTAACATTTAGCTTGTCCCTATATTTTGGATACTTACGTATAGTTATATCATATTTATAAAATACCCATGTGCATCCATGAGATAATTGAAAATCTATACTATCTCCAACACTTTCCGCATGTGCATTTCCAACATCACAGAAAATATCAACCATAGTTGATAATTTACATTTTAAATTACGATCTACATCTCTATATAGTACTTCATATTGTTTTGTATAATCCTTAGCCATTTACTTCACCTCAAAATTTTTTATAATATAATCCTATCTTAATCTATATAAACTTTCCATGTTAAAACTCTCTTTAAAATTAAATTTTACAAAATATTATTATATAATTTGAGTGCTTTTAGTTAATTTTACATATAAATACAAAAGGACAGATTAATTAATTTCTTAATTATCTGTCCTCTTACATTTATGTTTATTAAATTTCGCTTTTTTTGTTTAGAGCTTCTACTAAAGCATCTAAGTTTAATCCATGAACTGCAGCTGCTTCTTCTAAAGTTTCAGCTTGAGATGATGGGCATCCAACACAACCCATTCCAAAAGCCATTAATACTTCTGCTCTTGTTGGATCTTTACGAATTATTTCACCGATTGTCATATCCTTAGTTATCATTTAACTCACCTCTTAATAATTTTAATCATATAATTATCATCTATAAAAAGATTATATTTTATTCAATTATTAAAGTCAAGTCAAATAGTCGGAATTAAATTTCCTTTATTGTCATAGTTTGGTCTCTTTTAGGTCCAACTGAAATTATTGAAACCTTTGTATCTGTGAATTCTTCTATTCTTTGTATATATTTTTTCGCATTTTCAGGAAGTTCATCATAACTTCTAGCATTTGATACGCTATCATCCCAACCATCAAATTCTTCATAAACTGGTTCGCATAATGCTAAATCTTCTAAACTTGCTGGGAAGTAATCAATAATTTCTCCATTAAATTTATATCCAACACAAACTTTAATTTTCTCTAATCCTGCTAATGTATCTATTTTTGTAACTGCAAGTGAAGTTAAACCACTAACTCTTACTGAAGTTTTTAGTATTACAAGGTCAAGCCATCCACATCTTCTTGATCTTCCAGTATTAACTCCATATTCATGTCCTTTTTCTCTTATCCATTCACCAATTTCATTATCTAATTCTGTTGGGAAAGGCCCTTTACCAACTCTTGTAGTATAAGCCTTAGCTATACCTACTGCATTTGTTATCATTCTAGGTCCTATACCTGAACCTGATGCAACTCCACCTGCTGTTGTATTTGATGATGTTACATATGGATAAGTTCCATAATCAATATCAAGTAACATACCTTGAGCACCTTCAAATAGTACATTTTTATCTGCCTTTATAGCATCATAAACTTTAACTGATGTATCAGTAACAAATGGTCTTAATTTTTCAGCTAACTTAAGATATTCATTTAATATTTCATCATAATTTAAAGGTTCTCCACCTAATATTTGTGTTATATAAGGATTTTTTGCTTCTATATTTTGTTGTAATTTTTCTCTAAATACATTTTCATGCATAAGATCACAAACTCTTATACCACATCTTTCAAATTTATCTGTATAACAAGGTCCAATTCCTCTACCTGTTGTACCTATATCATTTTTACCTCTAGCTTTTTCTTTTAGCTTATCTAAAACCTTATGATATGGCATTATAAGATGTGCTCTATCACTTATTATTAATTTCTCTGGTGTTATTTTTACTCCAACACCTTCTAAATATTCTATTTCTTCAAATAATGCTTTTGGATCAACAACTACTCCATTTCCAATAACGTTTGTCTTATCATCATATAGTATACCTGAAGGTATTAATCTAAGTTTATATTCTTTATCTCCAACTACTACAGTATGACCTGCATTGTTTCCTCCTTGAAATCTAACAACAAAATCTGCATCTTCTGCAAGATAATCTGTCATCTTTCCCTTTCCTTCGTCTCCCCATTGAGCTCCTATTACTATAAATGCTGACATATTATTTGCCTCCTCTAAATCACTAATCCAATTTCTTTTTAGTTTATCTTATTTTTGTAACTTTATTATTTATATTTAAAGAAATATAAATTCCAATAAATATAGTAACAAACGGCAAAAAAATATTCAATAATTTATCGAATATTTTTCAAAAAATTAATTTTATAGTTCGTGTATATAACAAATAAAATTAACAACAAAAAAACTCTCAGATCTGTGGCCTCTGAGAGTTTTTCGCCTTAATTTTAATAATTAAGAGGAGTTTTTAGTTAATGTTTATGTGTCTTTTATGTGTCCAAGTTAGTAACCAATTCAACTATCTTACGCTTCTTAAATTGATATTGATTATCATTAACTATAGTATATATAATCTTACCCTTTTTGTCAACATTAATATTTAAATTTTTTTATATTATCTTATTTACATATTCTTAGATTTTTCAGCACACTTATCCATAGCCTTAATTACAGAATTTCTAAAGCCACTATTTTCAAGTTCACATACAGCTTCTATAGTTGTACCTCCTGGTGAACATACCATATCCTTTAATACTCCTGGATGTTCTCCTGTTTCTAATACCATTTTAGCTGAGCCTAAGACGCTTTGTGCTGCCATCTTATATGCTTTATTTCTTGGTATTCCAAGTTTAACTGCAGCATCTGCCATGGCTTCTATAAACATAAATACATAAGCAGGTGATGAACCACATAATGCTATAAATGCATGAAAATCTTTTTCGTCCAATATTTCATATTTGCCAAACACCTCAAACATTTTGCAAATATAATCTAGCTCAATTTTATTTATATTTTCATTTGGACATATAGCTGACATTCCTTCACCAACTAATGCTGGCGTATTAGGCATTGTCTTAACTATTTTAAAATCTTTACCTATCATTTCATGTAAATCACTTAAATCTATTCCTGCTGCAATGCTTATTATAATTTGATCTTTTCTTAAAGCTGCCTTTATTTCAGCTAATACTTCTTTATACATATAAGGTTTAACTGCAAGTATTAATATATCTGCATATTTTGCAACATCTATATTATTTTTTAAACCTAATACCCCATATTTTTTTTCTAGTTTTTCTCTAGATTTTTCACTTTTAGTTGACACAAAAATTTGTTCTTTGCTTACAAACTTTTTATTTATTAATCCTCCAAGCATTGAACCTCCCATATTTCCGCATCCTATAAAACCTATCTTTTTACTCATAAAAATCCCCTTACTTTAAAATTTATTTTTTATATAAAGAAACTCACCTAAAGTTTGGTGAGTTTCTTTAATTTATTTTACAATTCTATTCTTGATGTATTGAATCTAAATTACCAAATTTACTGAATTGTCCAAGCCATGCAAGCTTAACAGTTCCAACTGGACCATTTCTTTGTTTAGCTATTATGCATTCACCTACATTTTTATCTTCTGTTTCTTTATTATAGTATTCATCTCTATATAAAAACATAACAAGGTCAGCATCTTGTTCAATTGAACCAGATTCTCTAAGGTCAGAAAGCATAGGTCTATGATCAGCTCTTTGTTCTGGTGCACGAGATAGCTGTGATAAAGCTATTACTGGACATTCCATTTCCTTAGCTAAAGCTTTTATAGATCTTGATATTTCTGATACCTCTTGTTGTCTACTCTCTGATGATGATCCTGACATAAGTTGAAGATAGTCTATTAAAATTAAATCTATTCCATACTCAACTTTAAGTCTTCTACATTTAGATCTCATTTCCATTACAGAAACCCCTGCAGTATCATCTATATATATTTTAGCTTTAGATAAAGGTCCTGTAGCCCTTGCGATATTTTCCCAATCTTTATCATCTAATGTCCCTGTTCTAAGCTTTAGCATATCAACATTTGCTTCTGAACATAATAATTTATATGCTAATTGTTCTTTTGACATTTCTAGTGAAAATATTACTACACTCTTTCCTTCTCTAAGTGCAGCATGTTCTGCAATATTTAGTGCAAATGTAGTTTTTCCCATAGATGGTCTTGCTGCAATCAGCACCATATCACCTTTTTGAAAACCTGAAGTTTTTGCATCTAAATCTATAAATCCAGATCCTACTCCTGTTATTTCACCTTTATTATTAAATAATCTTTCTATTTCAATAAATCCTCTTTCAAGAACTTGATTTAATGGTTCAAAATCACTTGCAGTTCTCTTTTCTGCTATATCAAATATTCTCTTTTCTGCTGAATCTAAAACATTTTCTACTTCACCTTGCTTATTATAGCTTTCTTCAATTATTGAAGTAGAAGCTTTTATAAGTTTTCTAAGAGTTGATTTTTCTTGAACAATTTTTATGTATGATGCAAGGTTAGCTGTTGTTGGTACAGAGGAAGTTATTTCTGTTACGTATGTAACACCACCAGCTCTATCAAGAGTATCAGATGCCTTTAAATGTTCTAATACAGTAACTAAGTCAACAGCCATATCTTTTTTAAACATATCAATTATACTTTTAAATAATACCTTATGACTGTCTCTATAAAAATCTTCTTCATCTAATCCTTCTGCTGCCTGTGCTATTGCACTTCTATCTATAATCATAGAACCTATTACTGATTGTTCTGCTTCTATACTCTGTGGTAGTGTTCTATTAACGGTTGTTTCCATTTATATACCTCCTTCCAAACATTCTTCTCATATTATATCAAATTATTTTAGAAAATACGTTATTATTTCAAAAAAACAAAGAAGATGTTAGACATCTTCTTCGCTTTAATAATTAGAATACTAAATCCATTACTTCTTCTATTGTCTTAACTGGTTTTACTTCTATATCTGTTAATCCTTGTGGAATATCATTTTTATTATCTTCTGGTACAATTACAAGTTTGATACCTTTTCTTCTTGCACCATAAATCTTTTCAAATATTCCACCGACTGGCTTAATTGATCCTCTTAAAGATATTTCTCCAGTTATTGCAACATCTTGTCTTAAAGGCTTCTCTAATAATGCACTTATTATACATACTGTTATAGCAGCCCCTGCAGATGGTCCATCTATCTTTCCGCCACCAATAACATTAACATGTATATCATAATCTTTTATATCTTTATCTGTAATTTTTCTTATTACAGATGCTGCATTATAAACTGAATCCTTTGCCATGCTACCAGCAGTTTCATTAAATCTAACTGTTCCTGCACCTTTTTTCTTAGCAGGGAAAGCAGCAGCTTCTATTTCTATTGTTGATCCTATAAATCCACTTACTCCTAATCCATGGATATGGCCTACCTCATAAGTTGAGTTATCACTAACTCTTTCAAATGGAGTATATCTTCCTATAGAAACCACTTCTTCAACATCTTTTAATGTTATTTTAAGTTTCTTTGGTACATTCTTTCTTTTATATAAAGCATAACCATAAGCATCTGTAAGTATATTTACAGCTTTTCTTCCTTCTATAGTAAATCTACTTATATATTCTGGAACATCTTTTTCAAGAGAAACTCCAAGCTTCTTTGCAGCATTCTTTACTATATTTTCAATATCCTTAACACCTAATGGTTCAAAATAAACTTCTGTACATCTTGATCTAAGTGCAGGATTTATTTCTCCTGGTTCTCTTGTTGTTGCTCCAATTAATACAAAATCAGCTGGAGCTCCTTTTTCAAATAAGTATTTTATATACTTTGGAGTTTTATCATCATCTGGATCATAATATGATGATGAGAATTCAACTCTCTTATCTTCTAATACTTTTAATAATTTATTTTGAAGTATATTATCAAGTTCACCTATTTCATCTATAAATAATACTCCACCATGTGCTTCAGTAACTAAACCTGGCTTTGGTTCTGGTACACCAATATCTGCTAGGTCTCTCTTACTACCTTGATATATAGGATCATGAACTGATCCTAATAAAGGGTTTGTAATTTCTCTTGGATCCCATCTTAAAGTTGTACCATCTACTTCAACAAACTTTGATTTATCATCAAATGGAGTAAAGTTTAATTCTTTAGCTGCATTTAATGCAATTCTAGCTGCTGTAGTTTTACCAACCCCTGGTGGTCCATAAAGGATTATATGTTGAGGATATGGAGATGATAACTTTGATATTAATGATTTTATAGCTCTTTCTTGACCTACAATTTCATCTAAAGTTTCAGGTCTTAAAAAACTCATTATATTCTTGCTTGTTACTCTTGAATCTAGTTCTTTAAGTTCTTCATACTTCTTTTCTGTTTTTTGGTTTTCGCTACCTTTTTCTTTCTTTATAATGGATAATCTCATCTCATCGATGTATTTTTCTTGCTTTTCCATTATAGCTTTTTCTACTTTTGATTCTATTTGATTTTGTACATATCTTTTAGCTATTTCTTCTGATATCCAAACTACAGTATCTTCAAGAACTTCACCGATTTTATCTTCTGGTGGAACAACTTCTATTCCTGCCCCATCTGAAGCTATCATATTTAATGCATATGCTCTTTCAGTAAGTTTTGTTGATCTTACGTAATCTTTTAATTTGAATTTTACAGTTCTAGCTCTAACAGCACCTTCATCTAATACATTTTTTAATATATCAAATAAAACATTTATTTGAGATTCTAAAGATAAATCTCCTTTAATTACATCTTGTAAGAATCCAATTTCCTCACGTAATTTCAATACTATTCCTCCTTAAGCTTGTGGAACAATTATAACTTTCATCTTTGTTGATACTTCAGGATATAATTTAACTTCTATTTCATATCCTCCAGCTACTTTTATTGTATCCATAACTATCTTCTTCTTATCGATATCTATCTTATATAATTCTTTTATTTTCTTTGCAACTTCTTTGCTAGTAATAGCTCCAAATAACTTTCCATTATCTCCTGCTTTACCTTCAATCTTTATTTCTTTTCCCTTTAAGTCAGCTGCTAATTTTTGAGCTGCTTCAAGTTCTGCAAGCTTTTGCTTTCTTTCATTTTCTTTTTGATTGTTTAAAATGTGTAAATTATTTGCTGTAGCTTCCTTAGCTATATTTTTTGGGAATAAGTAGTTTCTTGCATATCCATCTGATGCATTAACAACATCACCCTTTTTTCCTAGTTTCTTATCATCTTTTAATAAAATTACTTTCATTTTATTCACCCACCCTTAAGTATTTTTTTATTACATCTTTTAAATCTATTAGGACTTCGTCTATTGATTTGTTTGATATTTTAGCCCCTGCCATATTCATATGACCACCACCACCTAAAGCCTCTAGCACAACCTGAACATTTATATCTCCAAGTGATCTAGCACTTATATAAATATCACCATTAATATCTGCTAAAACAAAGCTTGCTAGAATACCAGATATATTTAATAATTCATCAGCTGATTTTGCAATTATAACAGTATCCTTAACATCATGTGGACATGTAGCAATTGCAATTTTATTATCAATACTTGCTGATTTAATTATATCAGCAATTTGTATAAAATCTGTTAAATTATCAGTAAACATCTTTTTAACTTCTGTAGTTTCTGCACCTTTATTTCTTAAAAATGATGCAGCATCAAAGGTTCTAACACCTGTTTTAAATGAGAAACCTTTCGTATCCATATAAATACCAGCAAGTAATCCTTCAGCTTCAAGCTTTGAAAGATTTGGCTTATCATTCATATATTGAATTATTTCTGTTATCATTTCACAAGTAGATGATGCATATACCTCTATATAATTTAAAAGAGTATCTTCTATTATATTAGCACTTCTTCTATGATGATCTATTATAACTTTTCTTTTTATATTTTCAACAAAAGTTAAATTGTGAACATAACTTTTATTGTGTACATCTACAATTATTAGAAGAGATTCATCATCTATTTCCTTCATAGCTTCTTCTGATGTTTCAAATAGATTAGCATATTTTGAATCACTTTTCAATTCTCTTAAATAATATTCTATAGCCCCAACATCATCATCTAAAATAATATTACATGGTTTTCCTAATTGTTTTATAGCATTTGAAAGTCCAATGGCTGAACCAAAACAGTCCATATCAGGATTCTTATGACCCATTATAAATACTTTACTGCTTTCATATATAAGTTCTTTTAAAGCATGAGATACAACCCTTGCCCTAACCCTAGTTCTTTTTTCTATTTCCTTGCTGTTTCCACCAAATATCTTGATATCTTCATTTGTTTTTATAACAACTTGATCTCCACCTCTACCTAATGCAAGTTCTTTTGCAAACTCTGCATAATTATAGTTTTCTAATGGAGATATCCCGCCTCTTCCGATACCAACACTTAAAGTTATTTCTAACTTATTACCTTTATTAATTTTAGATACTTTATTTAAAAGCTCAAAATTATTATTTATTTCTTCATCTATGTATTTATCTTTAATAGATACAATATACATGTTAGGTTGATACTTCTTTATCATAGCTTCTAAGCCATATACATATGAAGTTATTTCTCTGTCTATTTCTGCTATTACCAATGGTTTATTAGATTCATCTGTTGTATCTAAAGCTTCGTTAAGATTATCAACTTCTATAAGCATTATACTTTCTTTTGTTGTATCTAATCCTATAAATTCGCTTATATCATTAAAATATATTAAATATAATTCTTCATTATTTTTAAGTATTTTAGTACTATAAACATCGTAAAGTTTACCATTTAGTTTTAATCTTTGATGCAAATTTTTTTCTGCATTTATTATATTATTTAAATCAAGCCCTCTTGCGACACTAAGTATACTCTCTCCAATAAAATTGTCTTTAGCTTCTAATTGATTGAAAATGTCATTACACCATTTTATAATTCCATTTTCATCTATAAGTGATATAGGTAATATTTCACTCGCCAAATTATCTTTTATTGCTTCATTTATATTTTTAGTAAATTTATTTGTATCCTCTTCTTTTTCCCAAAGATTTTTTAGTTGATAAAAATTATCTATAAAATATATTATTGCAATCAATAATCCTAGTTGATTATAGCCTAATAAAAAT
Organism: Clostridium sp.; assembly: GCF_034179595.1. Lineage (GTDB taxonomy): Bacteria > Bacillota > Clostridia > Clostridiales > Clostridiaceae > Clostridium. The sequence goes on from NZ_JAXFPT010000031.1 coordinate 11,301, forward strand.
AATATTAAAGAAGCTAAAATTAGTCCAACTGGTTTTATGAGTTTTATAATTAATGATTTTAAATTCATAAAACGCCTCCTATTTAATTATTAGTCTCTTCTCTTTAAAATATACTCTTTAAGCTTGCTTAAACTCTTTCCTTCTCTTTCAATCTCGTCTTCACTTCTTATTCCAAATTCAAGCTTATTTTTTATTTCATCATCAATTTTAGATGCTGAGTAACCGAGTTTATCCCCTAATACATAAAGAATAATTATTGCGCTAGATATACATTCAACTATAGCTTCTTCTGCAACATTACTACCTCTTGTTAATAATGTATAAAAATCTGCTACTACTCTAAGTAATTGAGCTTTTAGATTTTCAATAACCTTTACATTACCCATAATATTCAAACTACGCTTTTTCAAAACCCTCACCTCTTAAATACCCTTGTATGTATATTTTAAATTTTTTCCAGTACTAATGCAAGAAAATGAGAATTTTTCATAAAAATAAAAGAGTAAAGTAGAAGTTAATTCTAATTTACTCTTTTTAAACTTATTACTATTCAGTTGTGAATGGTAATAAAGCTATATTTCTAGCTCTCTTAATTGATTCAGTTACTTGTCTTTGGTGTTTAGCACATGTTCCTGAAATTCTTCTTGGAAGTATTTTTCCTCTTTCAGTAACGTACTTTCTGATCTTAGATACGTCTTTGTAATCTATTGATTCAGCTTTTTCAACACAAAAAGCACAAACTTTTCTCTTAGATCTTCTCATTCTTCCGCCAGATCTTCTGTTGTTATTTTCTTTCACTGTATTTCCCTCCTTACCTAAAAAAGATTAAAATGGCATGTCTCCGTCATCAACCGGAGTCATATCATCGTCAAAACCTCCAAATGAATCATTTGATGGTTTTGAATAATCAGAATTATTGCTACCGAAATCATCATTAAATGATCCAGTATTATTGGCACCTTTTCCGCCACCAACGAATTCAAAACTTTCAACAACTACATCAGTAGTGTATCTTTTTGAACCATCTTGTGCATCATAACTACCAGTTCTAATGTTACCAGTAATAGCTATTTGGCTGCCTTTTGTAAGATATTGTGCTATTGTCTCAGCTGTTTTTCCAAACGCTACGCAGTTGATAAAGTCAGCTTCATCTCTCTTGAATTGTCTTGTAACAGCAATTGAAAATCTTGTAACAGCATTTCCAGTTCCAGCTGCAAATCTTAATTCAGGATCTTTTGTAAGTCTACCTAAAAGTATAACCTTGTTCATTACAATATCACCTCTCTTACACGTCTTTTCTTACTACGATGTGTCTCATAACACCGTCAGTAATTCTGAATATTCTTTCTAATTCTTTTGGTAATTCTGGGTCTGCTGAAAATTCTACTAAAGTATAGAATCCTTCGTTAACCTTTGCGATTTCGTAAGCAAGCTTTCTCTTACCCCAAACATCAACGTTTTCTACAGTTCCTCCACCATTTTCGATTACACCTTTGAACTTTTCGATGTTAGCCTTTATAGCTTCTTCGTCAAGTGATGGGTGTTGTATGAATATAGTTTCGTACTTTCTCATTATTTTCACCTCCTCCCCTCGGACTAAACGGCTGTGCTTTGCACAGCAGGGATTACAATTTATAATTCTAACATTAAAGATTTATTTTTTCAAGAAATTTTTATTAACTTTCTGCTTTTTCAATTATTTTCTTTGCACCCTTTTGAAACTTACTTCTCGGAATCATTATTATTCTTCCGCATCCAGTACATTTTATTTTTATATCTGCACCAATTCTTGTAATTTCAAAGTTTTTTTCACCACAAGGGTGTTGTTTTTTCATTTCCACAATGTCACCTAATTCGAAATTTTCTATCAATCTTATACCTCCTTTAATTATGCTTCCTTCATTATCATTTCAGTTTTATTATAAGGAATTTCTATACCTTCTTTATCTAAAGTTTCTTTTATATCTTTTCTAAGTGCTCTTTCCATAGACCACTGTTTCATAGGAATACTAAATCCAACGACTCTTATGTTAACTCCAGAATCTCCAAGTTTAGTAACTCCCCATATTTCTATTGGTTGTGGAACATCTTCTTTATGTTCTTCTTGGAAACTCTTACAAGCTTTATCTATTACTTCTATTGCATGATCTATGTCTTCTTCATATGCTATAGATACATCAACCATAAATCTCATATTATTTCTAGAATGATTTGTAACTGCTGTTATACTTCCATTTGGAATCAAGTGTAAATCACCATTGAAATCTTTAAGTATTGTAGTTCTTATTCCTATACTATCAATTATTCCATCAAATGTTCCAATAGTTACATAATCACCAACACCATATTGATCTTCAAATAATATAAAGAATCCATTTATAAGATCTTTTACTAAACTTTGTGCTCCAAAACCTACTGCAAAACCACCCATACTTGCAAATGTTAATGACATTCCTGTAAATATATTTGATAATATTGTAGCTATACCAACAAAATACACAGCATATTTAAGAATACTGTGCATAACTGCACCCATAGTTCTTGCTTTCTGTGGACTAAGTGCTAATCTAGAATTTTGATTTTCAATTTGTCTTTTTTCAAACTTATTTATTAATCCTGTCCCAATCTTAATAGATATAAACATTAAAAATATGATAATAAGTATTGAAAATCCTTTTTTTATTAAGAAATCTATTACCTCTCCTGGTATCTTAATAGCTCCTAATACTACATCATCATTAATGCTTGTTGAATTAGCTAGAAAAAACTCCATATACCTTCCCCCTTCAAATACTACATCTGTTTATATTCTGAACCTTGCTTACAATATATGTTTTTATATTCAAAGTTCTCTTCTTTTATTTTTTCTATTTGTGATTCATCTTCGAATCTAATACATATACCACAACTTTGAGTTATTGAAGTTGGAGTTGGCATTATTCTAAATATATATCCTTTTTCCTTCAGAATTTTTTCTCCATTCATGGCATCATGTGTATTTTTAAATACTATTATGTAATATTTCACTTTTATCTCCCTTTCTATAAAATATTTATACAGTTTATATTATATATAAATTATACATTTTATAAAGAAATATAATATTCTTTTTATTTAAATTTAATGAATTGTATCTATATTTGATTTATAATTAAATAATACATACTTTTCAAAAGGAGAACATTATGATTTATATTATCAGAGCAGGATTTATAGGTTTTCTGACAGGACTTTTTTCATCGATTCCTCTTGGCCCTGCTGGATTAGAAGCTGTAAATCGTTCAATAAGTAAAGGATTTTGGAATGGATTTAAAGTATCAATTGGAGCAATCTTTGCTGATTATACTTATCTTATAATAATTAATTTAGGAGTTTTCAATATATTACAAAATAATAAGACTTATGAAGGAATCTTTTGGATTATATCGGGAATAATATTATTTTTATTTTCAATTCGTTCAGCCAATAAAAATAGTTCATCAAAACTATTAGATAATCCAAAACTTGGAGGATTTATTAGCGGTTTCTTAATAACTTTTATTAACCCTTCTACATTTTTCTTTTGGATTGCTTTAAGTAGTACTGTAATGAATGTTTGGAAATCTAATGGGCATTTATTTTTTTATGTATCATTTTTATTCATGCCATTAGGAAGTATAACTTGGTTTACAATATTAAATATTTTAGCTTCAAGAGGACTAAAGTTATTTAAAAAGAATATTGATAAAGCCGCCTCTAAACTTTTAACATACATATTGTGTATAGTAAGTATATTCTTTATATTTTATGGACTATATATATTAATTAAATAAAGGATGTTGAATATGAAAGTATATTTAGATAATGCAAGTACAACTTTTCCAAAACCTAAAGTTGTTACTGATTCAATTTATAATTACTTAGTAAATATAGGTGGAAATGCTAATAGATCTAACCATTCTAATGCTTTAGAAAGTAATAGAGAAGTATTTCTTGCTAGAGAAAAAATAGCTAAATTTTTTAATTATGACAAAGTAGAAAATGTTATTTTTACAAACAATATAACCTCTTCTTTAAATATACTTATAAAGGGTACTTTAAAGCAAGGTGATCATGTTATAACATCTTCTATTGAACATAATTCAGTAATAAGGCCAATTATATCCTGTAAAGAAAACTTAGGTGTTGAAGTTGACTTTGTGGGTGTAACAAAAGATGGATTTATAAATCCTTGTGAAGTGGAAAAGCTTATTAAAAGCAATACTAAGCTTGTTGTCTTAACTCACGCATCTAATGTAATTGGAACTGTACAACCTATAAAAGAAATAGGGGTTATTTGTAAAAAGCATAATATTTTCTTTATAATTGATACAGCACAGTCTGCAGGAACTATACCTATAGATTTTAATGAGGTAAATGCTAGTGCACTAGCATTTACGGGGCATAAAAGTTTATTAGGTCCTCAAGGTATTGGAGGTTTTATAATAAGTGATGAATTAAACAAAGCTTGTACTACACTTATGGAAGGTGGTACTGGAAGCCTTTCTCATGAAATTCATCAACCTACATTTATGCCTGATAAATTTGAGTGTGGTACTTTAAATATACCTGGTATAGTTGGTTTATCTAATGCTATAGATTTTATAAATGAAATTGGTATCAATAATATAAAAGAAAAGAATTCTAAACTTTATAAAAGATTACTTAATGGAATATTGAATATTGATGGATTTGAAGTATATGGAGATGTTACAGGTTCTAGATCAACCACATCTTTATCTTTTAATTTAAAAGGAATGGACCCTTCAGAATTATCATTTTTACTTGAATCTAATGGAGTAAGTAATCGTTCAGGGTTACAATGTGCCCCAATGTGTCATGAGTCAATTGGTACATTTCCAAATGGTACTGTTAGACTTAGTATTTCTTATTTTAATACTGAAGAAGACATAGATTATGCTTTATCAGTATTAAAAAAGATTAGTAAAGAATCTAATTTTTAATTTATAAAACCTCCTTTTTATGGAAATAATCCATAAAAAGGAGGTTTTTTATGAGCAATATTTTTTCATTTAATGCTATAGAAAGTAATTCATTTAACGAATTTGGTGAACATCTTTATGATATATTAAAACCTATATTAGATAGTAATAGAAATATAATATTTTTATGTATAGGTTCTGATAAATCAACTGGTGATTCTTTAGGTCCTTTAGTAGGATATAATATAAACAATTTTGATAATGACTCTATTTATATATATGGATCTTTATATAGTCCTGTTCATTCTCAAAATCTTGTAAATACGTTAGAAGATATTAAGAATTCTTTTGAAAACCCTTATATAGTAGCTATAGATGCTTCATTAGGTTCTTTTCAAAATGTGGGCAAAGTATTTATAGAAGATACACCTCTTTTACCTGGACTAGCACTTGATAAAAAATTACCTGCTGTTGGAGATTTAAGTATAACTGGTGTTGTAAATATTTCTGGTGATTCTAAATTTATGGTTTTACAAACTACTAGATTGTATACTGTGTTTACATTGGCTGAATTTATATCTAAGGGTATTTCTTATTCTATAGACAAACTTATAGGAAAAAATCTTTTTATTGAATCATTATCTGATTATTAATATTTATTTTAGAATTTAAGTTATAAAAAATCATCTTCTCGCGTAAGCGAGAAGATGATTTTTTATTTACTATTCATTGCTTCTTTTAAAACATGAGCTTCTTCTTCTGATAATTCATATCTTGATATACCTTTATCAATTGGTTTAGCATAAGTTGTACTATCATGTCTTCCGTATAATCCAGTTAATACTATTCCATCATTATGCGCATCAAGCATTGCTATTGAAAAACTTAAATCACTTCCAACATCTTCGAAAGCTTTATATCTCATTATTCCAACTTTTTGAACGCAACCCTTTACTTCGTCTTTTAAATCTTCACATAATTTAGCTGCTTCTCTTGCAGCATTTTCTGCTTCTTGAATATTATTTAATTTACTAACAATTACTTCTTCTAAGTTTTTATTGCTAGTACCTCTCATTAATTTTCTATATTTGTTTTCTAATGTACTTACTGACTTACATAGAACAATAACTAATATTAAAAGTAATAAAACTATAATACCCATTACTACTACTATATAAGGTAAATAATTTCCTAAATTTGATACTAAACTTTCCACAACATTCCGTCCTTCCTTTTTCTTAGAAATGTTTCACGTGAAACATGTTTCACGTGAAACATTAGATATTCATTAGTTCTAAAATTCTATTTAAATCATTATCTGAATAGTATTCAATTTCTATTTTGCCTTTTTTATTCTTAGAATTTATATTTACTTTTGTACTAAAGTAATCTTGAAGCTTATCTTCAATATCTTTTATATAAGGATTAACTTTAACTTCCTTTTTTTCTTTTTTATCTTTGAACATAATCCTTATTAATTTTTCTAATTCTCTTACTGAAAGCTTTTCGTCTATAATCTTTTGAGATAATTCATATTGCAAATCTTTATCTTCAATACTTAACAAGACCCTTCCATGTCCTTCTGAAATCACACTTTCAATTAAATATTGTTGTACTCTTTCATCTAGATTAACAAGTCTCATAGTATTAGTAATTGCAACTCTAGACTTTCCTATTCTTTCACTTAGCTCTTTTTGAGTTAAATTAAATTCTTCTATTAATTTTCTATATGCCAAAGCTTCTTCAATTGGATTTAAATCCTGTCTTTGTATATTTTCAATTAGAGAAACTTCTAAAACTTCTTTATCACTTAAATCTATAATATTAGCTGGCACTTCTTTAAGATTTAGCATTTTTGCTGCTCTCCATCTTCTTTCACCTGCTATTATTATATATTTATCTTTATCTTTTTTTAATAAAAGTGGTTGTAAAATTCCATAATTTTTTATAGACTCTGCAAGTTCAGCTATATTTTCATTATCAAAAAATTTTCTGGGTTGCTCAAAATTATTTATAATTTTATTCAAAGAAATTAATCTATTCGATGAATTATCTTCTTTTTTGCCTAAAATTTCTTTATCTCTAATTTCATTTGGAATTAAAGCACCAAGCCCCTTTCCTAATCCATATTTTTTACTCATCTAACTTCACCTTTTAAAACCCTTTGTTTTTTTAAAAATTCTTCTACTAAATTTGAATAAGCATCTGCACCTTTACACTTTGCATCATAAAGCATTATAGGAAGACCAAAACTTGGAGATTCTGCTAATCTAATATTTCTAGGGATAGTATTTTTATAAACACTATCTTTAAAATATTTTTTTACTTCACTAAATACTTCATTACTAAGGTTTGTCCTATTATCATACATTGTCATGATTACACCTTCAACCTCAATTTTAGGATTTAAAGATTTTTTTACAAGATCAATTGTACTCATTAATTGACCAAGCCCTTCTAATGCATAAAATTCAGATTGAATTGGTATTAATACAGAATCACAACTAGTTAATGCATTAATAGTTAAAACTCCTAACGAAGGTGGACAATCTATAAAAATAAAATCAAAATCATCTTTTATCTCATTTATCTTATTTAATAGTATTCTTTCCCTATTATCCTTTGTTATTACTTCAATTTCAGCTCCAGCTAACTCCATAGTTGATGGCGCTATATATAAATTTGAAATAAGATCACTATGTATAATAACTTCCTTTAAACCCACATTAGATGTTATAACATCGTACATAGACAATTCTAAATTTCTCTTATCTATTCCTAATCCACTAGTTGTATTACCTTGAGGATCAATATCTATTGTCAATACCTTATTACCTGCTATTGCAAGATACGAAGCTAAGTTAATATTTGTAGTTGTTTTCCCAACCCCACCTTTTTGATTAAATATACAAATTGTTTTCATATGTAGCTCTAAATATTTATAGAGCTTGCACCCCCTCTCACAAACTATATTATATATTTTTTTATATAATAATTAAAGATAAAAGTAATAAAACAATATTTTCTTAATAGTTTTTTCAGCTTTTACTTATACATAAATTTATAGGCATATATATTTTAAAAAAATAGCACAAAAAATCCACTAAAGATACACACCTTTAGTGGATAAACTTAATATTTATGTTTATTTTTGTGGATAAGTTTAAAACTTATTTTAATGGTTTTTTTGTTACAGTTCCTGCTTTTCTAGGATATGTTTTAGGGCATTCCTTTACTTTTTCAACAACAACTATATTATGATTCAAATCAGTTCCTTCTATAACTGTTTTATCAACTCTTAGTAATTTACCACCTAATATATCTAAAGCTTTATTACTATTTTCTAATTCTTCTTCTATTGCAGGTCCTTTTAATGCAACAAAATATCCAGATACTTTTACATAAGGTAAACAAAATTCAGATAATACTGCCATGTTAGCAACAGCTCTTGATGTTGCTATATCAAACTTTTCTCTTAAATCCTTATTCTTTCCGCCATCTTCTGCTCTAGAATGAATAGTTATAACATTTTTAAGACCTAATTCTTTAACAACTAAATTTAAGAAATTTATTCTTTTGTTAAGTGAATCTAATAAAGTTACTTCTATATCTTCTCTTAATATAGCTATTGGCATTCCTGGGAAGCCTGCACCTGTTCCAACATCAATTACAGTCTTAGCATTTTTAAGTTCATCACTTTTAAATGCCTTTATACAATCTATAAAATGCTTCTTTATAAATTCTTCATCTTCAGTAATTGCAGTAAGGTTAATCTTTTGATTCCATTCTTGTACTAATCTCATATATTTAATGAATCTATCATACATTTGTTCATTAAATTCTATATTAACCTCATCTGCTGCGGTTTTCATTAAATTATAAAAATCCATGTTTACCTCCTTAGGATCTTAATTATCTTTATTTGCTTGTTTACCATAATTATATTCTAAGTAAACTAATAACACAGAAATGTCAGCAGGTGATACCCCTGAAATTCTTGATGCTTGACCTATACTTATAGGTCTAATGTTACTTAATTTTTGTATAGCTTCTGTTCTTAAACCCTTAACATCAGTATAATCTATATCTTTAGGTAATAGTTTCTTTTCAAACTTTTTAAATTGTTCTACTTGTTCTAATTGATTAGTTATATATCCTTCATATTTAGCAATAATATTTATTTGCTCTCCAATATTATCAGGATATTCAGGTCTTTCTAAATCAAGTTCTGAAGCTGAAAAATAATCAAGTTCAGGTCTTTTAATTAATTCATAGAAACTAATAGGTTTTTTAAGTTCTGTACTTCCAAGCTTAACTAATATTTCATTATTTTCTGCCTTATTAGTTATTTGTAGGTTCTTTAATCTTTCAAGTTCATTTTCAATATTAGTTTTTCTTTCTATGAATCTATTATATCTTTCTTCTGATACAAGACCTACTTTATGTCCAATTTCAGTTAATCTAAAATCTGCATTATCTTGTCTTAAAAGAAGTCTATATTCTGCTCTTGATGTCATCATTCTATAAGGTTCATTTGTACCTTTAGTAACTAAATCATCAACTAAAACTCCAATATAAGCATCAGAACGAGTAAGAACCATTGGATCTTTTCCCTGAACTTTCAATGCAGCATTAATACCTGCAACTATACCTTGTGCAGCTGCTTCTTCATATCCTGAACTACCATTTAATTGACCTGCTCCATAAAGACCTTCTATATTCTTAAACTCAAGCGTTGGTTTTAATTGAGTAGGATTTATTGAATCATATTCTATAGCATATGCTGATCTCATTACCTCAGCATTTTCAAGACCTTCTATAGTTCTTAGCATATTGATTTGAACATCTTCTGGTAATGATGATGAGAACCCACCAATATACATTTCAAGTGTATCTTCACCTTCTGGTTCTACAAATATTTGATGTCTTGATTTATCTGGGAATCTCATAACCTTATCTTCTACTGATGGGCAATATCTAGGTCCAACACCCTTAATTGATCCATTATATATAGGAGATCTACCTATATTATCAGATATAACCTTATGAGTTCCTTCATTTGTATAAGTTAAATAACAAGATATTTGCTTTCTATCGATATTATCATTCATAAATGAAAATGGTACTATCTTTTCATCACCTTTTTGTTCTATCATCTTAGAAAAATCTACTGATTTTCTATTTACTCTAGGTGGTGTTCCTGTCTTAAATCTTCTAAGCTCTATTCCTAAATCCAATAATGTTTGAGAAAGATCATTTGCAGGTGATAATCCATTAGGTCCACTATTATAACTAACTTCGCCTATTATTATTTTAGCTTTTAAATAAGTTCCTGTTGCTAGAACAACTGCTTTACAGTTAAATATTGCTCCGTTTTTTGAAACTACACCAGTAACTTTTCCGTCTTCAACTATTAAATCAACAATTTCTACTTGTCTAACATAAAGATTATCTTGTGATTCAAGAACCTCTTTCATTCTTTTTTGATATTTTAATTTATCTGCTTGCGCTCTTAATGAGTGAACTGCAGGTCCTTTTGAAGTATTAAGCATTCTTGATTGAATATATGTATCATCTATATTAAGACCCATTTCTCCACCTAATGCATCAACTTCTCTAACTAAATGACCTTTAGCTGTTCCCCCTATATTAGGATTACAAGGCATCATTCCAATTGCTTCTAAATTAATTGTGCATATTAATGTCTTTAATCCCATTCTTGATGATGCAAGAGCTGCTTCGCACCCTGCGTGACCAGCTCCAACAACAACTACATCATACTCTCCAGCATTATATCTCATATACTTCCTCCTACTTTCCTACGCAGAATTCACTAAATATCTTATTTACTAAATCTTCTTCAAGCTCTGCACCTGTTATTTCTCCTAATGCTCTTAATCCTGAAGTTACGTAAATAGAAATTAAATCTAAAAATTCATTCATCTTTAATCTTTCTTCTGCAGTCTTACAATTCTCTAATGCTCTATAAAGTGCTTGTTTATGTCTACTATTTGTAATTATTAAACTTTCATTATCTACTTCACCATTAAAGAATAATTCCTTAATCTTTTGTTTTAAATCTTCTATTCCAAAACCAGTCATAGCTGAAATTTCAATTAAATTATGTAATCCATCTAGCTCTTCTAATTGAAGTTTACGTTCCAAATCTACTTTATTTAATAATACTATTGTTTTCTTATTTTTTATTGATTTGATAATCTCTCTATCTTCATCATCTAATGGTCTTGAAGTATCAAGCATTAAAACAACTAAATCAGCCTCTTCTAATTTCTCTCTTGATCTTTCAACTCCAATTTTCTCTACAACATCTTCAGTTTCTCTTATACCAGCAGTATCAGTAATTTTTACTGGTATCCCACCAAGATTAATATACTCTTCAATTACATCTCTTGTAGTTCCTGGTATATCAGTTACAATAGCTCTTTTTTCTTGAAGAAGTGCATTCATAAGAGATGATTTCCCAACATTCGGTTTACCTACTATTGTCATTTTTAAACCTTCTCTTATAATTTTTCCTTCATTTGCACCCTTTAATAACTTTTCCATATCAATTATTGCCTTATTAAGGCTTTCTGATACTTTTACAGGAACAGTTGCATCTGGTTCCTCATCGTCTTCTGTAAAATCTACATCATATTCAATAAGTGCAAGCACATCAAGTAGATAAGCTCTAAGCTTATTTATTTCCCTAGAAAGTGACCCTTCACTTTGCATAACTGCTGACTTCATAGCTAAATCTGTTTTTGCAGTTATAATATCCATTACCGCTTCTGCTTGGCTTAAGTCAATTCTTCCATTTAAGAATGCTCTTTTAGTAAATTCTCCAGGCTCTGCAATTCTAGCACCACTTTTAATAACTTCCTCAAGAACTCTATTAGTAGAAACAACTCCCCCATGACAGTTTATCTCTACAACATCTTCCGCTGTAAAACTTCTTGGTCCCTTCATATAACTTATTATAACTTCATCTATAACTTCTTTACTTACACTATCAATAATGTTTCCGTATTTCATAGTATAAGTTTTCATATTATTTATATCAAAATTATTTATTCCCTTAAATATACGCCCTACTATTTCTAGAGCCTTATTTCCTGAAACCCTTATGATTGCTATTCCACCTTCACCTTGAGCAGTAGCAATACCACATATAGTATCAAATTCTTTCATTATTATCCTCCTTAGAAGTAATTACTTCTATATAGTATAATCAAAACAAACTAATATCAATTTTACAAAAATATATATAATAAGTCAAAGCTATATATTTCTTATTTTGAGTTATTAATACAATAAAAAAAGAAAGTCCAAAACTTGGCTTTCTTTTTTATTCTTTTAATGCTATTACAACTCTTCTAAAAGGTTCATCACCTTCACTATAAGTAATTATAGTATCATCTTCTTGTAATATAGCATGTATTATTCTTCTTTCATATGGATTCATAGGTTCTAACTTAAAGATTTTTTTAGTTTTTTTAACTTTATTAGCTATTTTTAAAGCAACTTGCTTTAAAGCCTCTTCTCTTTTAGCTCTATAATTTTCAGTATCTAAAATAATTTTTTTATAAGAAATATCATGATGTTTATTAACTACCAAAGATATTAAATATTGAAGTGAATCTAAAGTTTCTCCTCTATATCCAATTATTAATCCCATTCTTGGACCAGTTAAATCAATCTTTATAACATCATTATCTTCTCTAATTTTTATTTCTGCTAGAATTCCCATAGAATCTAAAACACTTCTAACAAAATTATATGCTTCTTCTATATAGTCTCTTTTTACAGTAACTTTAACCTTTGCTGGCTTATTACCTATAAAACTTAAAAATCCTCTAGAACCTTCATCTATTATATCGATTATAGCTCTGTCTCTAGTAATATTTAATTCCCTTAAAGCATTTTCTATTGCTTCATCAACACTTTTACCTGTTACTTCAATGAATTTCATATACCATATTCACCACTCTCATATAATAACTACATATTACTTTTTATTTCTTTTCTTTTCATATCCTTCTGGCATAGCAAACTTGTTTTTTGGTTGAATTTTTACTTCTTCTTGTTGTTCCTTTTTCTTATTCATTACAGGTCTAACATTTAAGAAATAAGTTTGTACTAATTGATAAACTCCACCTACTATCCAATAAATAACTAATAGTGATTGGAAATTAAGTGACATGAATCCCATCATTAATGCCATACCAATATTCATTGGCATCATATTCATTCCTGATGATTCTGTTGCTGGATTTGCTTTTGTCATTAAATATGATGGTATAAAAGTACTAACTGCGGCTAATACAGGTAGTATATAATATGGATCTTTTCCTGCAAGATTAGGTAACCATAAGAATGATACTCCTTGAATTCCTGAAATTTGCATGAATGTATAGTAAAGAGCCATTAATATAGGAAGTGGAATTAACATTGGTAAACATCCACCTGTCATACTAATATTATTTTCCTTATATACCTTCATCATTTCAGCATTTGCTTTTTGAGGATCATTTTTATATTTTTCTTGAATCTTTTTGATTACAGGTTGAAATTCCTGCATCTTTCTAGTTGATTTTACTGATTTTATACTAAAAGGTAGTATTATAGTTTTTATAATTACTGTTAAAACTATAACTGCTAATACATACGCCCAACCTGGATCTGTTACCCCAACAGAAATAATCAGGTGATGTAATTTATCAAATATGATAGTAAAAAAATCAGTTATCGGTTTGAATAATGTCATCATATCCTTTTACCCTCCCATATTCTATTTAACAGGATCATACCCACCTTTACTTAAAGGATTACACCTTAAAATTCGCCAAGCCGCCATAAGTCCTCCTTTAAAAGCGCCATATTTTTCAACTGCTTCTATTGCATATTGTGAGCAAGTTGGAACATACCTACAGCAAGGATTCTTTAAGGGTGATATATTTTTCCTATAAAATCTAATTATATTTATTAATATATTCCTCATTATATAGGCCTGCTTTCTTAAATAAATTCAGCATAGCTTTTTCAACTTCATGGAAACTTTTATCCTTCATATTATTTCTAACAATAAATACAAAATCGAATCCTCTTTTAATAGAAGACTCATTTAACCTATAACTTTCCATTACTAATCTCTTAGTTCTACTTCTAACTACACTATTTCCGACTTTCTTACTAACAGAAACACCTATTTTATTATAAATTTTATCATCTGAATTCTTATTATTTCTATTATTATAAGTATATAATACCAAAAGATTATTAGCTAAAGACTTTCCTCTTCTATATACCATTCTAAACTCATTGTTCTTTTTCAATCTGTATATCATAGGTATTTAATACTCCTTTTTTCCTACATTGTAGAAAAAAGGCCACTAAAATGCGGCCCTTATGCTGTTAATTTTTTTCTACCTTTTTGTCTTCTTTTTCTAAGAATGTTTCTTCCTGATGAAGTTTTCATTCTCTTTCTGAAGCCATGCTCTTTTTTTCTTTGTCTTTTTTTAGGTTGGTATGTCATGAACATTTACACTACACCCCCTTTAATTTTTAAAATTTATATAGCGAAATAACTATACTTCTCTTTATATTTTAGATTTACCTTATCATTATATATATATCCCCTTATTATGTCAAGAATATAGCTTTCTGTTGATAATTATATTAAGTATATATCAAAAATTGTGGATAACTTATTGAATCCCCCTATTTACTTATGGTATCATAAACAAGTATTGTGAATAAATTGTTGATAAAATATAACTTATCCACAACTGTGAATATATCTGTTGATAACTTGTTCTTTTTTACTTAATATCCTAAATTCTGTATATTTTTTTTGTTAAAATAGGCATTATTACTGATATATAATAAATCAAAAAATTATCACTTTAATCACAAATACAAATTTATTTTAAATTTAAAATCCACAGATTTATCAACATGTGGATAACTTTATATACATATATTAAGAAAAATATTATTTATGTTAATAACATGTTGATATATTGTTAGTATAATGTTATTAACATAATTTTTTATCAAAAAATTTTTGACTGGAGGATTAAAAATGGATGAAGAGCTGAAAGAATTGTGGGAAAAAACACTAGATATTATTAAAGGAGAATTAAGCGAAGTTAGTTTTAATACATGGATTAAAAGTTGTGAACCTATCTCTATGTCTTCAAATATTATAAAAATCAGTGTTCCTAATGCCTTCACTCAAGAAATACTTGAAAAAAGATATAAAGATTTAGTTGCAAATTCTATAAAAGCTATTTGTTCTAAACTTTATAACATTGAATTTTTAATAGCTTCTGAAATTCAAAATAGTGAGGAAGATGAATCTGAAAAAAAACATAACAATCTAAAAAGTAATAAAAAAGTTATAGTTAATGATGAGATGACTAATAATCTTAATCCTAAATATACTTTTGATTCTTTCGTAATAGGTAATAGTAATAGATTTGCTCATGCAGCATCTTTAGCTGTTGCTGAATCTCCTGCTAAAGCATACAATCCTCTATTTATATATGGAGGTGTGGGACTTGGCAAAACACACTTAATGCATGCTATTGGTCATTATGTTTTAAAAAATAATCCAAATGCAAAGGTTGTATACGTATCATCTGAAAAATTTACAAATGAACTTATAAACGCTATAAAAGATGATAAAAATGAAGAATTTAGAAATAAATATAGAAATGTAGATATTCTTTTAATAGATGATATTCAATTTATAGCTGGAAAGGAAAGAACACAAGAAGAATTCTTTCATACATTTAACGCTCTACATGATGCAAATAAACAAATAATTCTATCATCTGATAGACCACCAAAAGAAATCCCTACATTAGAAGATAGATTACGTTCTAGATTCGAATGGGGATTAATTGCCGATATTCAAGTTCCAGATTTCGAAACTAGAATGGCTATATTAAAGAAAAAAGCAGATGTAGAAAATTTAAATGTTGCTAATGAAGTTATGGTGTATATAGCAACAAAAATAAAATCAAATATAAGAGAACTTGAAGGCGCATTAATAAGAATAGTTGCTTATTCATCTTTAACAAATAGAGAAATAACTGTAGATTTAGCATCAGAAGCTTTAAAAGATATAATATCTAAAAAACAAGGTAAACACATAACAATAGAAATTATACAAGATATTGTAGCAAGCTATTTTAATTTAAGAGTTGAAGATTTAAAATCTCAAAGAAGAACTCGTAACGTATCTTATCCAAGGCAAATTGCTATGTATCTAAGTAGAAAATTAACTGATATGTCTCTTCCAAAGATAGGAGAAGAATTTGGTGGAAGAGATCATACAACGGTAATACATGCTTACGAAAAAATTTCTGATAACTTAAATAGAGATGAAAGTTTACAACACACAATTGATGATTTAACAAAAAAATTGACACAAGAGTAAAGTTTTTTATCTTATTATATAATTATCAACAACTGTTGATAATAACTATAGAATAACCTGTGGATAACTATATATAATTTTTTGCTTGTGGATAACTGTGAATAACTAATACTTTTTTACTCAACTTATCCACAATATTTTTGAATAAAGTATCGTTGATTTTACTAGCTTACAAATAGTTATCAACATATCCACAGTCCCTACTACTACTATTACTATAAATTTATATTTATCTAATTAAATCTAAGAATTTCATCTGTGGATAAATAAGGAGGATATTAAATGATATTTATATGTGAAAAACAAAAATTACAAGAAGGTATATCAATAGTACAAAAAGCTATTACTGGTAAATCAACTATGTCTATTTTAGAAGGCATTTATATAAATGCAAATGAAAACGGATTAACCTTAATTGGATCTGATATAGATGTAAGTATAGAAACTAAAGTAGATGCTGATGTATTAGAAGAAGGAAGCATAGTTATAGATGCTAAAATATTTGGAGAAATAATACGTAAATTACCTAATTCAGATATAAAGATTGAAACTATGGATAATGATACTGTGCAAATAACATGTGAAAAATCAGTGTTTAATGTTGTTTATATGAAATCTGATGAATTTCCAGAACTTCCAAGTTTAAATGAAAATAAAAAAATAGAGGTGCCTCAAAATATATTAAAAAATATGATAAAATGCACTTCTTTTGCCACAGCTCAGGATGAAACAAGACCTATACTTCAAGGTATCTTGTTTGAAGTTAAAAATAGAAGCCTAAATTTAGTAGCTTTAGATGGATATAGATTAGCTATTAAGAGTGAATATTTAGATAGTGATTTTGATATAGAAATTGTAATTCCGGGTAAAACTCTAAATGAAGTATCAAAAATATTAGAAGATGTTAATGAATTAGTTGAAATAACATTTACTAATAACCATATTTTATTTAATTTAAATAAAACAAGAATAATTTCTAGATTATTAGAAGGTAAATTTGTTAATTATAAATCTCTATTACCTGAAGAACACAAATTATCAGTTACTGTTAATAAACAAAATCTTCAAAATGGTATCGAAAGAGCATCTTTAATGGCTAAGGACGGAAATAATAATTTAGTTAAATTAGAAGTTCAAGATGAAGCTTTAATTATAACTTCTAATTCTCAATTAGGAAAAGTTAGAGAAGAAGTTGGTATAAATCTGCAAGGAGAAAAAATACAAATTGCATTTAATTCAAGATATCTAATTGATGTTTTAAAGAATTTTGAAGAAGATGAAGTTGTTATGGAAATGACTTCAAGTGTGAGTCCTTGTATAATTAAAGCAAAAGAAGCTGATAATTATAAATACTTAGTATTACCAGTTAGATTAATAAGATAGAAAAGGAGGAAATAAGATGCATAAATATGTTAATTTTATGCATTTTATTAAACTATAAGAATATGCAAGAAATTAAGATTAATACAGAATTTATAAAACTAGATGCATTCCTTAAATGGGCAGGTATTGCTTCATTAGGATCAGAAGCAAAAATATATATAATTGATGAAATGGTAAAAGTAAACGGAGAAGTTTGTACTCAAAGAGGAAAGAAATTAAGAATTGGTGATATAGTTAATTTTGATGGAGAAGACTATAAAATAGTATAATCTTAAGTTAACTTGTCATGATTAGTCATAAACTACAAAAATAAGCTTTTATTCTTTTAATATGATATAATTAAATGGGTGTTTATAAATGTATGTAAAAAAGCTTAAATTGATAAATTATAGAAATTACGAAAATTTAGAAATAGATTTAGGGAAGCATGTAAATGTGTTTATGGGAGATAATGCACAAGGGAAGACTAATATCTTAGAAGCCATTTATTATTGTGGATTTGCTAAATCTCATAGAACTTCAAAAGATAAAGAACTTATTAATTGGAATGGAGATATATCATTTATAAGCGTAAGTGTTGCAAAGGATAGATTAGATAAAAAGATTGATATTAATATTCTAAAGGATGGAAAAAAAGTTATTAGAGTTAATTCTATAAAAATAAATAAGATTGGAGAATTGTTTGGAACATTTAATGTTGTAATGTTTTCACCAGAAGATTTAAAGATAATTAAAGATTCTCCAGGTGTTAGAAGAAAATTTATAGATATGGAATTATGTCAATTGGATTCTAAATATTATTATAATTTAGTGCAGTATAATAAAGTTATGAATGAGAGAAATATTGTTCTAAAGAATAAAAATCTTGATTTGGATATGTTAGATATATATGATTTACAGCTGGCTAAATTTGGATCATATATAATAGAAAAAAGATTATCATATTTAGAGTCTTTGAATAAATACTCTGAAGATATACATAAAGATATTACTTCAGGAAAAGAGATTATAGAGTTTAAATACAATTCTACTATAAAAAATCTTAATAATATCCAAGATGAGTTCTATGAAACATTAATAAAAAACAGAAAACGTGACGTAGATAAAGGAATTACTAGTCATGGACCTCATAGAGATGATTTCTCTGTATATATAAACAATGTTGATACAAAAAGCTTTGGATCACAAGGTCAACAGAGAACGGCAGTACTTACAATGAAGTTTGCATCCTTGAGGATTATAAAAGAAATAACGGGAGAATATCCAGTATTATTATTAGATGATGTATTATCTGAGTTAGACTTTAATAGAAAAAGATATATATTAAAGTCTATTAATGATATACAAACAATAATAACTTGTACTGGCATTGAAGATTTAGGTGATTATTTAAATAAAGATTCAAAGTTATTTAAAGTTAAAGAGGGAATAGTCTCAAAGTAAAAGGAGGAATTCTAAATGTTTTTGCACTTAGGAGAGAATGTTGTAGTTCCTATAAAAGATGTTATTGGAATTTTTGATTTACAAACAACAATGTATAGTTCTGATACAATTCAATTTTTAAGAATGGCAGAAGAAGATGGATTTGTGGAAAGAATAACAAATGATAAACCAAAATCATTTGTTATAGCAGAAGTTGATAAGAAAAGTAAGATATATTTATCACCAATTTCTTCATCAACATTAACTAAAAGGACAGATTTTGAATATAATCCGTAAGTCCAATATACCTTCATTAAGACAATTCAAAATAAATTTTTAGGAGGAATCTATGTTGGAACAAAATAAGCAAAGTTATGATGAAAGTCAGATACAAGTTCTTGAAGGCTTAGAAGCTGTAAGAAAAAGACCTGGTATGTACATAGGTAGTACTAGTTCAAGAGGTTTGCATCACTTAGTTTACGAAATAGTTGATAATAGTATAGATGAAGCATTAGCAGGATATTGTAAAAATATTGAAGTTACAATAAATGAAGATAACTCCATAACAGTAAAAGATGATGGAAGAGGTATGCCAGTTGGGATACATCCTAAAATGGGAAAGCCAACTGTTGAAGTTATAATGACAGTGCTTCATGCTGGTGGTAAATTTGGTGGAGGCGGATATAAAGTATCTGGTGGTCTTCATGGAGTTGGTGCATCAGTAGTTAATGCACTTTCAGAAAAATGCTCAGTAACTGTAATGAGAGAAGGTAAGCTTTGGAGACAAACTTATGAAAGAGGAGCAGTTACTAGTGATTTAGAGGTAATTGGTACAAGTGAATCAACTGGTACTATAGTATATTTCAAACCTGATGCTGAAATATTTGATGAAACTGTATATGATTTTGAAGTACTTTCACAAAGATTAAGAGAACTTGCTTTTTTAAATAAAGGAATAAATATAGTACTAAAAGATAAGAGATATGATAAAGAACAAAATTATCATTATGAAGGTGGTATTAAATCATTCGTAGAATATTTAAATAGAAATAAGCAAGCACTTCATGAGCAACCAATATATGTTGAAGGAACAAAGGACGACATAATGGTTGAAGTAGCTCTTCAATATAATGATGGATACAACGAAAATATATTTACGTTTGCAAATAATATAGACACTATTGAAGGTGGAACTCACTTAGTTGGTTTTAAGACAGCATTAACTAGAGTGTTTAATGATTATGCAAAGAGATTTGGTCACTTAAAAGAAAGCGATAAAAATCTTTCTGGTGATGATATAAGAGAAGGATTAACAGCTGTTATATCAGTTAAAATAAGTGAACCACAATTTGAAGGACAAACAAAAACAAAACTTGGAAATAGTGAAGTTAGAGGAATAGTTGATTCAATTGTTGGTGAAGGAGTTGGGATATTCCTAGAAGAAAATCCAGCTATATCAAAAACAATAATTGATAAAGCTTTAATGGCTGCAAGAGCAAGAGAAGCTGCTAGAAAGGCTAGAGAACTTACAAGAAAAACTGTTCTTGAAAGATCAGCTCTTCCAGGCAAACTTGCAGATTGTTCTTCAAAAGACCCAATGGAATGCGAAATATATATAGTCGAAGGAGATTCAGCAGGAGGTTCCGCAAAACAAGGTAGAGATAGAAAATTCCAAGCAATCTTACCTCTTAGAGGTAAAATAATGAATGTTGAAAAACAAAGACTAGATAAGATATTAAATTCAGATACAATAAGATCAATGGTAACTGCATTTGGAGCAGGGATTGGAAAAGATTTTGATATATCAAAGATAAGATATAATAGAATAATAATAATGACAGATGCTGATGTAGATGGAGCACATATAAGAACATTATTATTAACATTCTTCTATAGATATATGAGAGAGTTAATAGATGGAGGTCATGTTTATATAGCACAACCACCACTATATAAAGTTACAAAATCTAAGAAAGAGTATTATGCTTATTCAGATGCAGAACTTGATAATATCTTAGAAGAAATTGGTGGAAAAGATAATTCAACAAATATTCAAAGATATAAAGGTCTTGGTGAAATGAATGCATCTCAATTATGGGATACAACAATGGACCCAGAACAAAGAATATTATTAAAAGCAACTGTAGAGGATGCTATGGCTGCAGATGAAATATTTACTATACTTATGGGTGAAAAGGTTGAACCAAGAAGAGAATTCATTCAAGAAAATGCTAAGAAAGTAAGTAATTTAGACATTTAGTACTAAATACGAGGTGAAGTACATGAGTTTTAATGAGGGAAGAGTAATACCCGTAGATATAAATAACGAAATGAAGAAGTGTTATATAGATTATGCAATGAGTGTTATTGTTGGTCGTGCACTTCCAGATGTTAGAGATGGATTAAAACCTGTTCATAGAAGAATACTATTCTCAATGCATGAATTAGGTTTAGCTCCAGAAAAAGGATATAGAAAATGTGCAAGAATCGTCGGTGAAGTATTAGGTAAATACCATCCACATGGAGATACTTCAGTGTATGATGCTTTGGTTAGAATGGCTCAAGATTTTTCAATGAGATATATGCTTGTGGATGGTCATGGTAACTTTGGATCTGTAGATGGTGATAGTGCAGCTGCTATGAGATATACAGAAGCAAAAATGAATAAAATAGCAAGTCAAATGCTAAGAGATATAAGCAAGAATACTGTAGACTTTATTCCAAACTTTGATGGTGAAGAAAAAGAACCAGCAGTATTACCATCAAGATTTCCAAACTTATTAGTTAATGGTTCATCAGGTATAGCAGTTGGTATGGCAACTAATATACCACCTCATAATTTAGGGGAAGTTATAGATGGAACAATAATGCTTATAGATAATCCAGAAGCTGAAGTTATTGATTTAATGTCAGCTATAAAAGGACCAGATTTTCCAACTGCGGCAACAATCATGGGTAAGTCTGGTATAAGATCAGCTTATGAAACTGGTAAAGGAAAAATTATAGTTAGAGCACAAGCTGAAATAGAAGAGGAAAATAATAGACATAGAATAATAGTTACAGAACTTCCTTATCAAGTAAATAAGGCGAAGCTTATAGAGAGCATTGCTGATTTAGTAAAAGATAAAAGAATAAACGGAATATCTGATTTAAGAGATGAATCAGATAGAGAAGGTATGAGAATTGTAATAGAACTTAAGAGAGATGCTAATCCAAGTGTAGTATTAAATCTATTATATAAACATACAAAGATGCAAGATACTTTTGGTGTAACAATGCTTGCTTTAGTTGATAATGAACCTAAAATATTAAATTTAAAAGAAGTATTATCAAATTATATAGATTTCCAAAAAGATGTTATAACAAGAAGAACTAAATTTGAGTTAGATAAAGCAGAAGCAAGAGCTCATATACTAGAAGGATTAAGAATAGCTTTAGATAATATTGACGAAGTTATAAGCATAATAAGAAATTCAAAAACAAGTGAAATAGCTAAAAATACACTTATAGAAAGATTTAAACTTTCAGATAAGCAATGTCAAGCTATATTAGAAATGAGACTTAGAAGACTTACTGGTCTTGAAAGAGATAAAATTGAAGAAGAATACGCTGAACTTATGAAAGAAATTGAATATCTAAAATCAATTCTTGCAAGTGAAGAGAAGCTTCTTTCAGTAATTAAAGAAGAGCTAATAGATATTAAAACTAGATATAGTGATGAAAGAAGAACAAAGATCGAGAATAATGTAAATGAGATCGATGTAGAAGACCTAATTCAAGAACAAGAGATAGTAATAACATTAACTCACACAGGATATATTAAGAGAATTTCATCAGATGTATACTCAGCTCAAAAAAGAGGGGGTAAAGGAATCCAAGCAATGTCTACTAAAGAAGATGATTTTGTAGAACATGTTATGGTAACTTCAACTCACTCAGATGTATTATTCTTTACAAACAGAGGTAGAGTATATAAATTAAGAGGATATCAAATACCTGAAGCAGGAAGAACTGCTAAAGGAACTAATATAATAAATCTTATATCTATAGAACAAGATGAAAGAATAGAAACTGTACTTACTGTAAATGATGTATATGAAAATGGTTATTTATTTATGGGAACAAAGAACGGTATAGTTAAGAAAACAAGTCTTGAAGAATTCAAAAACTTAAGAAAGAATGGTCTTATTGCGATTAACTTAAGAGATGGTGATGAGCTTCTTAAAGTTAAGATGACAAAAGGAGATGCTAATATCATAATGGTTACACAAAATGGTTTAGCAATTAAGTTTAATGAATCAGATGTTAGACCTATGGGTAGAACTGCATCAGGAGTTAAGGCTATAAGCCTATCTGATGATGATATGGCTGTATGCATGGATATAGCTGTTGATGAAGAAGATTTATTAGTAGTTAGTGAAAATGGATTTGGTAAGAGAACACCTATAAGTGAATATAAGATTCAAAATAGAGGTGGTAAGGGATTATTAACTTACAAGATAAATGATAAGACAGGTAAGTTAATAGGTGCTACTATGTGTAAAGCTGAAGATGAGTTAATGATGATAAATACTAGTGGAATTGCTATAAGAATAAATGTTGATGATGTATCAGTAAGTGGTAGAGCTACAATGGGAGTTAAGTTAATGAGAACTTTAGAGGAAGAACAAGTTGTAGTTATAACTAAAATTAGTAATGATTATCAAGATGAAGAAAGTGATGAAGCACAAGAATAATTGTGGGCTTTAAAAATTAATCATAAAAATATAATAAAATTTATTAAAAACCTTAGAGAAATTAAATCTCTAAGGTTTTTTATATTTGGATATTTTAATAATAAAATATAAAATTTTAAAAGAAAAACCAATAAATTATTTTAAATTTATATAGAAAAATACAAAATATATATAGATATTAACCGTAATCTTATCCACGCGTATCTATATATGAAAAATATAGAAAATAAAAGAAAAAATAAGAAAAATACATATAATACTTTAAAAATAGAAACCTTTAAATATAGATATAATAATTTATATGTTATTATAAATCTCGTCGCTGATGACGAAACAAAAACAACTCAGAAAACTTGAAAAAAGTTTTTAAAAAAGTTGTTGACAAAGTTTTAAAACAGTGATAAGATTTAATAGTCGCTTGAAGGCGACGAGATAAAAATGGTCTTTGAAAATTGAACAGAATATAGAATACATTTAAACAACCAGCAATTCTTTTTACAAGTAAGTTTTATGAGTTAAATGATTAAACTTTTTATTGAGAGTTTGATCCTGGCTCAGGACGAACGCTGGCGGCG
>NZ_JAXFPT010000020.1:0-8480 GCF_034179595.1 Clostridium sp.
TTCTAATTTGTGATTATATTTATAATAATATTTTTATTAAAATAAGTATAAATAATCAATTAATAAATGTGATTATCCATGCAATATTAATTAGTATTTTATGTGTAATATTAATATTTATTTTATTTATTAGTATGAAAGAATTTAAAAGTCTATTAGTTATTTTAGATAATCAATTTATGTCAAAAATAAAAAAGAAAATTTTAAATAAGTAAGGATGATTTACATGAACAAAAAGATAAGAAAGGCAATTATACCAGCAGCAGGTTTAGGTACTAGATTTTTACCTGCAACAAAGGCTCAACCAAAGGAAATGCTTCCTATAGTTGATAAGCCAACAATTCAATATATTATAGAAGAAGCAATAGCATCAGGTATAGAAGAAATACTTATTATAACAGGAAGAAGTAAAAAGTCTATAGAAGATCATTTTGATAGATCAGTAGAGCTTGAACTTGAACTTTCAAAAGCAGGAAAAGATGAAATGCTTGAAATGGTTCATAATATATCAGAAATGGTTGATATACATTATATAAGACAAAAGGAACCAAAAGGACTTGGACATGCTATTCATTGTGCAAAAGCTTTTGTAGGGGATGAACCTTTTGCAATTTTACTTGGAGATGATATTGTATATAATGATGAAAAACCATGTTTAAAGCAACTTATTGATTGTTATGATGAGTATAAGACAAGTATACTAGGAGTTCAAACTGTTCCAGAAGAGAACGTATCAAAATATGGAATAGTTGATGGAATCCAAATAGAAGATAGAGTATGTAAGGTTAAAGGCTTAGTTGAAAAACCAAGTATTGAAGATGCACCATCTAATGTTGCTATACTTGGAAGATATATAGTTACTCCTAAAATCTTTGAAATTTTAGAAAGAACAAAACCAGGTAAAGGAAATGAAATTCAACTTACAGATGCTTTACTTGAACTTATAAACGAAGAAGCAATGTATGCTTATAACTTTGAAGGAAGAAGATACGATGTTGGAGATAAGCTTGGTTTCTTAGAAGCAACAGTTGAGTATGCTTTAAGAAGAGAAAATTTAAAAGAAGAATTTACAGATTACTTAAAACATATTTTAGAACAACAATAATTAAATATATAAATATTTAATAAGATATAATAAAAATCTTTAATTAAATTTTGCCTCAAAGACAAAATAGAGGAAATTTCTGTTTGTAACTTTGAGGCTTTTGTTTTAAAATATAAGAGTAAATAATTTTATATATAAATATAGAATAAGGGGAAGATGAGATGAATTATAAAGAAAAGTATAAAACTTGGTTAGAAAACGATTTATTCGATGAAAATACTAAAAATGAACTTAAAGAAATAAAAGATGAAAAAGAAATAGAAGATAGATTTTATAAAGACTTAGAATTTGGAACAGGTGGACTTAGAGGTGTTATAGGTGCAGGTTCTAATAGACTTAATATATATACAGTAGGTAAAGCTACAGAAGGTCTTGCTAGATATTTAAAAGATAAGTATAAAAATGAAGACATTTCTGTAAGTATTGCTTTTGACTCAAGAAATATGTCACCTGAATTTGCAGAAACTGCAGCTCTTGTACTTGCAGCAAACGGAATAAAGGCAAACCTTTTTGAATCTCTAAGACCAACTCCAGAATTATCATTTACAGTAAGAGAACTTAAGAGCAAAGCTGGTATAGTTTTAACAGCTTCACATAATCCAAAGGAATACAATGGATATAAGGTGTATGGCGAAGATGGAGGCCAAATGACAGATGAAGATGCAAAGGCTGTAATAACTAAAATCAATAATATTGAATATAAAGATATTAAAAAGATTTCAAGAGAAGAGGCATTAAATAAAGGCTTACTTAAAATTATTGGAGAAGAAGTAGATAAGAAGTTTATAGATACTTTAAAAGGACATACTATAAGAAAAGACTTAGTTAAAAACAATGCTAAGGACTTAAAGATTATATATACTCCAATTCATGGTACAGGCTTAATGCCAGTAACTAGAATATTAAAAGAACTTGGATATGAAAACTTACATGTTGTAAAAGAACAAGAAAAGCCAGATGGAAACTTCCCAACAGCTCCATATCCAAATCCAGAAGATCCAAAGGTATTTAAACTTGCTCTTGAAATGGCAGAAAAAATAAATCCAGATATAATATTTGGAACAGACCCAGATGCTGATAGAATAGGTGCAATAGTTAAGGATTCAAAGGGAGAATATCAAATACTTTCAGGAAACCAAATGGGAGTTTTATTAACTCATTATATATTAAGTTCTTACAAAGAATTAAATATGCTTCCAGATAACGGTGCAGTAATTAAGACTATAGTTACTACAGAAATGGTAAGAAACATATGTAAAGATTATAACGTAGAACTTTTTGATGTACTTACAGGATTTAAGTATATTGGAGAAATGATGACAGGATTTGAAAATACAAATAGTCATAAATTCCTATTTGGTTTTGAAGAAAGTTATGGATGCTTATTTGGAGATCATGCAAGAGATAAAGATGCTGTTATTGCAGCTCAAATGATTGCTGAAATGACTCTTTACTATAAGAGCCAAGGTTTAAGCCTTTACGAAGCATTTATGAAACTTTCTGAAAAATATGGATACTATAAAGAAAGCTTAGTTTCAATTGAACTTAAGGGTAAAGAAGGTCAAGAAAAGATACAAGCTTGCTTAGATTCTTTAAGAAAGAATCCTATAAAAGAAGTAAATGGAGTAAAGGTTAAAACTTTCTTTGATTATAAAGAATCAATAGAAAAGGATTTACAATCAGGACAAGTTAGTGAAGTAAACTTACCTAAATCAAATGTTCTTAAGTATATACTTGAAGATGGTTCATGGTTTGTTGTAAGACCTTCAGGAACTGAACCTAAGATAAAGATTTACTTATCTGTTGTTGGTAATTCTTTAGAAGACTCAGAAAAGAAAAATGAAACATTTAAAAAGAATGTTATGGATATAATAAACCTATAATTTTAAAGTATGGGTTAAGGCGATACTATTAATTTAGTATCGCTTTATTTTTTTATTAATAATAAGTTATTTTTTAAAAATTAAAGTATTTCTTAAAAAATCATTAAACTCATTTAAAAATAATAAAAAAAGGGTATAATTACTTGTATAGTAATTAAAGACAAAAAATACAATAAATGATAGGAAGTAAATATATATGGATAAAGAAATAGTAAGAAAGAGGTCTAGAAAATCTAGAAGAAATAATAGTTTAGATGTTTTAAGCAAGGAAATGATAATACTCTTATCTGTAATCATTGCTACGGTAATTAATGTAGGAATTATAATACCTTTTTGGGGTAGCCTTAGATATGAAACGAATATATATATTCAATCTGTCTTTATAACTCTCACAGTATTTTTAATTTATATTATGTTTAATGTAATTTTAAATAATGAATCAGTATTTTGCTATATAGATAATTTAATGATTATATATTTTCTATTTATAATTGGAGTTACATTTTTTAAGAGCAGTTTATCTTCAATGAGTTTTTGTTTTAATCCATTTACTACATTTATAGGGTTTTTAAAAGAAGGTTCTCCTTTTGCAATTGTAAATATATTAGGAAATATAGCTATGTATATGCCTTTTGGCTTTTATTTTAGACATAAATCAAGATATCCAGATAAATCTCTTATAAGGTTATTTATCATATATATTGTTATAGTTGAGTTTACTCAAGGATTAACTAAAACAGGAAGTTGTGATACCAATGATATGCTTGTAAATACTATTGGATTTGTAATTGGATTAAAATTATATAAGTACTATCTAAAAACCTAGTTGCATAACTAGGTTTTTTTATTATATAAATAATATTTTAAAAAATATATATTAAATAACAAAAGGAAAATATTAGGAATAAAGTAGAATTTTGAAGAATGATTTTTATTAAAAAAAAATAAATAATATGTTAAAATTTTGAATAAGAAGTTAACGATATAAATTTGTGATTAATTTCATATAATATAGGAACTGATAAATAGGAGACTGAAAATGAACAAGATAAGAAAGTGGAGGATAGAAATATTAATAATATTAGATATTATATCAATAATATTGTCATATATATTTGCATTTTTTGTTAAATTTGGTATGAATGTATCAAGTGGTTATATACATAGATATACAAGGATAATGCCTTTGATAATAATACTTTATTTAATTCCATTATCAATATTTAAAATGTATAGAAGTCTTTGGAGCAATGTAGGAATAGATGAAGTTTTAAATGGATTAATAGCATGCAATATAGGAACATTACTAACTTACATATTCAATAAAGTACTTAATTATCAAATTCCATTTTCAATACAATTAGCAAGCGGGATATTTATATTCTTCTTAATAACATGTTTAAGGGTTTCTTATAGGGTATATAGACATATTGTAATTTATGAAATAGGAAAAAATTTAAATTATAAAAAAAGGGTATTAGTTATTGGAGCAGGTTCTTGCGCTCATATTGTAATTGATGAGATGTTTAAAAATAAAGAAATGAATATGATGCCTGTTGGAATAATAGATGATAACAATATTAAAAAAGGAACTTTCTTAAGAGGTGTAAAAGTTTTAGGGAATAGAAAAGATATAAAGAAAATAGCTAAAGAGAGAAGAGTAGATTTAATTTTAATTGCAATATCAAAAATTTCAGCAAAAGATAAAAAAGAAATTTTAGAAATTTGTCAACAAACTAATATAAAAACAAAGGTTATACCTGGAGTTTATGAAATAATGGATGGACAAGTTAATCTTACAAAAATGAGAGATGTAAATTTAAAAGATTTGCTTGGAAGAGAAGAGATAAAACTAGATAAAGAATATGTAGGATCTTATTTAGAAAATAAAGTTGTATTAGTAACAGGTGGAGGTGGCTCTATAGGGTCAGAGCTTTGCAGACAAATTTCAAGATTCAATCCTAAAAAGCTTCTAATATTAGATATTTATGAAAATAGTGTATACGATCTTCAAAATGAGTTGAGCAGAACTGTACCTAATATAGAAAAGATTGTGATTATAGCATCTGTAAGAGATAGAAAAAGAATGGCAAATATATTTAAAAAGTATAAGCCACAAGTTGTATTTCATGCGGCAGCTCATAAGCATGTACCATTAATGGAGAATAATCCAGGAGAAGCTATAAAAAATAATGTTGTTGGAACATTAAATACAGCAGAACTAGCAAGTAATTATGGAGCTGAAAGATTTGTGCTTATTTCAACAGATAAGGCAGTAAATCCAACTAATATTATGGGAGCTAGTAAAAGACTTTGTGAAATGATAATTCAAGGATTAAATAAGAAAAGTAGCACAGAGTTTGTTGCAGTAAGATTTGGTAATGTACTTGGAAGTAATGGATCTGTAATACCTTTATTTAAGAAGCAAATAAAAGAAGGGGGACCTATTACTTTAACTCATAAAGATATAACTAGATATTTTATGCTTATACCTGAAGCAGTTCAATTGGTTCTTCAAGCTAGTGCATATGCTAATGGTGGAGAAATATTTGTATTAGATATGGGATCTCCTGTAAAGATATATGACTTAGCAGAAAATCTTATAAAACTTTCAGGGCTTAAGCCATATGAAGATATAGATATAAAAATTACTGGGCTTAGAGAAGGAGAAAAGCTTTATGAGGAGCTTCTTATGAGCGAAGAAGGTCTTGAAAAAACTCCACATGAAAAGATATTTATAGGAAGACCGGGAGATTTTGATATAAATGAGTTGAAAAAAGATATATCAGAATTATTAGATTTTGCTATAAGTGAAAATGAGTACTTAATTAGAGAAAAGATGAAGGATATAGTTCCAACTTATGTAGAAGTGAATTATGAAAATAATATAGAAGAAGCAGCAATATCAGTAGAATAATCTATAGTTTTAGGGGGAGAGTAATTTGAATAGTACAAAAAACAAGAGAATATATTTAGCATCTCCGCATATAGGAAGTTTGGAAAAAAAGTTTGTAGATGAAGCATTTGATACAAATTGGATAGCACCACTTGGAAAAAATGTAGATAATTTTGAAAAGGAAATTTCAGAATATATAGGAGCAAAAAGTGCTGTTGCATTAACATCTGGAACATCTGCTATTCATATGGCATTAAAAGCTATTGGAATAAAAAAAGGTGATAGAGTTTTTTGTTCCTCACTTACTTTTGCAGCAACTTGTAATCCTATTATATATGAAAATGCAGAACCAATATTTATAGATTCAGAATATAATTCGTGGAATATGTGCCCTAAAGCTTTAGAGAAAGCATTCATTGAATGTGAAAAAGAAGGAAAGCTTCCTAAAGCATTAATAGTAGTACATCTTTATGGACAAGCAGCGGATATGGATCCTATAAGAGAGCTTTGTAAAAAGTATAATTGCAAAATAATTGAAGATGCAGCTGAGGCACTAGGTGCAACTTATAAAGGAAAGTATTTAGGTACAATTAGTGACTATGGAATATTTTCATTTAATGGAAATAAAATAATAACTACATCAGGTGGAGGAATGCTTGTATCAGATAATACAGAAATGATAGAAAAGGTTAGATTCTGGAGCACTCAATCTAGGGAAAATGAAAGGCATTATGAGCATAAAGAGCTTGGATATAACTATAGAATGAGTAATGTGGTAGCTGGTATTGGAAGAGGTCAGCTTAGAGTTTTAGATGAAAGAATAAATAAGAAAAAGGAAATATTTAATCTTTATAAAAAGGGTTTTGAAGATATTGAAGACATAGAAATGATGCCAATATGTAGTTATGGAGAACCTAATTACTGGATAAGTACAATTTTAATAAAAGAAGATTCTAAGGTTACTCCATTGGATATTATATTAGCTTTAGAAAATGAAAATATTGAATCAAGACCTATATGGAAACCAATGAATATGCAGCCATTTTATAAAGATTATAAATTCTTCAGTATTAAAGAAAATGGAGTTTCTGTAGGAGAAGATATATTTAAAAGGGGAGTATGCCTTCCATCAGATACTAAAAATACAAAAGAAGATATGGAGAGAATAATTAATATAATAAGAAATTTATTTAAGTAGTGGAGAAGAAAGTATGAATAAAATAAAAAGAAGTTTTGATATTATATTTTCACTTACAGTTTTAATAATGTTATCTCCTATATTTTTGATAATAGCTATACTTGTAAAAATTAAACTTGGAGGCCCTATATTTTTTGTGCAAGAAAGAATTGGTATGTATAATAGACCATTTAAAATGTATAAATTTAGGACAATGAGAGATACAAAAGATTCAAGTGGGAATTTACTTTCAGATAATGAAAGGTTGACTAAGTTTGGAAAAATTTTAAGGAGTACAAGCTTAGATGAACTTCCAGAATTTTTTAATATTTTAAGAGGAGAAATGAGTTTAATAGGACCAAGACCATTACTTCCAAAGTATCTTCCATTATATAGTGGAGAGCAAATAAAAAGACATAATGTACTTCCAGGACTTACAGGATGGGCCCAAATTAATGGGAGAAATAGTATATCATGGACTGAAAAATTTGAACTTGATGTATGGTATGTAGAGAACTGGAGTTTAAAACTCGATTTAAAAATATTTTTTTTAACAATAGTTAAAGTAATAAAGCGAGAAGATATAAATCAAGAATCAACAGTTACTATGGAAGCTTTTAATGGTAATAATTAATCTTTAAGGAGAAAAAAATGGAAGAGAGAATTATCGAATTTAATCAAATAATGTATTTATTTAAAAAATACTACAAAATATTAGTATTAAGTATAGTAATACCAACTACATTAGCGACTTTATATGCTTTTAAAAATATGAGACCAACATATAAAGCAACTATAAAAGTATTTGCAGGTAAGTCAGATGATATACAAGGTAATTATTCAACAGGAGAATTATCAACATATGCTGGGCTTGTAAATACTTATGTTCAGTTAATAAGAACAGATAGTTTTATGAATAAGGTAATAAATAAGGCTGGACTTAATATGTCTCCAGGTCAACTTATATCAGGAGTTGCATTTTTAACATCTGCAGATACTCCTATATTTGATATAAGCTATGTATCAGGAGATTATGAAACAGCAGAAAAGGTAGTTAAGACCATAGCTGATGAGTTTGCAGTAGGAGTAAGAGAAATAATATTAAATACTCATACAAAGGTTATAGATGATGTAAAGGTTAGTACTATAAGACCTAAAAAAACTAAATTTATTTTATTTGGATTTTTTGCAGGATTAATAATAGGTATAGGAATAATTTTCCTTATAGATTATTTAGATGATACTATTAAAGGAAAGAAGGAACTTGAAAAAATACTTCCTATACCAGTACTTGGTGAACTTCCATTAGAGAAGGAGATGATGAAAAAATGATTTTTACGAAAAAATTTCCAAAGTCTATTACAGCAGAGTGTTATAGAAATATAAGAACAGGTTTAGAATATTCATCTATAGATAAAA
>NZ_JAXFPT010000036.1:0-6066 GCF_034179595.1 Clostridium sp.
GTTTACTGTTCTACTTCCTATATCAATTATAAGAACATCATCATTTTCAGTGTTATCTAATGAATAATAACTAACATATCCTTCAGGAAGTATTGCTACATTATGAATAAATACCTTTCTAGTTGAATCTTTAACCTTAAAGTCAAAACTCTTGCCTTTAAGTTCTTGAATCATTCTTTCCTTCTTCGGTAATTGATTTACTGGTAACAACAAACATAGATTTATATTTGTATCTGTAGTAGCCTTACTTATTGCATATAGTAATATAGGCATATAGTTCTTATCTACTTTAGAAAACTCTCTCTCTAGTTGTCCTACTGTTATGTAAGTAGTAGTTCCATTGAACTCTATTCTTTCAAACATTTCACCATTTGGATTGAAAGTAGTAGATATTTTACTACTAAACATTCCTTTATTTTCTCCAAGATATTTTGTGTTATAATTCCCCAAATCAATCACTATATTCTTCATAATTTTTTACTCTCCTTTATATTTAAGTTAATCTCTCCAATTCTCTTCTTTCCATTTATGTAAGCCATTCCAATTAGGTTCTATTCCTTTTATTTTACATTCCTCAATATATTCAGTTAAAACATATATACTCATTCTTCTTCTCCTTTACTTTGGAGCAAATCAATGATATACTTTATCTTGCTTAGGGATTAGAGTATATATATTTATTGATATGCTCTTTTCTTTTTTATTTTAAATTAATCCTAATTGCTTATCTGCATAAGTCATATAAAATTTACTACTATATTGAGTAGTCATTGCACTAGCATAATCCATATCCTTCTTTGAGTAGAAATTTAAAGTGTTCTTTATTATTGGTGCTAATTCCAATCCAGCTAATAATGTTTTCTCTATACATTTGATTAAAAATAACTTAGCAGTTTTTGGCTTTTCTTCTAGAACCATATCAACTATTGTTTCATCTATATAAGCTACTCTATCTAATAACCATTTCGACAACTTAAAAGTCTTTGATTTTTCAAAAGCTTTAGCTATCTTTGAATTATTAGGATGTTGCTTTACTTTGACTTCTTCAACATCATCTATAGTAATTTGCACTCCCGATTCTTTACAATCACTTACTATAATTGCCTTTATAGCATTATCTTTAGTTTTAACTTTTTCTTCAACTGGAATTTCTAAATTATCTTCATTAGTTGAATTTTCTTTTTTATCATAATCAATTTTTTCAATAAAGAATAAATGTTTTTTGATATAGTAATGGCTCTTATTCCCCTTAACCTTAATCACTTCAATATATCCTTTTTCTTTTAATCCTTTAATCATTTTAGAAATTTTACTTCTCCTAGAGGTAGAACACTCTGATAACAGAACTTCATATGTAGGATAACTGTAACCATCAATTACATTGTGATATTTAATTAGAATTGTTAATAGGTGCTTTTCTTCTAATGTTAGATTTGAATCTTTATGAATTGAATTAAGCGATTTGAAAATATCTTTTACCATTGTGTCTACCTCCTTTCGATTTATTTCATGAACTTAGTATAACATAGATTTACACTTGATGCAACATCAATTTGCAATCTCATTGCATTTTTTGTAAATCAATGCTATAATAAATTTGATTAAGTTAGTAAAATCAATGCCTTAGGAGGTTTGTATATGAGTGAAAATACTAAGAAAAAAGGTAATACTGCACGAATACCTGAAGGTAAAAAAAGAGTAGTAATAACATTAGAAAATGAAGTAGTAGAAGCTATTCAAAAAATAGCTAATGAAAATATGAGAACTGTATCTAATGAAATTGCATTACTGATTAAAGAAAAATATATGAATACTAAAGAGTAGGTTTTTAAAATAACTTACTCTATTTTTTTATCTTCAGCAAATAGAAACTTCTGTTTCTCTATTAGCTAATAATATAAATAAAGAGTAAAGTAATTGTATAGAGTAATCATATCTCGTCCTAAAAATAGAACTTTCATATTTCCCAAAAGTGGAACTTCTAAGTATTTTCAATTTATCTTAATATAAAAACCAGCTATATCTATTGATATAACTGGTTCTAAGTTATCTTTGTATCAATTATCTTTTAAGTACCTTAACTATTATATCTATCTTTTCATAGTTTCTAGTGGAGAATAGTTCATATATTTTTTTCTTAAATCCTCATCTTGTAAATCCAAATATGCCTTTTCCGTA
Source organism: Clostridium sp. (assembly GCF_034179595.1). Taxonomy (GTDB): domain Bacteria; phylum Bacillota; class Clostridia; order Clostridiales; family Clostridiaceae; genus Clostridium. Next base: position 2,179 of record NZ_JAXFPT010000036.1, read on the forward strand.
ACCGAAACACTACTATGACCTAATATCTTAGATAAAACGAAAATAGAACCTCCATTAAGCAAAAATCTTCTACTAAAGTTATTTCTCAATCCATGTGGAGTTATATTTTTATCTATTTTTGCTCTAGATAGATAACCTCTAAAATTTCTTTCAAAGTTTCCTTGTTCAATCTTTCTATTAGTTCTTTGAGTTGGAAATAATAAATCACTTTCTTGTATTACATCTTTAAATTTAATCCATCTTTGCAATAGCTTTTGCATTTCATAACTAAAGAAAACCACTCTATCTTTTCTTCCTTTTGTTATATCTCCATCAAGAAAAATTGTACATCTAAACAAATCTATATTTTCAAGCTTTAGTTGTAAAGTTTCTCCCAATCTCATTCCAGTATCAAAGATTAAATTAATAATTGTAAAATCTCTAAATTCATGAAACTTTGACAAATCTAATACTTTAATCAACTTTTTATATTCTTCATCTGTTAACTGTTCCTTTGGTCTTCTATTTATTTTTAAAGATTTTATTGAATGTATATTAGTCTTTTTAACTAAATTATTTTCTTCTACATAAGTAAAGAAAGCTTTAATATTTCTTAGATAGCTATTAATAGTAACATCTGATATTTCTTTACCTACATCATGTCTTTTATCTATATTTGCTTTTTCTATTCCAGCTTCACTAGATGCAAAGCTATACTTTCCTCTATCTTTTGTAAAAGCTAGATAATCCTCTACTACTTTTTTATTGACCTTTTTTATATCTGTTATTTCTAGTTCTTCTTCAAGATATTTTGCAAAAAGCATCAAAGTTTGATGATAAGATTTTATAGTTTTTAATCTTAAATTTTTATAACTGCAATACTCTAAATATTCTACAATTATACTATCAATAGTTTTTGTTTTAATAATTCTTGGCATAAAAAATCACTCCTAATCATAAATTGCCAACCTATGAATTAGAAGTGATATATTTTGTATATTTATTGGTATGAAAAACCTATTTTTATACCCCCATTATTAGTATTGGTTGGTATGGGATTTTTCAACTTTGGCTCTATCACTAGCTTTTAGCTTACTTTATTTTTAAGTCTTAATTTATCAGCTATTATTGCTATAAATTCTGAGTTAGTTGGCTTACCCTTATCATTATGAACAGTATATCCAAATAACTTATTAATAGCTTCTATTTGACCTCTACCCCAAGCAACTTCTATAGCATGTCTTATTGCTCTTTCAACTCTTGAAGCTGTTGTATTATATTTTTTTGCTATTGAAGGGTATAATTCCTTAGTAACTGCTGATAATAATTCCATATCGTTTACTACCATTGTTATAGCTTCTCTTAAATACATGTATCCCTTTATATGAGCTGGAACCCCTATTTCATGTATTATAGTTGTTATTTCTGTTTCTAAATCAACTGGCTCATTATATGAGATTGATGAAGTATTAGAAAGTATGCTACTTTGAGAAGTAGCAGGTTGTCTGTTAACTGAATTTGTTGTTAATGTTTGAGTATTAAACATTTCTCTTATTCTCTTTATAAATATATCCATATCAAATGGCTTAACAACATAATAATCAGCACCTAATGTAATTGCTTGTTGTGTTATTTTATCTTGTCCAACTGCTGATAAAATAATAACTCTTGGCATTTTTTCTAAATTCATTGTATTTAGTTTTTCTAATACGCCTAACCCGTCTAAGTGTGGCATTATTATATCTAAAATAACTAAATCTGGCTTTTTAGTCTCTATTAAGCTTAAAGCCTCTCTTCCATCATTTGCTATCCCAGTTACCACTACATCTTTTTGGTTTAATAAATAATCATTTAAAATACTACAAAATTCTTTATTATCATCAGCTATAAGTACAGATATTTTTGAATCTTCCATGTTTTTTCTCCCCTTTATCTATTTTAATCGTACAATTATCTCTACCATCAATTTATTATTAAGATTATATTTTTCTTCTTTGATAATTATTCGACATATGCAAGAAAAATCCTTTTTTAATCTTAAACTTTATTTAATAGAAGTACAATTAATTTATTTTTATGGCATTTTTATTTTCCACTATTTGTAAATTATACACCATTTTTAATAATTAGTCTATATTTTTAGTAATTTTTTATCAATTTATTTGTTTTTAATATTTTTTAATACTTATATATGTAAAATTTAAAAAGGTAAGACAAAATTTGCCTTACCCTTTCTTATTAAATAATTCCAGCATCTTGTAGCATCCAATCTATATATATTCCATATCCAACATCAGGTTTATTTATAAGAACATGTGTCACTGCACCTATAATCTTTCCATCTTGTATAATAGGACTTCCACTCATACCTTGTATAATACCACCCGTTTTTTCTAAGAGCTCTTTATCCGTTACTTTAATTATCATACTTTTGGGTCCTTTTACTTCTTGATTTAACTTTTTGACTCTTTCAATCTCATATTCTTTTGGACCTTTTTCATCAATTGTTGTTATTATTTTTGCTTTAACAATATTCACTTCATCTCTAAATCCTACAGGCATAGGATTTTTTAAATTTTTTGATATATTTTTATTTTCTTTTGTACCAAATATTCCGCATTGTGTATTTTTCTTAATATTTCCTATTGGTTCATCTTCATTTGTAAAAATTCCTTTTAATTCTCCGGGAGATCCTTTTTCACCTTTTCTTAAACTAATTATTGATGCATCAAGTAATTCTCCAGACTTTACTGTAAATCTAGTATTTGTATCTCCATCTGTTATAGGGTGTCCAAGCGCTCCAAAATTTCCACTTGCTTCATGATAAAAAGTAAGTGTTCCAACTCCTGCAGTAGAATCTCTAACCCACAAACCTAATTTATATTCATCATCTTCTTTTTTTAATGTAACTTCTTTATTTAATGTTTTACCATCTCTTTCTATTGTTAACATGGCTTTATCTTTAGTAGAATTTTTTATTAATTTTAAAACTTCTTTACTTGTATAAACCCTTTTACCATTTATTTGAGTAATTAAGTCTCCAAGCTCTATATTTGATTCTTTTGCGGGACTCTCTGTAGTCGTATTTTCTTTTACTAAATCAGAAAATCCTACTACTAAGACTCCATTTGCTGAAAGTCTGACACCTACACTCGTTCCACCTGGATATAACTTTAGATCTTTTGCACTATGTACTTCTACAGACTTTAGAGGAATTAAGCCCATAAAGCTAATATCAACTTTATTCCCATTATGCTTCACATATCCTAAAGGATTGATATCTTTAAATACTGAAGTCGTTTCTACATCTTTATTCGTATATACCTTATCAGGCATATCTTTAAGAGTAAAAATAGTAGTTAACATTAGTAAAACTATAAATGTCATAAAAAAACTGATTGATTTTATAATTCTCTTTTTCATCTCTTCTCCTCCTTTGCCTTCTAATCTTAAGTTACCCTCTAGACATGCCTTATATTCTGTATTAACTTTACTATAATAGACAAAATTTTTTAAAATAAAAAAATAAAACCACAGAAATTCTGCAGTTTTATTCTTTCCATATATCCTTTAAGATATGTATTATAAAGCTTTTAATTGCATTTTTTTTATATTAGAGTTTTCAAACATTTCTCTTACATTTTCCAAAGTTGCATTACTTACACTATCTCCACCTAACATAGTTGCAACTTGATATATTTTTTCATCATTAGATAAAAGTCTTATCTTTGTGAAAGTTTTCTCATTTATTACTTCTTTTGATACAAAATAATGATGATCAGATAAAATCGCTATTTGTGGAAGATGTGTTATACAAAGTACTTGATGATTTTTTGAAACTTGGTACATCTTTTCTCCAACTCTTTGTCCAACTTGGCCACTTATTCCAGTATCTATCTCATCAAAAAT
>NZ_JAXFPT010000085.1:0-7458 GCF_034179595.1 Clostridium sp.
ATGGGATTATCCCATCTTTTTTATATTAAACTAATTTACCATATGATAATTGTTTTTTATTTATTTTTATATTAAATTCTCTTTCATAGATTCTAATTGCTGGGAATTCTTTTTTTGTAACTAATGAGATAGTAGTTCCACTAGCATTTCCTCTTGCAGTTCTTCCAGCTCTATGAAGGTATTCATTAGCATTAGCAGGGAAGTCTAAGTTTATAATATGAGTTACACCTTGAATATCTAAGCCTCTTGCAGATATATCTGATGAAACTAAGATATTTATCTTTCCATTTCTAAACTTTTCTAATGCTTGTTGTCTTTGTTCTTTTGTTATTCTTTTATGCATAGCAAAAGCATTTTTATGATGATAATTTAATTTATCCGCAATCATTTCTACATCAAAACCACGATTTATAAATACGATTGCTTTATCAGGATTAACTGCTGATATAAGTTTTCTTAAAACTTCAGCTTTATCTCTTTCTTCAACTTCTATGTACATATGCTCAATATTAGGATTTAAAGAAGCATTTTTATTATTCTTAAATATTATAGGATCCTTCATTAAATCTTTAGCTATAGGCATAGCTTTTTGACTGATTGTTGCAGAGAATATTAAAAGTTGTCTATCCCTCATTGTAGCTTTAATTATATCTTGAATAGTTCTTGAATGAGTGTTATCTAATAAGTTGTCACCTTCATCAAGCACTATTGTTTTTATTGTATGTGCCTTTATCTTTTTCTTCTTTATTAAGTCTAGAACTCTACCAGGTGTTCCAACTACTATATTAGGCTTAACTTCTTTTAATTTTTTTATTTGTTTTTCCATATTAACATCACCAATTATAGGAACTGTATTAATTGGCATTTGTGAATTTTGGGCTAGTAATTTAGATTGTCTTTCAATTTGCATTACAAGTTCACGAGTTGGTGCAAGGATTAAAACCTGCACATCCTTTTTATTTGCATCAATCTTTTGGAAAAGTGGTGCTAAGAAAGCTAAAGTTTTACCACTGCCTGTATGAGCTTCACCTATAACGTCTTTATTATTTAATATTTCAGGTATAGTAAGAGTTTGTATTTCTGTTGGAGTATAAATTCCTTGTTTTTCTAAACCTAAAATTATATTATCGTTTAAACTTAAATCTTTAAAATTTTTCATAATTTCCTCCTGTGTTCCTAGTTTCATAACTTATAGTATATACATAATATTAGTAAAAGTGTACTCAATTTATAAAATAAATTTTAGTATATTACATAATTTTAGAAAAGCTTAATTATCCTTTTTTATAAAAGTTTATTATAATAATAAGTATAAATAACTAAGATAAAAATTTAGGAGGGATATTTATGACAATTAATCATGGAGCTAATTTGTTTGATTTATCTAGCAAACTTGGACTTAAAAAAAGTGAAATATTAGATTTTAGTTCAAATGTAAATCCTTTTGGTGCTTCAAAAAAAGCTAAAAATTCTCTTATAACTAATGTAGATATGGTTTCAATGTACCCAGATCCAGAATACAAAGAACTTAAAGGTGTAATATCAGAATATTGCAGTTGTAATTTTGAAGATATTTTATTAGGAAGTGGAGCAACTGAGCTTATATCAGCATTTATAGATTCTATAAATCCTAAGAAGGCATTACTTATTTCTCCTGCATATTCAGAATACGAAAGAAGCCTTAAAAGGATAGGATGTGAAATAGTTAAGTATTTTGCAAAAAAAGAACTTGAATTTAAGATAGATTTAAATGATCTTAAAAAAGAAATAAAGAAGGGGGAATATGATTTAGTTGTAATTTGTAACCCTAATAATCCTACTGGATTTGCCTTTGAAAAAGAGGAAATAAAAGAGTTATTAAAATATACAAAGACATTTTTTATGGTTGATGAAACATATGTAGAATTTACTGATACTTCTAAATATTCAGCAACTCATTTAGTAGATAAATATAAAAATATTTTTGTTATTAGAGGGACATCAAAATTCTTTTCAACTCCAGGAATAAGACTTGGATATGGACTTATATCTAATGAAGAAATAAAAGAAAAGATTTCACATAAGTTAGATTTGTGGAATATAAATATATTTGCAGACTTAATGGGTGAAATAATGTTTAAGGACAAAGAATATATAGAGAACACAATAAGTTATATGACTGAAGAAAGAAAATATTTATATGATAGATTAAGAGAGAGAAATAGCTTAAATGTTTATGAAAGCAAAGGTAACTTTATATTATGTGAAATAAAAGAGTCTGACATAACAGCAAAAGATTTATATGATGAATTATTAAAAGAAGGAATAGTTATAAGAAATTGCTCTTCTTTTGAAGGATTAAGTGATAAATTCTTTAGAGTATGTATTTTAAAGCATGAAGAAAATGAGTTATTAATACAGGAAATAAAAAAGATATTTAAATAATATTTTTATGAGTGTGGTATAAATTTTGTATTATATGTTTACAAATGGAAAATAGGAATATAAAATATTGTATATATAATTATAAAGGGTGGGGTAAAATGAATAATAAAATTAGACAAATGGTATATGCATCACTTTTAACTGCACTTGCAATTATAATTCCAATACAATTTGGATTTTTAAAAGTTTATATACCTCCATTTAGTGCTACACTTGCATCTCATGTTCCTATGTTTATTGCTATGCTCATATCACCTATGGTTGCTGTTGTTACAGGGATGGGATCAAGCTTAGGTTTTTTAATAGCAGGTATGCCAATAGCTATAGTATTTAGAGCAGCTACACATATAGTAGTTGGATATGTTGGAGCTAAATATATTCAAAGAAATAAATCTTACTTAAAGATGTCATTATTTACATCTATAATACATGGTGCTTTGGAGGCTCTAGTTGTAATACCTTTCATAGGATTTGATATATATCAACTAGTTATAGTAACAGGAGTTGGAGCGGTATTACATCATTTAGTTGATAGCTCTATAGGGTATGCTTTAATTAGTACTATGGCAAAATCTAGACATAAGGATATATATACATTATTTAATACTGTACAAGTTGATAAAAGAGTTAAGGCATAAATATGCTATATAAAAAGTAGGAATAATAACCATAGATTATTATTCCTGCTTTTTTGATTCATAGAAAATATATTATATAATATATATCTAAGTGTTTTTATATAAAAATTCTAAGATTAATAATTAAGAGGTATTTATTTTGAATAATGATGCATTAAAAGAGGAAAAAGTTATATTAAAAGAAAAGAGAAAGCTTATTGATGAAGAGCTTATAGAGAGACAAAAATATGTTAAGCAAGTAACAGGAAAGTTTACAGAACTTAGCAAAGAACTAAAGGGAAAATATAATTTTGAAAAAGAATCTATAGAAAAGGCTATGAACTTAGCTACAAATGATATAAAAAAATATGAAGAAGTTTATAATAATCCATACTTTGGTAGAGTTGATTTTAGGGAAACAAGATCTGCTGAAATTGAAAATATTTATATAGGAAAACACGGAATAAATAGTTCTAAAAATGGTGAAGAAATCGTAATTGATTGGAGAGCACCAGTTGCAGATCTTTATTATAGTGGGACTGGTGGAGAGGCTTATTATAAAGCACCATCTGGAATTATTGAAGGAGAACTTTCATTAAAGAGAAAGTTTTTATTTGATGAAGAAGGAAATATAGAAAAGATTTTTGATGAAAGTATAAATGAACTTATGATAAATGGAGAAGAAGGACAAGGATTAGTTGATGAATTTCTTAAGATAAACTTAGAAGAAAGTAGAGGTAAAAAGCTTAAGGAAGTTGTAGCTACAATCCAAAAAGAACAAAATGACATAATAAGATGGCCAAGAAATCTTCCTATAATAGTTCAGGGGTCAGCAGGGTCTGGGAAAACTACTATAGCTCTTCATAGACTTGCATATCTTATTTATAGATATAAAGAAAATATGAGTGGTGAAGATATATTAGTACTTGCACCTAATAAATTATTTTTAGATTATATTTCTGATATTCTTCCAAGCCTTGGTGCACATGAAGTTAAGCAAAGTACTTTTGAAGATGTAGCAAAATCAAAGGCAAAAGTAAAAGGAAAAATATACAATAAAGATGAAAAATTAAAAAGTATAATGGAAGAAGAGGATTTAGAAAAGAAAAAATTAATAGTAAATTCAGCTAAGGTAAGAGGTTCTTTAATATTTAAAACAATGCTAGATAGATATGTAACTTTAATAGAAGGAAGAGCACTAGAAATAAAAGATATAGAAGCTTTTGGTCAAGTTTTATTTACTAGAAAAGAGATAATGAGATTATACTTAAAAGATTTAAAATCATATCCTATAAATAAGAGAAAAGATGAAATAAAAAGATACTTGAATTTAAAGCTTAAAGAAAAAATTGAAGTTGTACTTCAAAGAGTAAGTAATGAATGGGATGCTAAGATAAAAGAAATAAAATTAAATGAGAATGATTTAGAAGAGAGAAGAAAAAAGCTTATAGAAGCTTATGATCAAAGAGACTCTATAAAGGATGGAATAAAAAAGAATGCTAAGTCTATTATAAATGAATATTTTAAAAAATGGAGAGGAATAAATCCAAGTGATATTTATAGAGGTTTTTATAATGATGAGGATTTATTTGAAATTGTAGCAGATGGAAAAATTCCAGAGCCTCTTTCTAAATTCATGAAAGATGAATTTAATAATAGAGATAAAGAAGGATATATAGATGAAGATGACTTAGCAGCACTTTTATATATAAGAGTATTACTAGAAGGAATAGATGATTCAGAAAAGTTTAAGCATATAGTTGTAGATGAAGCGCAAGATTATAGTCCTTTCCAAATCTATTTAGTTAATGAACTTTCTAAAGGAAATTCATTGACTTTAGTTGGAGATTTAGCTCAAGGTATATATTACTATAAAGGACTTAAAAATTGGGAGGATATAACTAAAGGATTATTTGGCGGAAAAGCAACTTTTATAAGCTTAAGTCAAAGTTATCGTTCAACAGTTGAAATCATAGATTTTGCCAAAGGTGCATTAGAAGCTCAAAATTTAGGACTTAAAGATGCAAAGCCTGTTTTAAGACATGGAGATAAACCTAAAATTTTAAATTTAGAAGATGAAAATGAAGTAATAAAAGCTATAGAAGAAATAATAGATGGTGTGCTTAATGATAATAAAAATAGTGTTGCTATAATAACAAAGGATTCAAAAGAAGCAGAACATGTAGAAAAGATTTTAAAGAAAAAATGTAAATATAAGTTCCAAAGAATAAAAGGAAAAGAAAAAGAAGCTAAAGCAGATAATATAATTATTCCATCATATCTAACAAAAGGGTTAGAATTTGATTGCAGTATAATTTATAATCCAGATTATAATACTTACAATAAAGAAAGTATATTAGATCAAAGATTATTATATGTATCGCTTACAAGAGCATTACATAATGAATATATAATAGCTTTAAATAAGATTACTCCATTAATAAAATCTTAAAATAAAAAAGAGATTAGAACACTTTTATTCTAATCTCTTTTTAAAAAAATTACCTAAATTAGGTTTGTATTTGTATGAATTTATATTTATAATAGGAAAAGAATAAATATGAGGAGGCACATAAATGGAAGAAAAAGAGATAATGTCATTTAGAGATGAAGATGGAAATAAAGTAGATTTTGAAGCAGTAGCTAGAATATTTGTTGAACAAAAAGAATATCTATTATTAACACCAGTTGAAGAAGACGCAGAAGATATGTTTATTTTTAGAATAGATAAAGTTGATGATAGAGAAGAATTGAATCTTGTTGAAGACGATAAGGAATTCTTAGCAGTAAAGAAAGAATATAAAAAGCTTCTATATTAAAGGGGTGTTATAAGATGAATGCTTTTGATATCATTGAAATGTTAGAAGATAATGGCTTAACAGAAGTTAAAGAATTATTAGTTGAAGATGATAAAGTAGTACTAGAATTCTTCTATGATTTTGATAAAGAAGAACTTAATGCAGCTAAAGCTTATGCAAACGAAGAAAGTGATCTTGAAGAAGGTAGCTATGAATGGAATAGAGATTGGTTTATACCATATTTATTAGATATTGCTAAAGATAATATTGAAAGTACTATAGAAGATATAAATGATGAACTTGAATTAGAAGGAATTTTTCATGAATTAAAAATAGATGGAAACAATAATGATTACATAAAATTCGTTTCAGCATTTTGTACAGAAGATTGTAACGAAGAATTAGAAGAAATATTAAATGATTACTTATAAAAATCGAAAATAATTACAAATATTTGCAATTAATAAGTGCTTGAAATACAAATAAATTGTGTTATAATAAAGTCATAACATTCCTGAGATGTTCGCCAAGCCTATCATATTCAACCTACATATGATATTCGGGATTTGCAACAGTATTAGGTATGTCAGGCTCCAAGCTTTTGCTTTATATTAACAGGAGAAGACAGAGTATAATATGAGTGAAACCCACCTGCGAGGCGCAGGTTTTGAATATATGGGCAAACGGCATGTTGGGATTTTATGTATTTGCAAAGTTTATACCTCTTTTAGAGGTATTTTTTTTATGCAAATATTTATTTTAAATAGTTATATCATCAGATTTTTTAAAATTATTATTTGAAGTATTGATTTTATATAAATTAGATTGATATAGATTGATATATTTATCTAGATTCTGAGAAATAATAATGATGAGTTTATTTGAAGGGCTTAAATATTTTAATGAAAGATTTAATAAAAACTTTCTATTTCTTATTTTTCTTTGAATTTTCTCCATTGGCATAAAGTCTACCTCATTTTATAACCATAATATTATAGTGATATTATAGCATTTTGTAATATATTGTTAAGTTAATAAAATGTTAATTTAATATACAAAAAACGACATAATATATAAAAAACGACATAATATTCTAAAATAAGACACAAATTAATTTAATAAAGAGATATTAAATTTAATAAAGGTTGTATTTTATTTTGATGGAAAACAAAAGATATAAAGGATAGGTATTCATATTATGTCGAAAATAATTATTAAAGTTGATTATATAAGGAATTATAGGTAAAATAAAGATAAGAAAAGTGTAATTATAAGGAGAAAATAGTATGGATATAAAAAATATTAATATAGATGAAATGAATATAGATGAAGTAACTTTAAAGATAAATGAATTATATAAAAAGAGCAAAGAAGAAGGCTTAACAGAAGAAGAAAAAGAGTTACAACAAAAACTAAGAACAAGATATATAGAAAATGTAAAAAAGAACTTTAGAGCTCAGCTTGCAGGAATAAAGCTAAACAAAAAGAAAAAATAGAGGGTGGGTTTTTATATATGGCAGTAACTGTAGAAAAGTTAATTAAAGATTTTGACTTAGAAGTATTAGTAGAAGGTAAATCAAATGAAGAAATAAATGTTAGTGATGTTAATAGACCTGGTC
>NZ_JAXFPT010000028.1:0-2083 GCF_034179595.1 Clostridium sp.
ACATATCTCTAATCAAAGAAAAGACTTTTTACAAAAATTATCTACTGAATTAATAAGAAAAAATGATATTATTTGTATTGAGGATTTACAAGTTAAAAACATGATTAAGAATAAAAAACTTGCTCAATCAATAGCAGATGTATCATGGTCAGAATTTGTAAAACAATTAGAATATAAAGCTAATTGGTATGGGAGAAAAATAATTAAAGTAGGTAAATTTTTTGCTAGTTCCCAATTATGCAATAAGTGTGGATATAAAAATGAAGAAGTAAAAGATTTAGGGATTAGAGTATGGACTTGTCCCGAATGTGGTGCAAACCACGATAGAGATATAAATGCAGCAATAAATATATTAAATGAAGGATTAAGAAATATAACTATATAAATAGATAACATATATAAGAACCGTAGGAACTATGGGGATAGCTTGGTTATGCTTACACAATGGTGTTATCGACCAAGAACCCTACGACTTTAGTCGTGGGAGGTTCAGAAATTTAATTTAAGTAAAGAGATAGTAAATTCATTGCATGACTTAGGATATAAGAAGCCAACAGAAGTTCAAAATCTTGTTATAAAAGAAGCACTTTTAAATAAAGATTTAATAGTTAAGGCACAAACAGGAAGTGGTAAAACAGCTGCATTTGGTATTCCTTTATGTGAAAAAATTGATTGGGAAGAAAATGCTCCACAAGTTCTAGTTCTTGCGCCAACTAGAGAACTTGCAATTCAAATAAAAGATGATTTTATTAATATCGGAAGATATAAAAGAATTAAGGCTGTAGCATTAGTTGGAAAAGAATCTTTTAAAGAACAGGAAAAATCATTAAAAGGTAAAGTTCACGTAGTTGTTGGAACTCCAGGTAGAATATTAGATCATTTAGATAATGGAAATTTAAATGGAAAGGTATTTAAATATTTAGTTATAGATGAAGCTGATGAAATGTTTAATATGGGCTTTATAGGTCAAGTGGAAGGCGTATGCAGAAGAATAACTAGAAAAAGAGTTACTATGTTATTTTCAGCTACTATGCCAGAAAAAATTAATGAATTAAGCAAAAAGTATATGGATAGACCAGTTGAAATTAAGATAAGAGAGCAAAAGCTAATAACAGAAAAGATAACTCATGGCTTAGTTAGGGTTGAAGGAAAAGAAAAATTAAATAAAGCTAACGAAATTTTATTAAAAGAAAGACCAGAAACTGCAATAATGTTTTGTAGAACAAAAGATAATGTAGAAATTGCTTTTAAATATTTTAAAGATAAAGGATATTCAGTTGATAAAATTCATGGAGATATGCTTCAAAAAGATAGAACAAAAAAGATGGAGCAATTTAAAGAGGGTAGATTTAGAATACTTATTGCTACAGATATAGCAGCTAGAGGAATAGATGTAGATAATATAACTCATGTAATAAATATAGATATACCAGTTGAGAAAGAAGCATATGTTCATAGAATAGGAAGAACAGGAAGAGCTGGACTTTCAGGTAAGTCTATAACACTTATAACTCCTTATGAAGATAAGTATTTAGATAGAATAGAAGAATACATAGGTTTTAAAATTGAAGATTATACTGAAATAAATGAAGATTTTGATATAAAAGAAAGAGAAAAATTCTTAAAGAGTACACCTACAATAAAGAAAAAGACTAAAAAGATAACAAAAAATATTACTAAGATTTATTTAAATGGTGGTAAGAAAAAGAAAATCAGAGTTATAGATATTGTTGGTACTATAATGAGCATTGATGGTGTAAATAAAGAAGATGTAGGCATAATTGATGTAAAGGATATGGGCTCAACTGTCGAAATATTAAATAATAAAGGAAAATTAGTATTAGATGCTTTAAAGACAAAGACTATTAAAGGAAAGAAACTTAGAGCTGAAATTGCTAAAAAATAAATAGATTATATTACTGTAGTTATAGAGCATTTATATAATATTTATTATAAAGGTTTAATAAATAAGAATAATTTATAGCAATTATTATATGATATAATATTGTAAAAGCAATAGAAAAGAGGTATATAGATGAAATACTGTTTTGAATATGAAGGTAAACCATATGAATTAAATAAA
>NZ_JAXFPT010000061.1:0-59614 GCF_034179595.1 Clostridium sp.
ACATTAAGTTTAGAAAAAGGAAAGAGCGAAACATTAAAAGCAACAATATCGCCAAGTAATGCAAGTAATAAAGGAGTAACTTGGACAAGTAGCAATAGTAAAGTAGCAACAGTAGATAAAAATGGAAAAGTAAAAGCAATATCAAAAGGAACAGCTACAATTATAGTAAAAACAAAAGATAAGGGAAAAACAGCAAAATGTACAGTAACAGTGAATGATATAAGTAAAGCAAGACAAAAAATACTGGATAATGCAAGAAAGATGGTTTATTTTGAGTGGTCTCCTAAATACCAATTTAGTGCTTGGCGTGCACAGAAGACTTTTAAGCCTGGAACTAAGTATAAAGGAATACCATATACTCAAAATGTACAAGTCAAAAATACTAGTGAATTTATAAGTAAGATTAACTCTAGAAAAGATTTAACTGTAGTAATTGGAGGTATTACTATGCCTAGATATGGAAATGATTGTAGTGGATTTATTAGTGCTGTATGGCAAATACCAAGACAAACTACACCTAATCTTAAAAATGGTAATTATACGACTAAGTTAAATAATTTTAATGAATTGCAACCTGGAGATGCAATTGTTACTATTACTCCATGGGAAAAGAGACATGTAAGATTATTTGTTAGATGGGCTGATAGTTCAAAAACTAAGATGGTTGTATATGAACAAACACCGCCGCAAGCAAAAGAATCCACATATTCAGTTTCTGATCTTAAAGTCAAGGGATATACACCTATTCGTTTAAAGGATGAATATTTAAATAAAATAAAATAAATTAATTATTTGGCAAGTAGTGATGATAAAATAGCAATAAAAAAATGGTAGAAAATTAATTCTACCATTTTTCTATTTATCTAATCTTAGCCTAGATTAAAAATTATTTAATTTTATTTTCGTATTGTTCTACCATTCTTTTTACCATTTCTCCGCCAACGCTTCCGCATTGTTTTGAAGATAAGTCTCCGTTATAGTCTGTAAATGGTACTCCCATTTCATTAGCTACTTCATTTTTGAATTTTGCTAATCCTTCTTTAGCTTCTGGTACTAATTTTGTTGATGAACTTCTTCCCATCGTTCATTCCTCCTTATATATAATATGTTTCGTAAAGTTTATTTGATTTACTTTACACTCATATTTTGTGTCCTTTTAATTTTTATAAACTATAATGTTATAACCAATATTGGAAATAAAATATATATAAGGATAAAAGTTGATATAAAAATATATTAAATTAATATATCTTAGAAAAGAACTTTTTTATTATATGATTTTCTAATTATATTATTCTTAAAAAATATTATATTTTATAAATCATTAAAAGATAAAACACCATTTAAGGTTTTAGCTTCTTTAATTGCTCTTAAAACTGCTTTTTCCATGACATTAGCTGCAATCATACCGACAGTTGTTAAATCTGCATCAACCTTATTAGTAGCCATAGTAAAGATAGTGTCACCATCAAACATTGTATGTGCAGGTCTCATTGTTCTTGCAAATCCATTATGTGCCATTGAAGATATCTTTTTTGCTTGAGCTTTTGAAAATTTAGCATTAGTTACTATTAATCCAATAGTTGTATTACCCTTAAAAGGATTACTTGGATTTTCAAGATTATTTATTAATATTTTTTCACTATCTAAAAATTTATTTGTTTTTCTATCTAATGCTCCTGCAAGAATATTTAAGTTTTTAGGATCTACAACATCACCTAAACAATTTACAGCAACGATTGCACCAACTTTAAGGTCTCCAACTTGAACTGCATAAGTTCCAAGTCCACCTTTCATACAAGTAGAAGGACCAAGAATTTTTCCAACAGTTGCTCCATAGCCAGCGCCTATATTTCCATTTATATCATCTTTATAAGTTTCACTATTTAAACATGCTTTGTATCCCATTTCTTTATCAGGTCTTGCTTTTGGATTCCCAAAGGCTAAGTCAAAAAGTACAGCTGAGCAAACAATAGGCACTTTAGCTACATTAACATCAAATCCTATATCCCTTTCTTCAAGATATTGCATAACGCCAGATGATGCATCAAGTCCAAAGGCACTTCCACCTGCTAAAACGACTGCATGAATTTTTTCAACCATTTCAGATGGATCTAAAAGATCAGTTTCACGAGTTCCAGGTGCGCCACCACGAACATCAACACCGCCTGTTGCACCTTCTTCACATATAATTACAGAACAGCCTGTACAGCCATTTTCATTTTGTGCATGACCAAGTTTTATATCATCTATATCAGTAAATTTTATTTCTTTCATAAATTAAACCTCCGCTATATATTAAAAGCTCCTATATACATATAGGAGCATAAATTTATTACTTTTTAATCTTTTTTAATGTAGTAATTACTGGTATTGTAATTACAGCTGATAATATTGCTTCAGGAATACCATTTGTAACTCCAACAGTAGCAATAGCTGCTCCTGCTGCAGAAGGTTCTATACCTAAAACATGAGCATACTTGTCTAAATAAAAGACATAAGTTAAGCCTAAAACACCTATAGTATTAGTTAATGTTGCAAGCACTGAAGCTATACCAATTGCTAAAGATTCCTTTTTAAGTTTATTTTTTAAGAACTTATAAACATAATATGCAACGATTGCGATTAAAACTCTAGGAACAATTGCAATTATTGGATTATAAAAAATAAATGATGTTGGCATTGGAGCTGTAAATGCTTGATATATTGAAAATAATCCAAATACCCCTCCGACTAATGCTCCTACAATAGGACCTTCAACTATTGCACCAATTATAGCTGGGATATGCATTATAGTAGCTTTCATAAATGGTAGAGGAATAAATCCAAGTCCTGTTAAACCCATAAATATTGATATACCTGATAGCATACCTACTATAACCATTTGTCGAAGACCTAATACCCTTTTTGTTGTACTTCTTTCCATCTTGTACCTCCGTTCTTATTCCATTTTTAGGATATAATTCGGCAAAAAACAATTATAATTTTTTGATTTTTGCGTTCAGTTTCTTTGTAAGAATACCGACAGTATATATTTTACAATGAAGAATATATAGTTTCAATAGATATTGTTAAAAATTTATCGAATTCATTTATAAATAAAAATAAAATGAGAGAATAAGCTAAATAGAGGGGGAAAAGAAAATATATTCTGAAAATTTAAAAAAGATAAAGTAGTATTGAAAATATATGTATGAATAAATTGGTTTTCTATAGAGTTTTATGGAGAATATTATTTTATGAAAGTTTTTTAGAGAGTATAATATAAGTTATATGGTAATTATGGAGGATTATATGAAAAGAGAAAGTTTTTTAATTAAATCGTATCCAGAAAAATCTTGGAGCACATCAAGAATGAAAAGTATAAAGTCTTGTTTAAGAGAATATTATTATAGTTATTATGGCTATTATAGGGGTTGGGATTATGAGGCTTCAGAAGATAGAAAAATAACTTGGAGATTAAAGAAGCTAACAAATATATGGATTGCTTTTGGAGATGTAATTCATGAAGGAATAAAGGCTGTAATTAAATATAAAATTAATAATAAAGATAATGAGATAGATATAGATAAATTTAAAGAGTTTATAAGAAAAAGATTAAACAATATTGTTTTTAAAAGTAGTAGAAGAGATAGTAAATTTAAGTGGGATGAATATCCAAGTGGGGAGATGTTACAAGAATATTATTATGAAGGTAAATTGGATAAAGAAGATATAGATGAAATAAAAGAAAGAATAGAACAATGTGTAGAAAACTTTTTTGAAAGCAAGACGTTTTTAGATATAAAGCAAGGAAATTATTCAAACATACTTGAAGTTGATGAAAAGACTTTTAATTATATACTTATAGATAAAGTTAAAATTTTTGCTATAATAGATATGCTTTATATTGATAATTCTGGAAATTGTATTATAGTAGATTGGAAAACTGGAAAATATGATGAAGATCATGAGGAGCAATTATTAGTATACTCACTTTATGTTATGGAAAAGTATAAAATTCCGGTTGAAAATATAAGAGGAAGGATAGAATATCTATTAACAGGTGAAAATGTTGAATTTAATGTTACTAATGAAGATATTGAAGCTATAAGATCTAGAGTAAGACAAGAGATTAATGTTATAGATGCTATGCTTTGTGATAAAGAACTTAATAAGCCACATGATAAAAGTATGTTTATAATGACAGATCAAGATTATAAATGTAAAAGGTGTAAATATAAAAGATTATGTGAAGAGGAAAAAGGAGAAGGTTATGAAGAGGTTAGGAATTAAAAAACAAACAAATAATAAGTATTTAAATATGTATGAATTAGATCTTGAAAATAAAAAGGGAAATTTAAAAAAATACTTCTTTGCAAGTAGAAGAAATGATGATGAACTTGCATGCAAAACTAAAGATCATACAAAAGCAGATGGTGTAATGATAATACCAATCACAAAAGAAGGAGAGGTTGTTTTAGTTAAACAATTTAGACCTGTAATTGATGATTATATATATGAGTTCCCAGCTGGCATTATAGATCCAGGAGAAAGCATGGAAGAAGCTGCAAAGAGAGAATTATTTGAGGAAACTGGGCTTACTGCAACAAGCTATGAAGTATTTTTAAAACCAAGTTATACTTCTGTTGGAATGACTGATGAAACAACAGCAATTGTAAAAATGGATGTATGTGGAGAAATTAGTACAGAGAATATAGAAGAAAATGAAGAAATAGAAGTTATTAAGGTAAATATTAAAGATTGTAAGGAATTTGCTAAAAATAATAATATTTCAATAAAGGGCGGTATAATATTAAGTTTAATAGATAGCGTAATATAAAATATTAATTATGAATGTATTTAAATAAAATACAGTTGTATTTTTATAGAGAGCATGTTACTATTGAAAAAGAACTTTGGCAATAAGCAATGATATACTTAATTATATCTTAAATAATGAGGGCGCTTTGTTATAAAAGGTGGTAATTAATGAAAGGTAATTATTTAGTTGTAGACAAAAAGGTTTTACCTGATGTATATGAAAAAGTGTTAGAAGTTAAGAATATACTTAAAGAGGGAAAAATCAAAGAAATAACAGAAGCAACAAAAGTAGTTGGAATAAGTAGAAGTGTATATTATAAGTATAAAGATCATGTATTTGAATTTTCAGAAAGTATACAAGGTCGTAAGATGACTTTTAATATGATTATAAATCATAAAAAAGGTGTTTTATCAGATGTTTTAAACTACATTTCAGATAAAGGTGGAAATGTACTCACAATAAACCAAAGTATACCTATAAATGATTCTGCAAATTTAAGTATAACAATTGATATGTCAACTTTAGAGTGCGATATATCATCACTTCTAGATGGATTGGAAAAAATGCCTAATACTTTAAAAGTTAGTTTTATAGCAATGGAATAAGAGTTTAAAAAAGTAATGCATACGTGTATTACTTTTTTATTTTAAATTGTAAATATTAGAATTAATAGTTTGAATTTAATTGAATTAGCTTTATAAAAATAGTAGTATTTAATAGTAATTTATATTTTATTATTAAGGAGAATATCAGTGAAGTGAAAAGAAAGGTTATAATTATAGCAATTGTAATACCAGTATTTTTAAGTGGGATATATTTTATAAATCATAGTAAAAATTTAGGCAAAGTATTTGAAAATACCGATAATAAAGAAAAAGTTGTACAAGCATTACAAAATTATAATAAGATTGATGGAAATACAAATAAGCAAAATGTGAAAAATATATCATTTAATACTGAAGAGATATTAGAAAATATTAAAGGTATATGGGGAAATGGTGTAATCTGTAGTTATAAGCTAGATTCTAAACCAACAAATGATGTCATTAAAAAATATTCAAATTTAGCTAAAAAAAATATTATAATATCAAATAAAAGATATTTTAATGTTTTCGATAGTGTTTCTTATAATAAAGTTTTTAAGAATCCATGTTATAAGGTAAGTAAAATAAATGATAGCCTTATAAATTATAATAATAAGGATTTAAATATAATAAAATCATCACTTGATGGCTTATATACTGATGGAGATGTATATAAAATAACTGTTAATAGTAAAAATTTAGAATATGTACCTGTGTTCTATACTAATGGGAATGTACTTAGAGTTGATTATAAAGATTGTTCTTTTATATATACAAAGCTTAATTAAATGAATTTTTATATAAAATAATGAGAAAAATAAGCTTTGAAAGGAGCGTGGTGATATGCCAAAGAAAGATAACCTTGGAAATCCTATGCAAAAAGGTAAAAGAAGACAAAGATTACATGAAAATCAAAACAATGTAGGTAATCAAAAAAATCCACCAAAATATAAAAGTTTTGATGGCGAATACCTATAAATAGGCAAATAAAGTAGTGTATATTATTTATACACTACTTTTTATATGCAAATTGTTTACTATTTATCTTTTATCACTTATTATTATATAATTATATTAGTAAGTAGAAAAGTTTTATAATTGCTCAGTATAATTGAAAATATAGTAGGTGATAAATTTGATTAAAATATATTATTTTACATCTACAGGCAATAGCTTGTATGTTGGAAAAGAAATTAAGAAAAAGATAAATGAAGTAGAATTAATATCTATTAAAGAAGCAATGAAGGAAAAGAATTTTGTGTGTGATAGTGATATTGTAGGTATAATATATCCATTACATTGCATGTGTCTTCCAATCATTGTTGAAGAATTTTTAGAAAATCTAGAGTTAAAAGGTAATCCTTATATATTTGCTATTCAGGTTACAGGTGGAGGGAAATCTAGAAATGGATTTATAAGAATAAATGAAATATTAAGCACTAAAGGTTTTAAGCTTAATAATTTTGAAGAAATAAAATATATTTCTAATTATACAAGGATGGGGAAAAATCCAACAAGAGAAAGAGCTATAAAATCTATAGAAAATGAAAAAGATAAACTTGATAACTTTATAGCATCAATACAAAATAAAGAAGATAAGAACAAAAAACTTAGAAAACAAGCTGTTAATAGTTTGCTTTATTCTCTTTGGAAAAATAAATATAAAAATAAGGATAAGCATTTTAATGTAAATAGTAATTGTACAGGCTGTAAGACTTGCGAAAAGATTTGTCCAGTAGATAACATAAAATTAAATGAAAACAAACCAACTTGGAATGGAAACTGCATAGATTGTATGGCATGTATAAATATATGTCTAAGTAAAGCAATCAATATAGGAAATAAAACAGTTAAAAAGAATAGATATATTAATCCATACATAAAAAGAAGTGAATTAATTAGATAATAAATGGCGAGGGTATTATGGAATGGAAAAAGCAAATAGAAGAATATGTTCCTGTAAATGAACAAGAAACTAAGGATAAAGAAAGTATTCTTATGTGTATAAATAATTTTAATGATGTATTTACGAGAGAAAATGTAGTTTGTCATCTTACAAGTTCAGCATTTGTAGTTAATAAGCAAAAAGATAAGGCTCTTATGATATATCATAATATTTATAAGTCATGGTCATGGACAGGCGGACATATAGATGGAGATACAGATTTTTTAAAAGTTGCATGTAAAGAACTTGAGGAAGAGACGGGTTTAAAAAATGCAAAACTTCTTTATGATGGAATAGCTTCTTTAGATGTGCTTACTGTAAATGGACATATAAAAAGAAATGAATTTGTTTCACCACATTTACATTTATCAATAGCTTATCTTTTTGAAGGTGATGAAAGTCAAAAGATTAGAATTAAGGAAGATGAAAATAGTGGTGTGAAATGGATTCCTATAAAAGACCTTAAAAAATACACAGAAAAAGAACCATTTATGCAAAAAGTATATCAGAAGATTTTATATAGAATAAATGTAAAAATGTAAAAAAAACCTAACACAAAAGTGTTAGGTTTTTTTATTGTAATACTGTCTCTTTTAACTTTTCTATTTCTTTATATGAAGATAGTATATCAGTTATTAAATTATGCATGATTCTACCTATCTTGTAGTATTCATAGTCATCTAAATTAGCAAGAGATACTCTAACTGACCATTCTGAATCATCAAAACCACTTCCAGGTAATAAGACAACAGAATAATCTCTAGCCAAATGATAAAGTATATAAACTAAGCTATAGTTTTTAGAAAGGTAGTTTGCAAACTCAGCTCCAAAACTTTTTTCTACCCATTCTAGTATATTAAATTCTACATAATAATAAGCACTATATGGATCATCTTTTAATTTAAGATCTAATCCATCAAATAATAATTGTTTACGACGATGACAAATATCTATTGTTAAGTTTTTATAATTATCATCTTTATCTAATAAAGCAAATGCACAGAAAAAGGCCATTTGTACTTGTTGAGGAGTTGAAAGTCCTGCTGTATGGTTAAGGGCAACTTGTCTACTATCTGCAACTATTCTATCTATAAATGGTATATTTTCATAATCAGTACATAAATTTTCATAACGTGATTTTATAAGTTCTTTTTTATCATGAGGAAGTTCCTTTATTAATTTATCAATTACATTATCTTTATGAAGTGCTATCGTTCCAAGTCTATATCCAGTTACACCAAAATATTTTGAGAATGAATAAACACCTATTGTGTTATATGGAAGATCTGCCATTAATGATCTAAAGTTAGGTACAAATGTTCCATAAACATCATCAGATATTATTATTAAATTTGGATTATCTTCATTAATTATCTTAATTAAATCATTCTTACATTTAGCAGTTAATTCTACTGATGAAGGATTACCAGGATTTACGATAAATAATGCTTTTATTGAATTATCTTTAAGTTTTTCTAATTCACTTTCAGAAACTCTCCAAGAGGGTATTCCCTTATCATTGGATTCAGTTGCTCTTACCTGCACTATATCAAGAGTATATCTTGGTAGATTCGGGATTTCTAAATAAGGGGTAAATACTGGAGTCATTATTGCAATTTTATCACCCTTACACAATAATTCATTAGCTTTTAATGAATCAAATATATAGCACATTGCAGCAGTAGCACCTTCTACAGCAAAGATGTCAAAATTATTATCACTCATATCTCCAGAACACATTTCTTTTACTAGATAATCATGAACTATACTTTCTATATGAGTCAGCATTCTATCAGGGAATGGATAATTATCACCAATTATTCCATCAGTTAATTCATAAACATAACTATCAGGATCAAATCCTTTTTTTATTCCATATTCAATTATATTTATTAAAAGATCCATGCCAGGAGCATTTATATTTTGTTCAGAAAACTCTTTAAATCTATTATATATTCCATATTTATTAGGCATGCCAGCAAGGTCATTTTCTTGCCAAACTCTTTGTGTTTCAAGAACAGCAAATTGTCCAAATGTAAAGAATGATTGTCTTGGAGTAGCAGCAGTCCAATTGGGATTACCTCTACCTGCATCAAGTAATGGACGATTATTTTCATTAAATTCTTTCTTGGCAATATTTATTAGTTCGTTTTTAAATTCAAAAGGACTTATTTTAGTATATATATCCTCTATTTTTCTAAGTTCTTTATTGTAATTCATTTGCTATCCTCCTAAAGGCTTAATTGACTTTAATCTAAAGAAACTATACAACAATTTTTTACGAATAAAAAGAATAAAGTGTAAATAAACTATTAAGATTTACAAAATATACATAAGCACCTATAGAAATTGATAAAAAATAAAGATATGGTTTATTTATAATTTGTTAATATAAATATAATATACTATATGTTGAATTAGAAATGTAAATTATATATTTTTAAAAAGGAGGATTACATATGGAGAATGAATATAGCTATAGCAAAAAAACGCAGAGTGCTCTTATGGTAATGTTTTTGCTTGGAATATTCATTGGAGGAATGGATTCTGGTATTATTTCACCTGCTAGAACAGTTATTGCAGATTCGTTAAATGTAGATGCAAGCAATTCTATCTGGATGGTAACAATTTATACATTAGCTTATGCAGTTATAATGCCTATTTCAGGTAAGTTATCAGATAGGTACGGAAAGAAAAAATTATTTTTATTCTCAATAATTATATTTGGCGTTGGTTCAGCACTATGTGGTGTATCAGATTATGTAGGAGGATATAAGCTTTTACTAATAGCTAGAGTTATACAAGCTATTGGTGGTGGTGGAATAATGCCAATTGCAACAGCATTTATAGGACAAAGTTTTCCAAAAGAAAAAAGAGGTGCTGCATTAGGTTTAGTTGGTGCAACTTATGGTATTGCAACAACTGTTGGTCCATCAATAGGTTCAGCAATTATACAATCATTTGGAACAGATAATTGGGGATTATTATTCTTTATAAATGTTCCAGTATGTATAGTAGTTGTCATAATGGCACTTAAAATTAAAATAGTAGAATTAGAATATGCAAAAAGAAAAATGGATATTAGAGGTAGTGTAGTTGTATCAATAATGATTTTAGCACTTATGTATGCACTTACAAATTTAAAATTCCATAACTTTATTGAATCAGTAAAATCAATTGATGTTTACCCTTACTTAATTATATTTATTATATTATTACCTTTATTTATATATCTTGAAAATAGAGTAGAAGATCCAATAATAAACCTAAACTATTTTAAACATAGAAATATATGTATTACTTTAATATTAAGTTTAGTTGTTGGTTGCGGAATGATGGGAGTTGTATTTATACCACAGTTTGGAGAAAATACATTAAGATTAAGCCAAGGTTCAGGTGGATATCTAATAACTATAATGGCCATTTTTGCAGGAATATCAGCACCGATTGGTGGTAAATTTATAGATGAATATTCAGCAAAAGCAGTAATGCTAGTAGGATTTACTTGTACAATAGTTGGAGATCTTATTTTGGCATTAGTTGTATCAAAAAATTGTAATATGCCACTTTTAATTATATGTCTTTGTATATTAGGGACTGGTATGGGGCTTTCAATGGGTACTCCACTTAATTATTTAATGCAAACATATGCACCACCAGAAGAAACTGCATCAGCACAATCAACATTATCTCTTGTAAAGAGTATTGGGATTGCAGTTTCACCTAATATATTAATAAATTTTGTATCTCAAGCAGGACAAGAAATGCCATCAAAGCTTATGGCTGTTATGCCTAAAATTAAAGGAGTCAACTTATCAAATTCAATGGGAAGCTTTGATATACCTAAAAATATATTAGACTCACTTCAAAATGCAGATGTAACAAATATCACATCAGTTATGAAAAATCTTGCAAGCTTTATGTTTGATAAAGCAAAACCTATGATAGAAAAGAGCTTTGTTGGTCATGTGCCATCTAATGTTAATGTGGATACAATATTTAATGGAATGAAAGCAGATTATTTAAGTAAAGTAGAAGGTGCAAGAGGTGCAATAGAAAGTACTTTCCAACAAACATTAAATAATGGATTTGCAAATTTATTTATAGCTTCAGCTATTATAGCTGCAATTGGATTTATATTCGCATTATTCTTAAATAATAAAGAAAAGCAAAGCAATTAGAAAGGAGAGGTTTTATGAAATTTCTAAAATATTTATTGATATTTATACCTATAAGTATAATTGCTGAATTTATGCACTTATCACCTACAATAATATTTATATTATCAGCACTTGCTATAATTCCACTTGCAGGGCTTATGGGAGAAGCTACAGAACAAATATCATTTTATACAGGTCCAAGTCTTGGTGGATTTTTAAATGCTACTTTTGGTAATGCGACTGAACTTATAATATCATTTTTTGCGTTAAAAAATGGTCTATTTGACGTAGTTAAAGCATCAATTGCAGGATCAATAATAGGAAATACGTTGTTAGTTTTAGGAGCAAGTATGTTAATTGGAGGGATTAAGTTTAAAGAACAAACTTTCAATAAGAAAGTAATAGATGTAAGTTCAAGTATGCTTTTCTTTTCAGTTATAGGTTTAAGCATACCTGCAATATTTACTCATACAGTTAGCCCAGAATTATTAAATACAAAATATGAAGGATTAAGTTTAATAGTTGCAGTTATTATGTTTATAATATATATATTAAGTTTAGTATTTACGTTCTTTACTCATAAAGATATATATAGCGTAGATAATTCTGAAGAAAATACAGAAGAAGCAAAATGGTCAGTTAAAAAATCTATATTAGTTCTTGCTGTTGCAACTATATTAATTGCAATAGAAAGTGAACTTTTAGTTGGTGCAGTTGAACCTATGACACAATCAATTGGACTTAGTGAATTCTTTGTTGGAATAATCTTAGTACCTATAATAGGAAATGCAGCAGAACATAGCACAGCTATTGTAATGGCTCTTAAAAATAAAATGGATGTATCAGTTGAAATCGCTATTGGATCAAGCCTTCAAATAATTTTATTTGTTGCACCAATTTTAATATTCTTAAGCCTTTTATTTACTCCAATGAGTATTGTATTTAATGTATTTGAACTTGTAGCTTTAATTGTATCAGTAATTATTACAAATAAAGTTGCAAGCGATGGTAAATCAAATTGGCTTGAAGGGGTTCAACTACTTGCAGTGTATTTAATTATAGCTGCAGCGTTTTTTGTGATATAAGATTATAAAATAATGATTTTGATATTAGATAAATGGCTATACTATTAATTTAGTATAGTCATTTTAAATTTGAATATTAAAATAAATTTATATAGATGATATACTAAGTTTAGAAAATATAAAGGTACGAGAGGATGTGTATAATTTGGAAAAGTTATATTATATAGATCAATATATAAAAGAATTCACAGCAGAGATAGAAGAAATAATTGAGAAGGACAATAAATTTCATGTTGTTTTAGATAAAACTGCTTTTTTCCCAGGTGGTGGAGGTCAGCCTTGTGATTTAGGGTTTATAGAAGAACATGAAGTTTTAGAAACTTATGAAGATGAAGGAAATATATATCATGTTGTTTCTAAAAAACCTATAAAAATACATAAGGTTAAATGTAAGATAGATTGGAATAGAAGATTTGATTACATGCAACAGCATTTAGCACAACATACTCTTTCAGGATGCTTTTTTAAATTATTTAATCATAATACTGCAGGAATACATCTTGGAAAAGAAGTAAGCACTATAGATATAGTTGGAGAAGTTACAGAAAATCAAATAAGAGAAGCTGAATTATATGCTAATAAAATGATAAATGAAAACTTAAAGGTTGAATTTTTATTCCCAGAAAAGAGAGAACTTAAAAAGATGGGACTTAGAAGAGCTCTTCCAAAAACAAACGAAAAGATAAGAGTTGTGAAAATAGAGGATTTAGATATAAATGCTTGTTGTGGGGTTCATCCAAGTAGAACAATAGAGCTTCAAGTTATAAAGCTTGGAAGATTTGAAAAGCATAAAGGAAATACAAGAATAGAGTTTTTAGCTGGAAATAGAGCTGTAAATGATTATTTTAAAAAAGATAGTTTTACAAAGAATATATGTAATTTCTTAAGCTGTAATGAAGAAGAAGCTATAAATAGCATAAGTAATTTAAATAATCAATTAAAAGATGCTAATAACAAAAATAAAGCCCTTGCATTAGAAGTATCTGAGTATAAGAGTAAAGAGCTTATAGCAAATTCTTACAAGGTAAATGATATATCAATAATTAAAGAAATATACGAAAATGAGGATGTTAAATATATAAGTAAGATTGCAAATAGACTTACTGAAATGGATAAAGTTATAGCATTAATAGCAATAAAAAATGATGATAGAGTTAATTTAATATTTGCATCATCAAAAAATATAAACAATGTAGATATGAATAATCTTCTTAAAGATTCAATTAGTTTAATTGATGGAAGAGGGGGAGGAAATAAATTCCTAGCACAAGGTGGAGGAAAAAATAATAGTAACCTTGATTCTCTTCTTGATTATGCATTTAAAAAAGTAAAAGATTCAATACAGTAAAATAAAGATAATTAACTATATACTTGAAAAAATTCAAGGAGATGAATATGAAGTTTTTTAATAATAGTACATTTAAGATGGCTATATCTGCAACAATAGCTATATTTATAGCACAAGGCTTTAAATTAGAGTTTGCTGTAACTGCTGGGGTAATTGCTATACTTAGCATTCAAAACACAAAAAGAGAAGCATTAATAATAGGGGCAAGAAGAATTATTTCAGCAACAATAGCTGTAATATTATCTTATTTATTATATGTATTGCTTGGTAATAATCCTTTAGTGTTTGGCATTGTTTTATTAATTTTTATTCCTATTGCAAAAAAGTTAAAAATAGAAGAAGGTATAGCAGTTGGAGCAGTTTTATCAACACATCTTTTAGTAAACAATAATATAGATTTAGGTTGGATAGTTAATGAAGAAGCTATAACATTTATAGGTATTGGGGTAGCATCTTTATTTAATCTATATATGCCATCACTTGATGATAAATTTAATGAAAATAAAGAAACTATTGAAAAATTATATAGAGATATAATTTCTGATATGGCAAAAAGCCTTGTAACTAAAGCTATTCCAGTAAATGAGAAAAAAAGACTTGAAGAGGTTGAAAGTTTAGTAGAAGATACTAGAAGTTTAGCTTATAAAATTAACAACAATAATTTATTTAAGAAAAATCTTTATTTTGTAGATTATATAGAAATGAGATCAAAGCAATTAGAAGCAATAAAAAGAATGATGTCTCATTTTTCAAGATTTTCAATAACTTATGATCAAACATTAATAATGTCTAAATTTACAGAAAATATAGCTAATAATATATATGCAGATAATGATTGTGTAGAATTGATTTGTAAGCTAAATAACTTAAGAAATAATTATAAGGAAATGCAACTTCCAAAAACAAGAGATGAATTTGAAAATAGAGCAATGCTATTTCAATTTCTAAATGATTTAGAGGATTTCTTATTAATAAAAAAGGAATTTAAAAAGACATATTAAAATTTTATTTAGTAGTGCTAAATAATACAATTAAGCATTAAGTAATAAAAAATCTTATTGCTATATGTGGAAAGTAGATTATAAAATATCTAGGCCTATAAGCCTAGATATTTTATATATTAATAATATTCATCTTTCTTTCTTTAAAATAGACTGGAATAAGCCCAGTTTCTTTTAATACTCTCTTTGCAACTTCAAGATTAGCCCCTATACTTTCTTTATTATGAGCATCAGATCCGATTGTTACATATTTTCCACCTAATTCTTTATATCTTTTATATATTTTAGTTAATTCTTTTGTTGATTTTTCATTATTAAGACGCTTAGTGTTTAGTTCTATTACCTTGCCTTTTTTTATTATTATATTAAATATTTCATCAAAGTAATTTGAAAAGTCAGATAGGTATAATTCATTATCATCATATTTTAAATATCTACAAGGATAATCAATATGTGATAGTGAATCGAAATTATCAAATTCTGAGATATTTTCAATCATTTGCTTAAAATATTTAGATAAATATTCTTTCTTAGATAAAGTTTCCTTTCTTGGGTCTGAGAATATATCAATATCGTCTATTGAATGAGTAGATCCTAATATAAAATCAAAAGGATATGAATTAGATATTTTATTATTTTTATCAACTATGCTATGTGCAAGTCCAATTTCTATACCAAGTAGTAAAGTATCGCTTCTATAGTTAGAATATGTATTAAAGAATTCATCACAATTAACTCTAAATAAATTTTCTTTAGGGTAATTATAGTCCATATGTTCTGTTATTATAGTACCTATATTTAATTGCTTTCCTTTTTCTATTACTTCTTCTATTTTCATTTTGCTATCTGAAGAAAATTCAGTATGCATGTGAGAATCAAAAATCATAAATAACCTCCTTTAAAATAATGAATTGCTTTTTTATATTATAGCATAGTATTATAAACTATGATAAAACTACACATGGAGGAATGATTATGAAAGAATTATTTAAAATAAAAGATATGCCTTTTTATGAAGAGGATTTTCTAGATGAAATTGAAGAGTATGAAGATATAATTCCTATAATACAAGAATTAGCAGATAGTTTAAGTTATGAAAAAATTAGTTGTGTTGAAATTAATGAATGTTGTAAGGTAAGTAAAGATAATTACTATGTAGAAATTCATGGATATATAAATAGCCAAGATGAATTTATAACAAAAGAAGAAAAAGAAAAATTTGAAAATGTATTAAATAAAGAAAAACTAGATTTATTTGTTATAAGAATATATAAATGCGTTGACTGTGAAAAATGGATTATTGATATTCTAGAATAATATAATGAGGCATTATATAGATTTTAAAGTCTATGTGATGCCTTTAAATATATGCGTAAAAATAAAATATTGATTTTTAATATATAAATTTATTATTATATATTTAAGATTGAGGTGAAAAATGGGTATAAAAGCATATATAGTTAAGGTTATTGAAAAAATAAAAAAACTTTTTAAAGGGCATTTTAAGATATTTATTTTAGTTTTTATTATAGCTTTTTTATTTATAGGTTATTTTGTAGGGAGTATTAGAACTACAAAAGAACAAATTTTTAGGAATTTAGAAATAGGTCTTGAAGAGGGAAATACATCTAAGCTTACAGATATAATAAAGGTTAATGGTAAAAAAGTATCAAAAAAAGATTTACTTCCTCTGGTAAATTATTATAAAGGGCAAGATTCTTCAGTCAAAAATACAATTAATCAAATAAAAAGTGGTAGCGAAAACTGTATTTTTAGATTAGCAAATAAAAAAGGTATGTTTGGAGATAGTTATTATGTTGACTTAAAGACATTTAATCTTAAAGTATTGAGTAATCTTGAAGAGGCAGATATACGAATAAATAAAAATATAAAAATAAATTCTGGTGATACATTAAATAGTCTTATACCAGGTAAATATACTATTATTGGATCAGTAAGTAATAAATATGGGAAAATAAAAAAAGAAGAAGATATAATTTTGATGAAAGATGAAACAGTAAATCTTGATTTAAATGGAGTTAAGGTTACTATAGATAGTGATTTTAAAGATGCTGATGTATTTATAAACGGAAAAAATACTAAAATAAAAGTTTCAGATTTTAAAAATATAGGCCCAATACCAAGTGATGGGAGCGTAAAAGTTTCAATTGAACAAGAGCTACCGTGGGGAATTGTGAGAGGACAAGAGAAAGAGATTCTGAAAAATCCTAACATATCTCTAAATTTAGATATAATAAATGATAAACTTTGGAATGAGGTAAATAATACACTAGATGTTTTTTATAAAAGTGTTTTTGAATCTTTAAATAATGAAAATAAAAGTTTAATAAATAGTGCTACAGATGAAGTAAAAGATAAAGTATATAGAGTTTTAGAAGAACATTACTTTTTTATGAAAAATAAATATGAAATTGACTCTTTAAATATAGATAAAGAAAAAAGTAATTTTCAATATAAAAATGGAGAATATAAGGGGACTGTAGTCTGTGATGTGCAATATAATACTAGCAAAATTATATTTGGATTTGGGAAAAAAGAAAATAGTAAAAAATTCTTAACTAAAGTTTTATATAAAGATGGAAAATGGATTATTTATGATATAGAAAATTTTTCATTGTAGTTAAAAATAGATATTTATAACCGTCTAATTTTTAGATGGTTATATTTTTATATAATAAAAAACCTGCACCAAAAAGCGCAGGTTAAAGGGTTATGTTCATTTAAGAAAGGGAATAAATGAACATTTTGTGGGGTTTATTTAAACTCTATAGCATTTGCTAATAGAGTGGTATGGGCTTAATTAAAATTTCATTTATTTGTTGATTTAATTATACTAAAGTTTAAAAAGAAATTAAATAGCTTAAGATAAACTTTACTTTTTATTAAGAAATAGTTAAAAAAATGTTTAAAAGTGTTGAAAAAAGAAGTAATAAAGTTTTAAATATAAGTAGTATTATATTTATAAATATATGCTAAAATATATTTTGGAAATTAATCATAAGATTTTTAAGATTATATTTTTTAATTAAAAACATAGTACATAAATTACTAATTTAATAAAGGAGAATTGTTATGTTGAGATTAGAAAAAAAGACTCTTTTAAAAGATACTCCAGAGTATGAAGAATATTCAGATAATGTAGCTAAACTTACAGATAATGAAAAACGAGAACTTGGAATAAAAGTATGTAATTGTAAATGTAAAAATAAAGTTAAATAAAAAAATAATTAAAAAATAATAAATGGGCGTATTATTTTAATTAAATAGAATGTATACTATATGTATTATTTAGTAAGTTTAGGAGGTAAATATTTTGGCTAAACCAAGTATTTTTAGTAAAGATTATGAAAAAAGGATGAAGCGTAGAAGGCTTAGGATTATTATAGCGGTTGGTTTAATAATTGTTGTTGCCGGATTGTTTGTTTATAAATTCAAGATACAAAACATGGATTTTTCTAATGTGAGAAATAAGCTTCAAGCATGGGTAGATAGCGATAATCCAGATTTGCAACCACAAAAAACTCAAGAATCTGAAAAAGTACAAGTAAAAGATACGGAAATTAAGGACACAGAAAGTAAGCCTGAACCTCCAAAGAAAGCTTATATAGAAGCAAAAATTAGTGATAAGGTTGTAGCTAAATGCGAATATAAAGTAGTCGATAAAAAGAAAGAATTTGTTAGCATGAAAAAGATTGATGGCGCAAGTTATGATATATCACCTAATAAACAAATGTTGTTAATATTAGATAAAGATCAAAATATGAAATTAGTAGATATAGATGGAAAGGTTACAGATATAACAAAAGGCGAATATGTATCTACAAAAGGAGCTAAATTTTCAAAGGATACTATAATAAAGAATGATAAAAACTATGTATGGCATAATCAAGCTAAATTTTTAGATGATGAAAATATTGTTTATGTAAGTAATTTACCTTATTTCGGAACAGCATCAACTAAACAATATGTATGGATGTATAATATAAAAAATAAAACTCATACTTTAGGAAGATTAGCAGGAAAAGAAATCACTATAGGAAAAGTTGTTCCTAAAAAAGGAATAGAAATTAAAGTAGATAAAAATGAATATATACTTAATAATAAGGGAAGTATTGTAAAGTAAGTTATACCAAAAATACTAATAATACAAAGCATTTGAAAATGTATGGAAACCTATGTTATAATAACGTAGTTAATAAACGAGAATAAAGCACTGTTTTAGGAGGAAAAATAGAAATGGAAGCTAAAATGGAAAAAATAGAAGCTAACGTTGTTAAATTTGAAGTAAGAGTAGAAGCAGAAAAATTCACTGCTGCTTTAAATAAAGCTTACAACAAGAATAAGAAAAACTTTAATATACCAGGGTTCAGAAAAGGAAAAGTACCTATGGCAATGGTTAAAAAGCACTATGGTGTAGAAGTATTATTTGAAGATGCTATAAACACAGTAATTAGTGAAACATATCCAAAGTTAGTTGAAGAAAACGACTTAAAGCCAGTTGATTTCCCAAAGATAGATGTACTAGAAGTTGGAGAAGGTAAAGATTTAGTTTATACAGCAGAAGTTACTGTATACCCAGAAATCGAACTTGGACAATACAAGGGATTATCAGTTAAGAGAAAAGAAGCTAAGGTTGAAGATTCAGAAGTTGAAAGCCAATTAGAAAGCATGCAAGCTCAAAATGCAAGAATAGAAACTAAAGATGGTGGATCAGTTGAAAAAGGTGATATAGCTGTTATAGATTTCAAAGGATTCATCGACGGAGTTGCATTTGCAGGTGGAGAAGGACATGACTACTCATTAGAAATCGGATCAGGATCATTTATAGATAACTTTGAAGATCAATTAGTAGGAATGAGCGTTGATGAAGAAAAAGAAGTTAAAGTTACATTCCCAGAAAACTATGGAACAGAAGACTTAAACGGAAAAGAAGCTACTTTTGAAGTTAAAGTTAAAGAAATAAAAGTTAAAGAATTACCTGCTTTAGATGATGAATTTGCTAAAGAAGTATCAGAATTTAACACATTAGATGAATTAAAAGCTGATATAACTGGTAGATTAGAAGAATCTAAGAAAGCTACATTCGAAAGAGAATTCGAAGATGAATTAATAACAGCTGTTATTGAAAACTCAAAAATGGATATTCCAGAAATAATGGTTGAAAAAGAAATAGATAACATGGTTAGAGATCTTGAAGCAAGATTAAACCAACAAGGATTATCATTAGAACAATACATGCAATTTACTGGAAACACAGAAGACAAAATGAGATCATACATGAAAGAAAATGCTGATAAGAAAGTTAAAGCTGACTTAGTATTAGAAGCTATTGCAAAGACTGAAAACATTGAAGCTACTGAAGAAGAAGTTAAAGAAAAAGCTACTGAAATAGCTAAGATGTATGCTGGAGATGAATTTGAAAAGATGGCAGAAATGCTAGTTCAAACTCAAAAAGGTATGATCGAAAGAGAAGTAGTTGTTGTAAAGACAATCAAATTATTAGAAGATAACTGCAAATAGTTAATAATAAATAACTATATATAAAAAGTTAATAAATGTAACGATAAATTAATTGCCAGAAAAGTATTTTCTGGCAATTATTACAAATAAAAGATTAACAAAAGAGAAATGTTGAGGTATAATTTTATTTAAGGTTACATTAAAAAAGGAGGGAACAACAATGAGCTTAGTTCCAATGGTTGTTGAACAAACTAATAGAGGAGAAAGAAGTTATGATATCTTCTCAAGATTATTAAAAGATAGAATAATAATGATTAATGGTGAAATAAATGATGCAACTTCAAACTTAGTAGTTGCACAACTTTTATTCTTAGAAAGTGAAGATCCAGATAAGGATATATATATATATATAAATAGTCCAGGTGGATCAATAACTGCAGGTATGGCTATATATGATACAATGCAATATATTAAGCCAGATGTTTGTACTATATGTATTGGATTAGCCGCATCAATGGGATCTTTCCTACTTTCATCAGGTAAAAAGGGAAAAAGATATGCACTTCCAAATGCAGAAATAATGATACACCAACCTTTAGGTGGATTCCAAGGTCAAGCAACTGACTTTGATATACATGCAAAGAGAATTTTAAGAATAAAAGATAAATTAAATCAAATACTAAGTGAAAATACAGATCAACCTTTAGAAAAAATAAAAGCTGATGTAGAAAGAGATTACTTCTTAGATGCAGATGAAGCTATGGAATATGGATTAGTTGATAAGGTTATAACTAAGAACGAAATCGAAAATGCATAATAATAAGTAATTATCATTAGTGAGGTGAAAATATGGCTAAATACGAAGAAAAGAAACAGTTAAAGTGTTCTTTCTGTGGCAAAACTCAAGATCAAGTTAAGAGATTAATAGCTGGTCCTGGCGTTTATATATGTGATGAATGCATTGAATTATGTTCAGAAATTATAGAAGATGAATTTGAAGAAACTAGTGAAGCAGTTTCTCAAGAATTACCTAAGCCACAAGAAATAAAGGAATATCTTGATTCATATGTAATAGGTCAAGATGGAGCTAAAAAATCATTAGCTGTTGCAGTATACAATCATTATAAGAGAATAAATTCTAAAAAAGTATCAAATGATGATGTTGAATTACAAAAGAGTAATATTTTATTATTAGGTCCAACAGGTTCAGGTAAAACATTACTTGCTCAAACACTAGCTAAGGTTTTAAATGTTCCATTTGCAATTGCAGATGCAACAACATTAACAGAAGCTGGTTATGTTGGAGAAGATGTAGAAAATATCTTACTTAAATTAATACAAAATGCTGATTATGATATAGAAAGAGCAGAAAAAGGTATTATTTATATAGATGAAATAGATAAGATTGCTAGAAAATCAGAAAATCCATCAATTACAAGAGATGTTTCAGGGGAAGGTGTTCAGCAAGCACTTCTTAAAATACTAGAAGGAACAACAGCTTCAGTGCCACCACAAGGCGGAAGAAAGCATCCTCATCAAGAGTTATTACAAATAAATACTTCAAATATATTATTTATTTGTGGTGGAGCTTTTGATGGAATTGATAAGATAATTGAAAAGAGAACAAGAAAAAGTTCAATTGGATTTGGAGCAGATATTCAATCAAAGCAAGAAAAAGATTTAGGAACAGTATATAAAGAAATAATGCCAGGGGATCTTTTAAAGTTTGGGTTAATACCTGAGTTTGTAGGAAGACTTCCTATATTAGTAACTTTAGAATCTCTTAATAAGAAGGCTTTAGTAAAAATATTATGTGAACCTAAAAATGCTTTAGTTAAGCAATATAAAAAATTATTTGAACTTGACAATGTAGATCTTGAATTTACAGATGGAGCATTAGATGTTATAGCTGAAGAAGCAATAAGTAGAAGTACTGGTGCTAGAGGATTAAGAGCTATAATTGAAGAAATAATGATGGATATAATGTTTGAAATTCCTTCAGATGAAAGAATAACTAAAGTAGTTATAACAGAAGACACTATCAAAAAAGGTGGAAAACCAGAGGTACATAGACTACCAGAAGGTGAAGTAAGACCTATGCTTGTTGATAAGTCATCAAAAAATAAAGAAGGTATGGAAACTGCATAAATAAAAAACACTCTTTGCTTAGAGAGTGTTTTTTTATTTGTAATATTACAATTATTGAAAAAAGTTATGGTTATGGTATACTTATTAAGTCTAATAAAATAAAAAAATTAAGTTTGGAGGAAGCTACGTATGACAAACGAAAATATTCTTCCTTTAATTCCTCTAAGAGGGATAACTATTTTTCCAAATATGGTTACTCATTTTGATGTTGGAAGAGAAAAATCAAAAGCAGCAGTTGAAGCTGCTATGCAAAATGGTGAAAAGATTTTTTTAGCACCACAAAAAAGTATTGAAATAGATGATCCAAAGAAAAACGATATAAGTAAATTTGGAACAATATGTGATATAAAACAGATAATTAAATTACCTAATAATGATGTTATAAGAGTTTTAGTTGAAGGGAAACAAAGAGCTAAGATAAAAAAATATCAGGCAAAGAGAATTTATTTAGAAGTTGAAGTAGAGAGAATTGAAGAAGAAGAAATAAATAATATTGAAATTGAAGCTTACATAAAGTCTTTAAAAGATAAGTTTATAAAATTCATGAAACTTACTGGAGAAAATTCAAAAGATATTATTAAAGCTGTAGAAGTTGATGATAAAGTCTATGAATTTATAGATATGGTAAGTTCTGTAGCAGTTACAAGAGAAGATTATAGACAAGAATTACTAGAAATAGTGAGCTTAAAGAAAAGAATTGAAAGACTTCTAGAAATGATAGAAGAAGAAATTGAAATAATAAAAATTCAAAAGAAAATAGCCAAGAAAGTTAAAGAAAAAACTGATAAAAATCAAAAAGAATATTTCTTAAGAGAACAGTTAAAAGTTATACAAGAAGAACTTGGCGAAGATGATGAAGCAAAGCGTGAAATAGATAAATATGCATCAAGAATTGAGGAAGCAAACCTTCCAAAAGAAGTTAAGGAAAAGGCAGAATATGAACTTAACAGATTAAAAGGAACAGGAGCATCAAGTTCTGAAGAAGCTGTTATAAAAACATATCTAGATTGGATATTGGACATGCCTTGGAATAAAGCTACTCAAGATACTTTAAATATAAAAGATGCAGAAGAAGTTTTACAAAATGAACATTATGGCTTAAATGATGTTAAAGAAAGAATTATAGAATATTTAGCAGTAAAACAAATGAGCAAAAATATGAAAGGCCCAATATTATGTTTAGTTGGACCTCCAGGGGTTGGAAAAACTTCTATTGCAAGATCAATAGCTAAAGCAATGAATAGAAATTATTCTAGAATAGCTTTAGGTGGAATGAAAGATGAATCAGAAATAAGAGGACATAGAAAAACTTATGTTGGAGCTATACCAGGTAGAATAGCTTATGCATTAAAAGAAGCTAAGACAAATAATCCTCTTATATTATTAGATGAAATTGATAAGATTAGTTCAAATTATAAGGGTGATCCTTCAGATGCTTTACTTGAAGTATTAGATAGTGAACAAAATTTTAATTTTAGAGATAATTATCTAGAACTTCCAATAGATTTATCTAATGTATTTTTCATAGCTACATCAAATAGCTTAGATACAATACCAAGACCATTATTAGATAGAATGGAAGTTATAGAAGTTTCAGGTTACACTTATGAAGAAAAATTTGAAATAGCTAAAAGATATTTAGTACCTAAAATCTTAAAGGAACACAATATTGAAGAAGATAAGATAAAAATAAGTGATTCTGCTATTAAAGATGTTATTGAAGGATATACTCTTGAATCAGGAGTTAGAAGTTTAACTAGAGTTATAGCTTCATTAATTAGAAAAGCTGTAACAGAAATGCTTAAAAAGAATAAAGATAGCATAAGTATAAATTCTAAAAAAGTGGAAAGCCTATTAGGTAAAAAGACTTTTAATTATGATAGAGTAGATAAAGAAGATAAAATAGGTGTAGTTACTGGAATGGCATGGACTGCTTATGGTGGAGATACATTACCTGTAGAAGCTATGGTTATGGAGGGTAATGGAAAACTTCAATTAACAGGCCAACTTGGTGATGTTATGCAAGAATCTGCAAAGGCTGCATTTACTTATGTAAGAGCTAATGCTTTTAAATATGGAATAGATGTAGATTTTTATAAAAATAAAGATATTCACATACATGTTCCAGAAGGAGCGGTACCAAAAGATGGTCCTTCAGCTGGGGTAACTATGGTTACAGCATTAGTTTCAGCTTTATCAAATAAAAAAGTTAAACATAATGTTGCTATGACAGGAGAAGTAACATTAACAGGAAGAGTTCTACCTATTGGAGGACTAAAAGAAAAATCACTTGCAGCTGTTAGAGCTGGAATTGATACTATAATTATTCCAAAGGATAATGAAAAAGATATAGATAAAATACCAGCTTCAATTAAAAAAGGTTTAAAGATAATATCAGCAGAGCAAATTGATACGGTATTAAATAATGCAATAATGCAATAGTGGAGACGTGATACCTATGAGGATAAAACAATCGGAATTTATTATATCAGCAGTTAAAAAGCAACAATATCCAACAGATAATAGAGTAGAAATTGCTTTTGTTGGAAGATCTAATGTTGGAAAGAGTTCTATAATAAATGCTCTTACAAATAGAAAAAAATTAGCAAAAGTGAGTCAAACACCAGGAAAGACAAGACTTATAAATTTCTTCTTGATAAATAATGATTTCTATCTTGTTGATTTACCAGGATACGGATATGCTAAAGTATCAAAGGCTGAAAAAGCAAGTTGGGGTCAAACTATTGAAAGATACTTAAATGGAAGAGAAGAATTAAAGAGAGTTGTTCTTTTAGTTGACTCAAGACATAAGCCAACAGCAGATGATGTAATGATGCATGAATGGATAAAACACTATGGATATGATGTGATAGTAGTTGCTACAAAGAGTGATAAATTATCAAACAATAATTTAAGAAAAAGTGAGAAGGTAATTAGAGAAACTCTAAAATTAGATAAAGAAGATAAGCTTTATTTCTTCTCATCACTAAATAAAAAAGGTAGCGAACAATTAATTGACAATCTTTTTGGAGATTTAGCACAAGATACTGAATAATATCATATTAATATAAGGTTCTAGTAAAAGTTATATAAACTTTTACTAGGGCCTTTTTGTTTTGTAGAACTTTGAACTAATTTTAAAATTTAGTGTCAAATTATTTATGAAAGAATAATATATAGTATAAAAACTAAAAAAATCAAACAAGGAGGTCAGGAATAAGCATATGAAGGATGAATTGAATGATATCCTAAATGGATATGATAACGGCAATTGTGATTATGGACCTGAATGCGATTGTGATTGTGATGACATTAATTGCAATGATAGCTTCAATTGTAGCGATGACTTTGATTGCCATAACAACTTCGATTGTAATGGAGACTTGAATTATGATGATGACTTTGATTGCGATTGTGGCTTTGACTTTGATGATTGTGATTTCGGATTTAATAATAACAATTGTAACTGTGGAAACTGCGGATTCAATGGCTTCGGTGGATGCGGAAACAATTCTTGGTTTTTATTAATTATAATATTATGCTGCTGTTGTGGAAATGGTAGATACAGTGGCGGATATGGAGGATATAAGAATATGGGATATAATGATTGCTGTTGTTGTTGTTGTGAAAAACCTAAATTTAAGAAATGTAAACAAACAGTTTATGTACCAGAATGCATGGATTCACTAGGTGCTTATAACTATCCTATGTATGACGGTGGTTATGGCGGCTATGGTGGATATGGTAACTGTGGCGGTTTTGGCGGCGGAAATTGCTTATGGTGGATAATAATATTATTAATCTTCTGCGGTGGTTTCGGCGGAAACTGTGGATTTGGAAATAACGGATGTGGATGTGGAAATAACGGATTTGGAAATTGCTAATTTAGATTATTAATTAAATAAAAGATAAAATATAGGAGGAATTTAATATGTCACACAGAAAATGTTGTTGCGATAAAACAGTTGTAGTTTCACCTTATCAACAAGTACCTTATTATTATGATCGCGGTGGTTGTAGTGGCTTCGGTGGCGGAGACTGCTGGTGGTGGATAGTAATATTATTAATCTTCTGCGGCGGATTTGGAAACAATGGATGCGGATGCGGAAACAACGGATGCGGAAATAATGGATGCGGAAATAATGGATGTGGAGGATTTGGAAATAACAGCTTAATCTTCATCTTAATAATCTTAGTATGTTGCTGCGGCTGCGGTGGATATGGAAGATACTAATTAATCAATTATATATAATTGATAATTATTGGAGGGTTTTTAACCCTCCAAAAAATTGCTTTAAAATAATAACCAATATTAATATTATTACATACTATATAACTAGAACAATCTCTTAGGAGGAGTAGAAATGTCAAAGAAGAGACATAAAAGCAGAAATGATTCATATGATAATATGCAATCTCCATTTAATAGTAATATGTCTAATAATCCATTTGGTATAGATCCAAATCAGCTTATGAATATGTTAGGTAATATTGATCAAGATAAATTAAATAACATAATGAAATCCTTAGAAAAAGAAGGTGTGGATTTAAGCTCATTTCAATCATTAAATAATATGAATGATATAAATAATAATACTAATAATCAAAATAATATGAATAACAATATGAATGGTAGCAATTTAAATAACCAAAATAACTTTAATAATCAAAATAATTTTAATAACCCTAATATGAATCCTATGGAATTACTAAATAATATGGCTATGAATATGAATAATAATGGTATGGGGCAGATGGGACCTGCAGGACTAAATCCATTAGCTATATTAAGTCAACTTGCAGGAATGAATAACTTTAATAATAACAACAATAATAGTCCAAATAAGAAAAAGAGAAATAAGTTTAATACAGGAGATCCTAATATGGATATGCTCCTTACATTAAGAAATTCTGTACCAAATGAAAGAGTAGGGTTTGTTGATAAAATAATAGGATTATATAAAAAGGGAGATTTAGATTAAAAAAGTGTATAAAAATTTTTTAAAAGGTTAATAATATAATTGTAACGGAGAAGAGTATTCTCCTATAAGCTATATAAAATATAGCAACCCCCCATCCCCCTTTTAGGCCGCATTAGCGGCCTTTTATTTTAAGCAAATATTAGATATCTTAAAATTTTTACTATCTTCTCTAGATAGGTCTAACTCAAATATAATCTCTTCTTTTTTTAGTGATGCTTTATTAGTTTTTTCAAATGTTACATTCCATCTGATATTTTGAAGTATACCATCACTATCTACCTCATTATCATAAAAAAAACCATCTTTAAATGAATATTTAAAATTATCCTTATCAAGTTTATATAATACCGAAATATTAGATTCTTCAATATATTTATGGAATATATCAGGATAATCTGTAATTTCATAATCAAGTGAAACTATATTAATAAAACTTAAAATTTTATCATAATCAGCTATTATTTTTGAATTTTTAGTTATATCTATAAGTTCATCATTTATAAGCATAAAATTTTTAAAAGATTTTTTTGTATTAATTCCATTTAAAAGATATAGCTGAGGTGTTCTATTCATATTTGAATCTATCAAACCTACAATTGGAGTTTTGGAAGAATATTTTAAAACAAATTTATTTTGTTCATATGTGAATAAATATGTTATTGGAGAATTCTTTTTATAACCTTGAATTAATATTTCAGGTTTATTGTCTCTTGATATGTTTAATATAAGAACATTCATATTATAAGAGTTGCTATAATCTGATATATAATTATCAGAAGTTAATGAACTTAATAAAATAGTTTTTTTAAATGTTGTTATTTGAAGATCACTATGATTTTTATTATTTATAATTTTTATGTTTTCAGGTATTCCATCTCCTGTTAAATCTATGTTTGCATCGCTATTTATGATTGTAGGAGAATTTACTTCAGTTATTGGTTTGTTTATAATACAAAAAATATATATTAAAAATAAAACTATAAAGATTAAAGATGTTAATATAATATAGTTTTTAGAATTTTTTCTTCTCATTTTCTTAAACCTCCTCAATAAAGTATATGAGACATATATAATTTAATGAATAACTACGCAAACTATAATAACGGAGGTGTTAAATTTGAAGAGAAAAATAATTCCAGTATTAATTTTTATATGTTTTTGTTCGTTTTTAATAGGTTGTAGGAACAAAAAAAACAATGATATTAAAGAAGTGAATTTGTATTATAATACACAAAGCGTAAAATCAATAAGTTATGTATCTGATTTAATAAAAAGATATGAGGAAAAACAAGGTGGTAAGATTAATATTATTCCAGTAAATGATGTAAGTGAAATAGAAAAACACATAGACGCTAAAAAAGATTCTTTTTTAGTGCTATTAGATGGATATGATTTTATTGATTATAAAAATAAAAATTATTTAAGAGATTTAAGTTTTTTATTTAAAGAAAAGAGTATAAAAGAAAAATTCATAGACATAAATAACTTATATGGAATTCATGAAGGTAAATATTATGGTCTTGGTCTTACTCCATATTCATTAAGTCTTTTATATAATAAAGAGGCTCTTAAAGATTTAGGTATAGAAATAAAAGAAAACAACTATATAGAGATATTAACGAAGTTAAGAGAAAAAAATATAAAAATACCTACTCATATAAAAAGTGAATATAGTAAAGAACTTCTTTTTAGTTGTTTGATTGCTAATGATACAATAAATTATGATTTATATAAAACAGATAAAATAAATAAACTTTCAGAAAAGATTAATAATATAGAAAATGGACAAAAGATTTTTGATGTAATGCATGATTTATACAATAAAAATATATTAAGGGAAGATATGTTTTTAGAAGATAATAAATCAGCAATAAAAGATTTTAATGAAGGAAAGATACCAGTTCTTTTAACAACAACATTATCGGCGCAAGATATAACAAATAAAGAAGGTATAGATATAGTAGATAAGATGCCGATACAAAATAAAATTGTAAATACAAATGTTGGAATGGATGTTACATTATGTTCTGTTATTGGAACAACTAATATAGATCATGTAGATAATTTTTTGAGATTTCTTATTGAAGAAAATCCATTTGAAGTACTTAGCAAAAAGAATTGTATCACTGGTAATATAGAAGCTGATAGCAATTTAAAAGGTGTGCAAATAAAGATGGCAAATGATATAGCATCAGCTGATGAAATAAATAAGTTTTATATAAATATAATATCAAATGAAGATATAAGTAAAATAGATAAAGAATGTAAAAAAGTTCTTAGTGGTAAATATGACGGAAAAGAATGGAGTAGGGTATTAGAAAAATAAAAAATAAAAGCAAATCTATTATTAGATTTGCTTTTTAAAGGTTTATTGACAATCCTTGCAAAGACCGTAAAAATAAGTTTGATTATATGAAATTTTAAATTCTGAATTTTTTTCTACTTCAGAATTTAAGTGGTCAAAAGAAAGATTTAATAAATCATCAACTCTTCCACAATTTACACATTGTACATGAGGATGAGAGTTTACATTTCCATCATATCTAAAGTTTCCTTCTCCAACGTTTAGTTCTTGCACTAAACCAACCTCAACTAATGTTTTTAATGCTTTATAAACAGTAGCTAAACTCATAGTTGGAAAATCAGCTTGGATAGCTTTATATATAACTTCAGCTGATGGATGTTTTTTTGTGTTCATCAAATATTTATATACTGCAAGTCTTTGAGGTGTTAATTTAAGCTTTTTTTCTTTAAAAATAGCACTAATGTTATCCAATTTAATACACTCCTTAACTTGTTGATAATGATATTATATCTTTTAAGGCATACTAAGTCAATTAATATTATTAGATTATTATAACTTGTTAATAATAGATATTTGTTAAAATGATAGTATTAGTTCGTTATAATTTGTTAATAATTAATATTTATTAAAAAATAGCTTGATATATAAAGTGAAAAATGTTAAAATATAAACAAGGTTGTTAATTCATTAACAAACTT
Organism: Clostridium sp.; assembly: GCF_034179595.1. Taxonomy (GTDB): domain Bacteria; phylum Bacillota; class Clostridia; order Clostridiales; family Clostridiaceae; genus Clostridium. Next base: position 30,542 of record NZ_JAXFPT010000061.1, read on the forward strand.
CATGTTCATTTCATTTATATAGAACAGATTATCTGTTCTATTTTTTTTTCAAAAAATTTAAAGTTTATATAATAAATTGTTAATTTTGTATAATAAGTTAATTAATAATTGAAAATAATAATATAAAATGCTAAAATATTACTAAGATGAACTTGAAGTAAAGACAAAAAGGAGGAATTTTTATGTCTAAGTATAAAGTTGGAGATGAACTATTAATAGTAAATAATCCTAATGAAGAAAAAGAAAAGTTAAAACAATTAACAAAGTTAAGTATAAATAATGATTTTGCACAAATTTCATGGGGTATAAAAATATTAGAAGTAGAATATGAAAAGCCAAATGTTACTCTTACTTATAGAAATATAAATGGGGAAGTTAACAAAGTATTTGCTGTATGCAAAGATATAGAAAATTTTGATCAACAAAAAGTTCTTGAAAAGGCTTTATTAAAGGCTTTCCAAAATGAAATAATAGATATATCAGTAGGAAAAAATACTGGTTTAAAATAATAAGCTAATAAAAAATAATAACCGCTTTTTATGGTTATTATTTTTTTATTATTAAGAAATAAATACTTTATTTTTTTGATTAGATATTATATAATTTATTTGTAAAAAAGTGGTATAAAAATGAATTTTTTAGTAAGGTAGGGATAAAAATGAAAATATGTCCGTTTTGGTCTTCAAAGGAAAAGACAATAAAATGTAATAATGAGTGTTCTATGCATGAAGATTTAAACAATGGAGAAGAATGTGCATTTACAGAGTATTTGCAAGATATAGATTTGAAATTTAACGATGTAATTGAAAATGAAAATTTTGAAAAAGTATTATTTTACTAGATATGAGATTATATAAAAATGCGGTATTAATATAAAATATAAATACCGCATTTTTATATAATTTTTTATTATTAAAGATTATTTTATGAATAATAATTTGTTGTTGAATGTAGTAAAGTTTGTTTTAATGACCAAAGCTTATCAGATAAATCAATATAATAATCATGAGGGTTTTCAAATCTTAAAACTTCAGACCAAAGCTTTTCAGTTTCAGAAATAGCAAATTCTCTAATATCCATAACTGATGGTGATTCATATACTAGATTACCCTTATCAAATATTTTCACCATTAAATCTTTTACATAGTAATTTTTTATAGTCTTCTTTTTCCAAGTATGTATAGGATGGAAAATAGTTAATGGAAGACTTTCATCTATAACTTCATCATGAAGCATTAATAAATCTGCTATAGCCTTATGAGTAGCTTTATCAAAAATTCTAACTGTTTTTTTAAATCCAGGGTTAGTGATTTTTTCATTATTTTCACTGATTTTTATTTTAGGAATAATTTTACCGTCTTTTTCAACTGCAACTAATTTATAAACTCCACCAAAAACAGGTTCTGATTTTGCAGTTATAAGTCTTTCACCAACACCGAATGAATCTATACAAGCACCTTGACTTAATACATCTCTGATAATATGTTCATCAAGAGAATTAGAAACTATTATTTTACAATCACTGTAACCTGCCTCATCTAGAATTTTTCTACATTCTTTAGTTAAGTAAGTTATATCACCTGAATCAATTCTTATTCCTGTAGGACGTTTTCCTTGAGGGTTTAATATTTCATCAAATACTTTAATTGCATTAGGTAACCCAGATTTTAATACATTGTATGTGTCTATTAAAAGCAAGCAATTATCAGGATATATCTCTGCCCAAGCTTTAAAAGCTTCATATTCTGTATCAAATAATTGAACCCAACTATGAGCCATAGTTCCAATTGCAGGAATATCAAAACTTTGATCTGCTATAGTACATGCAGTTGAATGGCAACCTCCAATCATAGCAGCTCTTGCACCATATATAGCACCATCATATCCTTGAGCACGACGAGAACCAAATTCCATAACAGTTCTTCCATCAGCAGCTCTACATATTCTATTTGCTTTTGTAGCAATTAGAGTTTGGTGATTTACAGTTAAAAGAATCATTGTTTCAATAAATTGAGCTTGAATAATAGGACCTCTAACAGTAACTAAAGGTTGATTTGGAAATACAGGATTTCCTTCAGGTACTGCCCAAACATCACAGGCAAATTTGAAATTTTTAAGATAGTCTAAAAATTCTTCTGAAAATAAATTTTTAGATCTTAAATAATCTATGTCATCTTGTGTAAATTTTAAGGAAGTTAGGTATTCTATTATTTGGTGTACACCAGCCATAATACAATATCCACCACCATCAGGTACTCTTCTGAAATACATATCAAAATAAGCTATTTTATCTTGAATATTTTTTTCAAAATAACCATTTCCCATGGTTAATTCATAAAAATCAACAAGCATGGTTAAGTTTCTATCATCTTTAACATTAAATGATGTTGTTTTATTCATAAGTCAACTCCTCTAAAAAAATATTTAAAACTATTGTACAACTTAAATAGAATTATTACAATATAGTTATTCCCTGTGAAATTAGGTAATAATCAAGAAAATAGGAGGGGATTTTAGTGAAATTAGATTCATTTCAAAAAGAAGCAGTAAATGCAAAAGAAAGAAATATACTAGTAGTTGCTGCTCCAGGTTCTGGAAAAACAACGGTTATAATAAATAGAATAAATTATCTTGTCGATAAATTAAGAGTACACAATAAAAATATAATAGTTATAACATTTACTAAAGCAGCAGCACTTAATATGAAGAATAGATATACAAAAACTTTTAATTTAGATAGATCTCCGTTTTTTGGCACTTTTCATGGACTATTTTATAAGATTCTACTTAGAGAAGGATATCAAATAAATATAATAGAATCTTATAAAGCTCATAGATTAATAGAAGAAGTTTTAAAAAAATATTTTGATGATATAAGCGAAGATAAAATAAAAGAAGTATTAAATAATATATCTTTATTTAAAAACTCAAGGATGAGTTTACAAGAATTTAAGCCTTCAATGACAAGAGAAATATTTGAAGACTGCTTATTTAAATATAATAAATACAAAGAAGAAAATAATCTTTGGGATTTTGATGATTTAGCTTTAAAGGTAATAGAAATATTAAAAACAAATAAAACTTTAAGAGATGGATATAGAGGATTATTTAGATATATATTGGTAGATGAATTTCAAGATTGTGATGAACTTCAAATAGAGTTTTTAAAGATAATGAATGAAGATACAGAAAATTCTCTTTTTGCGGTTGGGGATGAAGACCAATGTATATACTCATTTAGAGGATCTAAGCCAGAATATATGGTTATATTTAATGAAATATTTAAAGACAGCAAAAAATATTTTCTTTCTAAAAATTATAGAAGCTCAAAGAATATAATAAATGGAGCTAAAAATGTTATAGAACATAACAAAGAAAGAAATAAAAAGAAAATAATAGCTAATAAAAAAGAAGATGGTATTATAAAAGTTTCAACTCCTTATGATGAAAAGATACAAGGAGAAGAAATTGCTAGTGAAATAAACTCTCTTATAAAAAATAAAGGATATGTTTATAAAGATAATATATTACTTTATAGAACTAACATGGAAGCTATGACTTTTATAGATGTATTTACTAGAAAGAAAATCCCCTTTACTTTATTGGATAAAGAATATAATTTTTTTGAACATTTTATATGCAAAGATATATTAACATATCTAAAGCTGTCTATAGATTTATATGACAGAGATGCATTTATAAAGATTATAAATAAACCATTTAGATATATAAGTAAAAGTAGCATAGAGTATATAAAAAGATTTAAAGAATATAAAACACCATTTGATATATTAATGGAAAAAAAAGATATACCTCCATTCCAGATTAAGAAATTAGATAATCTAAAAAAAGATATACATTATTTATCTAAATTATCATTAAATAGTGCAATACAATTTGTAATAAGTGATTTAGGGTATTTGGATTATCTAAAAACTTACTGCGAAAAGTTTAGTCAAAATATAGATGATTTAGAGGAAATTCTTGAAGAATTTAAAATATCAGCAAGTGGATTTAAGACTATTCCAGAATTTTTTTCTCATATAGATAGTGTAAAAGAAGAAATTGAAAATTCAAGAAACAAAACAGATGAAGATAGAGTAATATTAAGCACTATACATGGAGTTAAAGGGATGGAATTTAAGAATGTCTTTCTTGTAAATTGTGTTGAAGATACAATTCCATATGCTTCTCCTGAGGATGAAAATATAGAAGAAGAGAGAAGATTATTTTATGTTGGAATAACAAGGGCTATTGATAATTTATATATATCATCACCAAAAACAAAGGCTGGAAAATTTAAAGAAGTATCTAGATTTATAAAAGAAACAGAATTTAAAAGTAATGAAGAAGTTTCGCACAATTTAAAAAAAGGTGTAAGTGTATATCATAATGGTAGAAAGCAACAAGGTGTTGTAGAAGAATGCTTAGGAGATAAGGTTAAGATATTATTCCAAGATGGTATAAGCAGAACTTTTTCTATAAAGGTTCTTTTAGAACGAAATTTAATAATGATCATACAATAATAAATGTATATTAAAAATAATTTTATTTAATTAGTAAGAAAATGTTATACTTAATATATGTGTAAATTAGGTGAAATGAAAGATAATAATAATTATGGGAGGAGATTAAATGATTAATTTTAAAGATGAAGCAAATAAAATAAAAGATCAGCTTATAACTATTAGAAGAGATATACACATGCATCCTGAAGTTGGATTTGAAGAAGTTAGAACTTCCAATTTAATAAAAGACTTCTTAAAAAATGAAGGAATAGAATATAGAGAAGTTGCAAAAACAGGGGTATGTGCAATCATAAAAGGAACAAAAGAAGGAAAAGTTAAGACTGTAGCATTAAGAGCTGATATGGATGCATTACCAATACAAGATAAAAAGGTATGTGAATACAGCTCAAAGGTACCAGGTAAAATGCATGCTTGCGGACATGATGCTCATACAACAATATTATTAGGTGTAGCTAAGATATTAAATAAAAATAAACATTTATTTAGTGGAAATGTTAAATTATTATTTGAGCCAGCTGAAGAAACAACAGGTGGGGCAAGTTTAATGATAGAAGAAGGTGTGCTTGAAAATCCAAGAGTAGAAAAAGTATTTGGACTTCATGTAACTGAAGACTTAGAATGTGGGAAGATAAAAATAAAAAAAGGAGTTGTAAATGCAGCTTCAAATCCTTATAAGGTTAAGATTATAGGAAGTGGTGGGCATGGAGCATCCCCTAATACTACTGTAGATCCAATCGTTATTGGAGCAAATATAGTAACTACATTACAAACAATAGTAAGTAGAGAAATTTCACCAGTTAATCCATCAGTTATAACAGTTGGAAGTTTTCATGCAGGAACAGCACAAAATATTATTCCAGGAGAAGCTGAAATAACAGGTATTATAAGAACAATGACTCCGGAAGATAGAGAATTTGCATGCAAAAGACTTGTAGAAGTATCAGAAGGAATAGCTAAGGCTTCAAGAGGTAGTGCAGAAGTTACAATTGAAGAAAGTTATCCGTGCTTAATAAATAATGATGAATGTGTAGATATAGTTAAAGAGGCAGCAAAAAAGGTTCTTGGAAACGAAAATGTTGTAGAACAAAAAGCACCAAGTATGGGAGTTGAAAGTTTTGCTTATTTTGCAATGGAAAGAGATTCAGCATTTTATTTCTTAGGAACTGCAAATGAAAGTAAAGGAACTTTTAAAGCAGCACATAGTAATCTATTTGATATAGACGAGGATGCTATACCTTTAGGCGTTGCAATTCAATGTGAAGCGGCTTTAAGTTATTTGACAATGGAGTAAATAAATATTAATCTATAAAAATGTAGAAAAAGATTCACGAAAGAAGTTTTATTAAGTAGGAGTGATTATATAGTGAGAATAGAAATAAGCGCTAATGAAGCAGGGCAAAGATTAGATAAGTTTTTAAGAAAATTACTTAAAGATGTTCCATTAAGTGCAATTTTCAAAGCTTTAAGAAAAGGTGACATAAGAGTAAATGGCAAGAAACAAAAGGAAAAGTATACATTAGAAATAAATGATGTTATAGAAATAAGATACATACAAAGCCAAAAGATGAAAGAAAAGAAAGAAAATTTTGTAAAAGTTGATCCAAGTGGCCTTAAGATAGTATATGAAGATAGTAATATGCTTGTTGTTGAAAAGTGGCCAGGAGTGTTAGTTCATCCAGATAGCAACAAGAAAACACCTACTCTTACTGATTATGTTTTATCATATCTAAATGAAAAAGGCGATTATCTTCCAGAAAAGGAAATAACATTTACGCCAGCACCATGCAATAGACTTGATAGAAATACATCAGGATTAGTTGTTTTTGGTAAAAACTTTGAAAGTTTAAGACAATTAAATGAAATAATTAGAGAAGGTAAAGTAAAGAAATATTATAATGCTTTAATTAAAGGAAGAATAAAAGATGGACTTTATACAGGCTACATATTAAAGAATGAAGAAGCTAATATATCAAGAATATATGATAAAAAAGTAAAAGATTCAAAGGAAATTTCTATGGAAGTTAAAACTATCCAAAGTGATGGAGCCTTCTCACTTATAGAAATTGACTTAATAACAGGAAGAAGTCATCAAATTAGAGCACATCTTGCACATATAGGTAATCCTATAATAGGCGATAATAAATATGGGGATAGAAAATTAAATTCATACTTCTTAAATAAATATGGATTAGATTATCAATTCTTATATGCATATAAATTAAATTTCAAAAATGTAGATGGAAAACTTGATTACTTAAAACATAAAATTATAACAGTATCATTACCACCTATATTTAAAAAGATTAAAAATGACACATTTAAAATTAGATTATAGATAGGGGATTAAAAATGAGTGAAGGGTCATCATCTACCAAAGGCTTTATGATACTTTCTCTTGCTGGGATATTTGCCAAAGTTTTATCAGCATTTTATGTTCCGTTATTAAATAAAATAATTGGTGTAGAAGGTGTTGGTATATACTCAAGAAGTTATGACATCTTCATGTTTGTATATGCTATAACAAGCATGGGATGTCAACCAGCAGTAGCAAAGGTTGTAGCAGAACTTAGAGCTTTAGGTAATGAAAGAGATGCGATTAAAGCCTTAAAGGTTTCAAGAAAAACTTATGGAATAATTGGTGGAGCATTAACTATAATATTAATGTTACTAGCTTATCCTATTGCAAAAATAGGTGAAATACAAAATTCTACTTTTGCAATAATGTTTTTAGCACCAAGTATTTTTTTAACTGCTATATTATCTGCATATAGAGGTTATTTCCAAGGAAAGAATGAAATGACTGGTATAGCCATTTCACAAGTATTAGAGCAATTTTTAAATATATTTATAAGTTTATTATTTGCTTTCCTTTTATATAAAATAAGCATACAATTAGGTGCAGCAGGAGGAACTATTGGTACTTCAATTGGTGCAGTAATAGCTATATTCTATCTCATATATGTATATGATAAAAAGAAATTTGAAGATATAGCGTATAATACTACAAATCATGAAAAGAAGGTTTCTTCAAAAGCTATATTAAGAAAGCTACTTAGATATGCACTTCCAATAACATTAAGTGCTGGTATACAAAATTTTGGTGGAATGATTGATATGATGAATGTTAGTCGTAGATTAATACATGCAGGTTTTACACAAACTCAATCAGATTCACTTTATGGATTATTATATAATTACAAGGTTTTAATAGGTGTTCCACTTATTATTGTAACTGCACTTACAACAATAGTACTGCCTGCAGTTTCAAGAGCTTATGCCTTAAGAGATAGAAAGGCTATAAGAAAAAATGCAAATTTTGCATTTAGGATTGCATTTGCAATAACTATTCCAGCAGCTGTAGGACTAGCAGTTTTAAATAATGATGTATATACTCTATTATATCAAAGTGATAGAGGTGCATATATTATGCAATATGGTTCATTTATATTAATCTTTACTGCAATTGCGCAACTTCAAAGTGTAATACTTCAAGGGATAAGTCAATTCTATCCAATGATATTATCATTTTCAGTGGGGATTATTCTAAAAATTATTGCAAATTATATTTTAGTTGGAATTCCATCAATAAATATACTTGGTGTTTTAGTTGGTAACTTCTTATGTTATCTTGCACCGGTTATAATAAATCACAAAATACTTACAAAGAGTATTAGATATAAGATACCACTTATAAGAAATTGTGTTAAGCCAATAATTGCATCAATAGTTATGGCAGTTGTTATAATTGTTTTAAAACAACCTATAGCAATTATAAGTGTATTTATTGGAGCTTCAAGAGCACTTATGTATTTATATACATTGGTATACACACTTATATTAGTTGGAATAGGTGGTTTAGTATATCTATATATAATGATTGCATTAGGTGGAATAAGAAAATTAGATGTAGAAGCGATGTCACCAAGAATATATACAAAACTTCCTAGATTTATAAGAAAAAAATTAAAATAAACAAAGTGTAGGGCTTAAAGCTCTACACTTTTTATGTTTCTCCAAAGTGTGAATAATAAATAAATATGATAAATGTAACAACTACTACTAATAATATTTCAAGTGTATTAAGTGGGAATAAGAATTTTTTTATGATTATGTTTAAAATCAAAAATGTAAGTACAGATAACAATACAAAAATTATTATATTTATCAAACAAATATCTACATTAATCTCTTTTTTTACTTCGTATAAATTAATAAGTAAACATATAGAAGAAGTTATAAATAAGCTTAAGCTATACCCATAAATATTTATGCTTGGAATAGAAGTAAAAACAAATAAGCAAATTAAATCAATGAAAGCTATTATAAGAGAGTTTCTTAAAATAACACCTTGCTTATTTAAACCATTTAAAATTCCAAACATAATTGAAGAAGTGAAAAATATAGGTGCTGATAGTGATGCCATAAATATATAATTACCAAGATCATCTCTACCATAAAATAAATTTCCAAGTTCATAAGGAATTAAAGAACAAATTACAGTTGTTGATAAACCAAGTAAAAATGCTATTTTCATAACTTTTTTTATTCTTATAGATGCAAAATAATTATCACCTCTACTTAGAGATTGAGATAAGTCTGGTATTAATAATGAATTTATAGATCCAACTACTATAAGTGGTAAAGCGATTAATGTACATGCCATACCTGTATATTTACCTATAAGTGATAATGCTTCTGAATATGAAAAACCGGCAACTATAAGACGTCTTGGCACAATTAAAGTTGATAAAGTAGAAAAAATGTTATTTAAAAACCCATTAAGACATAATGGAAGTGATATAACTAAAACATTGAAAAGTAATTGAGCCCTACTATCTGCTTTTTTATTTGATTTAGGTAATTTTGAAACACATCTTCTATAATAAAAGAATAATAGTATCAAGCTTTGAAGTTCTCCAATTGCTAGAGATACATAAGCTAAGGTAACGAGAGTAGTTAAGTTATTTGTACTAAAAGCATACACTAAAAAAGAAATTGTAATTATTCTCATACCTTTTTCAAATATATCGATAAGAGCTGGAATTTTTATTTTAGATATACCTAGAAAATATCCTTTTAATATGTTACTAAGAGAAATGAATACCATAGCTGGACAAGTAACCTTAATTGCATTTATAGTTCTAACATCATTTATTCCATATTTGCCAATCAAAGGCGCACAAAAAAATACTATAATTCCAATAAAAAGTGCCCATATAATATTAAATATAGCAATTGAATTAATTGTTTTTGTAAGATTATTTATTTCTCTACGTTCATAATACACCGAAGATACTTTAGATAAAGCAGCTACAATTCCAGCTGTCATAAGACATATAAATAAGTTGTAAACCGGCATAACAAGATTATAAAGTCCTATACCTTCTGCTCCTAAAGTTTTAGATAAATATATAGAAAATGCAAATCCTAATAAACCTGTAGTGATATTAGAAGCTGTTAATATAAAAGAATTCCTAAAAAAATTATCTTTAGCCAAAACAAATCTTCACCCCTTTAAATTACAGTAAAGCATATTCAATAAAATTATAAATTATACGATTTATTTAATAGAAATTATAAATTAAAATAGTAGGAATATTCTAAGCGCCTAATCAAATATAAATCAAATATAATATTGATGGATGGGAGAAGATATGAAAAGATTCTTTAAATTTTTTATTTGCTCAATTTTTATAGTTACTTTAGCTCTCTGTATATATGCTTATTCAAATAGATATAAATTAGATATTATTAAGGAAGGAATAGAGAGTAGTTTATTACTTAAAGGGTGCGAAGATGCTACAGCTATAACAGGTGGAGATGATTTAGACGTATATATATCATTTAAAAATGAAATTGTAAGGATTGATAAAAATACAAAAATAAATAAAGTATATAAAGATTCAAGTTTTAACATACAAGATATAGCATATAAAGATAGAAATTTATATGTATTATCTGATGGAAATTTAATACTTATAGATTCTAATGAAAATATTAAAGTTTTAAGGACAGATTTACCATATGGAGAAAATGTATATAGAAACCTATTGGTTAATGGTGATTCTATTTTAATTTCAATAGGCTCTAAAACAAATTCGGGAATAGCAAAAGAAGGAGAAGAAAAAGATATATCTCCTATTAATTTAATATTAAATGGAGTTAATTATGGGGAAAAAAATACAGGTGCATTTAAAGATTATGCAGTGAAAAGCAAAAAAGGTGAAAAAATATTAGGTGAAGAGATAGGAACTGCATCTATATTTGAATTTAATACAAAAAATGAAGAGTTTAGTTTGTTTGCATCAGGAATAAAAAATGTAAAAGGATATGATGTAAATAGTAAAGGCGAAATTATAGCTACAGTTGGTGGGATAGAAGAAGGTGGAGAAAGGGGAGTTATTAGAGATACAGATTATATATATAAAATAGCTAAAGGTCTTTGGTATGGATGGCCTGATTTTAGTGGAGGAGATCCGATTTCATCACAGAGGTTTACAAATGATAAAAGAGTAAAGCCACTAATAAAAAATCCACCAGAAAAGATAGGGCAAACACCTAGTTATCAGCATAATTCAGTTAATTCATTAGGAAAGCTTGTTGTAGATAGAAATGGAAGTCTAGTAAGTAAGGATTCTATAATATTTAGTGATTATAAAACAAATACAATCTATTTATTAGATGATAAAAAAGTTTTATCAAAGATATTAAAGATGGAAGATGATAGTTATATAAAAGATATGATGTTTTTAGGTGATGAGTGTATAATTTTAGATAGTAGCAAGGGATGTATATATAAGTTGTCAAAAAACGAAAAAATAATAGGGGTAAATATACCTTATGGAGTTGTTGCAGTTTCTTTAGTGATAATGTTAGCGTTACTTATTATATTATTTAATAAAATAAAGAGAAAAAATATATAATAATAAATTTGATGATTAGCAAAATTGCTAATCATTTTTTCTTTATATAGATGTAAATAAATGGTAATATATAAATATATTATTTTTGAGGTGAATTATAATGAAAAAAACAATAATATTAAATTTTGAAAATATAAAGATAGAAGGAAATGTATTAGATGTTGCATGTGAGAGCTTAGATATTATTAGTAGTATCTCAGAAGAGGTACAAAATGAAGTTGCAGTAGATTATGTAGAAAAAGAAGAAAGTAATAAACTTAAAAATAACAAATATGATGCGTGTACATTTTTCTTTAATTTACATTCTTTAAGAAATGTAAATAAGAGAGATAAATTGATTGATGAGATATCAAATTATATGGAAAAAGATTCGAGTATATATATATGGGATATAAATAAAAATATAGGTGAATTAATAGATATTAATCTTAGAATATTGTTGCCTAAAGATGAGGTAAGGGAATACAATGTAAAAAATAACAATCTATTTTCTTCATCTAGTTTTGAGGAAACAAAAAAGATTATAGAGAAGACATTTGAAATAGAAGAAGCAAAGGTATGGGAAGATTTATATTTCATTAAAGGTAAAAAGAAATAATCAGTTATTTAAAAGATAAAAATAGATTAATTTGAAGTGAATAATATAAAATATTTTTATATTAAGTTAGAAAAACTAATTCTATTATACAAAAAATTAAATTAACAATAATATATGATGATTAGTTACATAATAAGATATATTATACTAAATATATATATAATACAAATAAAAGAGTGTTGAAAAATAAAGTAAAATTATATATTTTCATAAAAATAGATGAATAAATATATATGAAAATGTATTTATGTTAAAATAAAATTTAATTTTTTAACATTGTTTTAATATTATGATGTATAAAAACAAAGAATTTTATTGAAATTATCTCTAAAAAGTGTATAATTAAGATAGAAATTAAAAAGTAATTAATACTATATTAAGTATTAATTCATATATTATTACACATTTAAGTGCAAAGGTGGTGAGATTTTGGCATTAGAAGCAATAAAAGAAATCAAAAAAGCAGAAGCAGAAGCAGATGAAATGATTAAATCTGCAAATGTAGAAGCAAAAGATATCATTCAAAAGGCTACCATGGAAGCTACTGAAAGCTACAATAAAGCTATAAGTATAGCTAAAGATAAGTGCAATAGTATAATTAATGATGCTGTTGAGGCTGGTAACAAAGAGGCAGAACCTATTTTATCAAAAGGAAAGAAAGATGCCCAAGATATCTATGATATCAAAGAAAATAAAAAAAATGATGCTGTAAAATTAGTGATTGAGAGGATTGTGAAGATTCATGGCAATAGTTAAGATGAACAAATTCACTTTGCTTGCTTTTGAATCAAAAAAGGATGCTCTCTTAGAAAAGTTACAAGGCTTTTCAGAAGTAGAGTTTATAAATCTTCAAAATGAAGATTATCTTGAAGATAACAAAGAATTAAAAGAGTTATTTAAAGATAATGTTGATTCAGGGTTTGCAAAATGTGAAGACGAACTATCAAAAGCTAGATTTGCCCTAGACTTTTTAAGGACTTACGTACCTCAAAAATCAGGATTAAAAGCAATGCGTGAAGGTAAAAAAACTTTAACTTTAAGCGAATTAAAAGAATCAGTTGACAATAGTAATTGGCAAGATTTGTATGAAAAGCTTAAACAAAAAGAAGTTGACCTTGCAAATCTAGAAAATGAAAAAACTAAGTTAGAAGGAATTATAGAATCTTTAAGACCTCTAGAAGGATTAGACGTATCTTTTGAAGACTTAAAGAGCATAAAGAGTTCTTATTTCTTAGGAAGTGTTTCTAAACAATATGAAAATGAATTAATGACTAATTTATCTGATTATTATGTAGAAACAATATCAATGAATAATGATGATATTTTCTTCTTAGCTTTAGCTTACAAAGAAGATAAAGAAAAAGTTGAGGAAATATTAAGAGGATTTGGATTTAGTTCATATAAAACTGATCAAAAAGATACTCCAATAAGAATTATTCATCAAAGCACAGAAAGAATTAGTGAAATAGAATCAGAAAAAGCTTCAATAAAACAAGAATTATCAGGTTTTGAAAAAGAAGCTGAACTTCTAGAATTAGTATTTGAATATTATTCAAATGTTTATGAAAGAAAAACTGTAAAAACTAATTTCTTAAAGACAGATAAGGTAAGTTTAATTCAAGGATGGATTGCAATATCTGACAATGATGATCTTTGTAAAATCATAAAAGATACTTTAGGAGAAGACTATTACCTTACTTTTGAAGATGTAAAAAGTGATGAGATAGATGATGTTCCTATAAGATTAAAGAATAATGATTTAAATACATCATTTGAAAATATAACTGAAATGTATAGTATGCCAAAATACGATGAAATTGATCCAACACCACTTTTAGCACCATTCTTCTTAATATTCTTTGGAATGATGGTTGCAGATATTGGTTATGGATTATTAGTACTTATAGGTTCACTTGTTGCATTAAAGAAATTTAATTTAGATAAAGAACAAAAGAGATTTGCTAAGTTCTTCTTCTATTTAAGTTTCCCAACAATAATATTTGGTGGTATATATGGAGCCTTCTTTGGAGATTTACTTCCATTACCTAAGCTTATAGATACAAACAAAGATGTAACAACTATCTTAATCTTATCAATTGTATTTGGGGTAATTCAAATATTCTTTGGATTAGGAGTTAAAGCTTATGTACTTATAAGAAACGGTAAAGCATTTGATGCTTTCTGTGATGTAGGATCATGGGTTATTACATTAGTTTCAATAGGTGTATTTGGTTTTGGTGCATTTGCTGGAAATAATACTGTAAAAACAGTAGGTATGTGGTGCATGATTATTGGTATGGTACTAATAGTTCTTACACAAGGAAGACATATGAAATCTGTTGGTGGAAAATTAGGTCAAGGTCTATATTCATTATATGGAATAACATCATATGTTGGAGACTTAGTATCTTACACAAGACTTATGGCTTTAGGACTTGCTGGGGGATCAATAGCTGGAGCATTTAATCTTATTGCAAGTATGTTCCCAGGTGTAGCATTATTTATACTTGGACCAGTAATATTTATTATAGGTCAAGTATTTAACTTAGGATTATCATTACTAGGTGCATATGTTCACACATGTAGATTAGAATATGTTGAGTATTTCTCAAAATTCTATGAAGGTGGCGGAAAAGCATTTAAGCCATTTAAGCCATTAGATAAATATATTGATATTAAAAAAGAAATTTAACTTTTAAAGTAAATAGGAGGATTTTAAAATGAATACGTGGATAGAATTTTTTACACAAAATGGAGGATTTATATTTGCAGCTTTAGGTGTTGCACTAGCAGTAGGTTTATCAGGAATAGGTTCTGCTAAAGGAGTTGGATTAGTTGGACAATCAACAGCTGCATTAATGACAGAACAACCAGAAAAGTTTGGTAAAGCGTTAGTACTTCAATTATTACCAGGTACACAAGGTTTATATGGATTCGTTATTGGATTATTAGTTTTCTTAAAGATAACACCTGATATGTCATTCCAAAATGGTTTATACTTATTACTTGCTTGTTTACCAATTGCTATAGCTGGATTATGGTCAGGTATCGCTCAAGGTAAAACAGCTGCAGCTGGTGTTCAAATATTAGCTAAGAAGCCAGAACAAACTACAAAGGGTATCATCTTTGCAGCAATGGTTGAAACTTATGCATTATTAGGATTCGTTGTTTCAATCTTATTAGTATTTAAGTTTTAATATTTGAGGAAGTGAAATTATGTCAGACGTAAAAAATCTTACTTCTAAAATCTTAAAAGATGCAGAAGAGAGAAAGGAAAGTATTCTTAAGGCTGCAAATGAAGAGAGAGCTAAAATAATTGCTAAAAAAGAAGCCATTGCTAAACAAGAAGAAGAAGCAATGATTGAAAAAGCAAAAAATGAAGCTAAAACAAGACATGAAAGAATTGTTTCAGGTGCAGAACTTAAGGCAAGAAATGAAAAGCTTGCAGCAAAGCAATCTGTAATAGATTCAGTTTTTAATCAAAGTATAGAAGAATTATGTAAAATGTCAGATGATGATATGAAGAAATTCATTAAAGATATGATATTAAACTCAGATATAACTGGGGATGAAAAAATCATTTTAAATCAAAAAGGTAAATCATTACTAGATAAATCACTACTTAACACTATAAATAGTGAATTAAAAGCAAATGGAAAAAAAGGTGAACTTACTGTAAGTGATGAAGTAAGAACATTTAAAGGTGGATTTATCTTAGAAAAGGATGGTATAGAAATAAACAATACTTTCGAAGATCTAGTTAATTCATCAAGAGATGATTTAGAATTTGAAGTAGCAAATGTTTTATTTAATTAAGGAGGAAAGCAAATGGATTCAATGCAATTTGCTCAAGTTATACCAAGACTTAGAGTATTAGAAACAAGACTCCTTGATAAAGCTAAAATCGATAGAATGATTGATGGAGATTCTGCAAATGAAGCACTGAAAGTGCTTCAAGAATCTGAGTATGCCAATGTAATGACAGGTGTTAAAAGAGCTGAAGATTACGAAATAGTACTTTCAAAAGAACTTAAAAGAGTTTATGAACTTATGTATGATATATCACCAGAAAAGTCTTTAGTAGACCTTATGGCTATAAAATACGATTATCATAACGTTAAGGTACTTTTAAAAGGAATTTTCTTAAATAAAGATGTAAGCGATATGTTAATCCCTGTTGGAAAGATTAATCTTTCATTTTTAAAACATAGTATAGATAATAATAACTTAAGTGATCTACCTTCTTTTATGAGAAGTGGTATAGAAAAAGCCAAAGAAGTTTTTGAAGGAACAACAGATCCACAACAAATAGATATTATCTTAGATAATTCAATGTTTGAAGAGATGAAAGAAATTTCTAAAGAATTAAATGATAGATTTGTTGATAAGTATGTTAGTGCTTTAATTGATTTAACAAATCTAAAAACATTACTAAGAGTTAAAAAGCAAAATAAGGCTAGAGATTTTCTGCAACAAGTTATCATAAATGGAGGAGCAATAGGTGAAGATACATTAGTAGCTTTATTAAATGATGCTCCAGAGAACATATCTAATAAGTTAACTTTTACTGATTATAGTGAAGTAATAAAGAGCGGTTTAGAAGATTATATAAAGACAGGTTCATCAAGTCTTTTAGAAAAACTAATCGATAATTATATTATGGATATGATGAGAGAAGCTAAATTTATTCCTTTTGGAGTTGAACCTTTATTAGCTTACATTTATGCAAAAGAAACAGAAATTAAAGTAGTTAGAATTATAATGGTTGGTAAACTCAATAATATTTCAGGGGAAGTAATCAGAGAAAGGCTGCGTGATATTTATGTATAAGAAGATCGGTGTAGTTGGAGATAAAGATTCAGTTTTAGCTTTTAAAGCTTTAGGAATCGATGTATTTCCAGTAGTAGAAGCTGATGAAGCTAGAAAAACTGTAGATAGATTAGCAATGCAAGAATATGCAGTTATCTTTGTGACAGAACACGTAGCTAAGGAAATAGAAGAAACTATTGAAAGATACAATAGAGCTGTGCTTCCAGCTGTAATATTAATTCCAAGTAATCAAGGATCATTAAATATAGGAATGCAAAGGATCAGCGATAATGTAGAAAAAGCTGTTGGCGTTAATATCTTATAGGAAGGAAGGTTTTACATGGTAAAAACTGGAAGAATAATAAAAGTTTCAGGACCTTTAGTAGTTGCTGAAGGAATGGAAGAAGCTAACATATTTGACGTATGTAAAGTTGGTGAAAAAGGTCTTATCGGTGAAATTATTGAAATGAGAGAAGATAAGGCATCTATACAGGTATATGAAGAAACTTCAGGAATAGGACCTGGAGATCCAGTTGTAACAACTGGAGAACCACTAAGTGTTGAACTTGGACCAGGACTTATAGAAGCAATGTTTGATGGAATACAAAGACCTCTTGATGCTTTCATGAAAGCAGCAGGATCAGATTTCTTAACTAAAGGGGTTTCTGTTAAATCATTAGATAGAGAAAAAGTTTGGGAATTTGTTCCTACAGTTAAAGTAGGAGATGAAGTTGAAGCTGGAGACGTTATTGGAACAGTTCAAGAAACACCAGTAGTACTTCACAAAATAATGGTTCCTTTCAAAGTATCAGGTAAAGTAAAAGATATAAAGAGTGGAAAATTCACTGTAGAAGATATAGTTTGCACAATTGAAACTAAAGATGGAGACAAAGAAGTTTCAATGATGCAAAAATGGCCAGTAAGAAAAGGAAGACCTTATGCAAATAAGTTAAATCCAATAGCACCTCTTACTACAGGTCAAAGAGTTATAGATACATTCTTCCCAGTTGTTAAAGGTGGAGCAGCTGCAGTACCAGGACCATTCGGAGCTGGTAAAACAGTAGTACAACACCAAGTTGCTAAATGGGGAGATGCAGAAATAGTTGTTTATGTTGGATGTGGAGAACGTGGAAATGAGATGACAGACGTTCTTAATGAGTTCCCAGAACTTAAAGACCCAAAGACTGGTCAAAGCTTAATGAAGAGAACAGTTCTTATAGCAAATACATCAAACATGCCAGTTGCAGCTAGAGAAGCATCTATATATACAGGAATAACAATAGCTGAATACTTCAGAGATATGGGATATTCAGTAGCTATCATGGCAGACTCTACATCAAGATGGGCAGAAGCTTTAAGAGAAATGTCAGGTAGACTTGAAGAAATGCCAGGTGATGAAGGTTACCCAGCATATTTAGGATCAAGACTTGCAGATTACTATGAAAGAGCTGGTAAAGTTGTTTGTCTTGGAAAAGATGGAAGAGAAGGTGCAGTTACTGCAATCGGTGCGGTATCACCTCCAGGAGGAGATATTTCAGAACCAGTTACTCAATCAACTTTAAGAATAGTTAAAGTTTTCTGGGGACTAGATGCACAACTTGCATATCAAAGACACTTCCCATCAATTAACTGGTTAAACTCATATTCATTATATGCAGATAGAATCGGTAAGTGGATGGATGAAGAAGTTGCAAGTGATTGGTCAGAACTTAGAATAGAAGCTATGGCTTTATTACAAGAAGAAGCTAGCTTACAAGAAATTGTAAGACTTGTTGGTATAGATGCGCTTTCAGAAGGTGATAGATTAAAACTTGAAATAGCAAAATCAATAAGAGAAGATTATCTTCAACAAAATGCTTTCCATGAAGTTGATACATACACTTCATTAAATAAGCAACATAAAATGTTAAAGTTAATACTTCAATTTAAAACTGAAGCTGAAAGAGCTTTAGAAGCTGGAGTATACCTAGATAAAATTTTAGGTATGGATGAAATGAGAGATAGAATAGCTAGAGCTAAGTATATCTCAGAAGAAAATATAGCAAATATTGATCAAATCGGAGTTGATTTAACATCTGCTATTGACAAATTAATCAGCGAAGGAGGGGTTCTAGATGCCTAAGGAATATAGAACAGTCACAGAAGTAGTAGGACCTTTAATGGCTGTTGAAGGTGTTGAAGGTGTTAAATATGATGAACTAGTTGAAATAGAACTACAAAATGGAGAAAAAAGAAGAGGTAAGGTACTAGAAGTTAATGGTTCAAAAGCTATGGTACAAATCTTCGAAGGTTCTTCAGGAATTAACTTAAAAGGAACTAAAGCAAAATTCTTAGGAAGACCTCTTGAACTTGGGGTTTCAGAAGATATGCTTGGAAGAGTCTTTGATGGTATGGGTAAGCCAATAGATAATGGTCCAAAGATAATACCAGAAAAGAGACTTGATATAAATGGAGAAGCTATAAATCCAGTTGCTAGAGATTATCCATCAGAATTTATTCAAACAGGAGTATCAGCAATCGATGGACTTAACACTTTAGTTAGAGGACAAAAACTTCCTGTGTTCTCAGCATCAGGACTTCCACATGCAGAACTTGCAGCACAAATTGCAAGACAAGCGAGAGTTTTAAATTCTGATTCAAAGTTTGCCGTTGTATTTGCAGCGATTGGTATTACATTCGAAGAAGCTCAATTCTTCGTTGATGAATTTAAACAAACAGGTGCTATAGATAGATCAGTTCTATTTATGAATTTAGCATCTGACCCAGCTATCGAAAGAATAGCTACTCCAAGAATGGCATTAACTACAGCTGAATATTTAGCATATGAAAAAGGAATGCACGTTCTTGTTATAATGACAGATATCACAAACTATGCAGAAGCTCTAAGAGAAGTTTCAGCGGCTAGAAAAGAAGTTCCAGGTAGAAGAGGATATCCAGGTTACCTATACACTGACCTTTCAACATTATATGAAAGAGCAGGAAGACTTAGAGGTAAAGAAGGATCAATCACTCAAATTCCAATACTTACAATGCCTGAAGAAGATAAAACACATCCAATTCCAGACTTAACTGGATATATAACAGAAGGACAAATAATACTTTCAAGAGAACTTTATAAGAAAGGTATTATGCCTCCAATAGATGTTTTACCATCACTTTCAAGACTTAAAGATAAAGGTATTGGTAAAGGAAAGACTAGAGAAGATCATGCTGATACAATGAACCAATTATTCTCAGCATATGCTCAAGGTAAGCAAGCAAAAGAATTATCAGCTATCCTAGGGGAATCAGCTCTTTCAGATACTGATAAAGCATTTGCTAAATTTGCAGAAGCATTTGAAAATGAATATGTTTCACAAGGACTTGAAGCAAATAGAACAATTACTGAAACTCTAGATTTAGGATGGAAGTTATTAAAATTACTTCCAAGAACTGAACTTAAGAGAATTAGAGATGAATATCTTGAAAAATATATGCCAAGAGAGGAAGAATAGGCTATGGCTAGATTAAATGTGAATCCTACTAGAATGGAGCTCACAAAGCTGAAAAAGAGATTAACAACAGCTACTAGAGGTCATAAGCTTTTAAAAGATAAGCAAGATGAGTTAATGAGACAATTTATTAATCTTGTTAAGTATAACAATAATCTAAGAAAAGATGTTGAAGAACAACTTGAAGGCTCACTTAAAGATTTTGTTATGGCAAGAGCCGTTATGAGTTCAGAGTTTTTAGAAGAAGCAATTGCTTATCCAAAAGAAAGTATCTCTGTAGAAGTTGGAAACAAGAACATAATGAGTGTTAATGTTCCAGTTATGAACTTTAAAAGACAGCTTGAAGGTGACGAAGGTAGTATCTTCCCATATGGATTTGCAAACACATCATCAGATCTTGATGATGCAATAACAAAGCTTTATGGAATATTACCTAAGCTTTTGGAACTTGCAGAAGTAGAAAAGTCATGTCAACTTATGGCAGATGAAATAGAAAAGACTAGAAGAAGAGTTAACGCTCTAGAATATATGACAATTCCTCAACTTCAAGAAACAATCAAGTATATAAGAATGAAACTTGATGAAAATGAAAGAAGTGCTTTAACTAGACTTATGAAAGTTAAGAGCATGATAGAACAAAGAGGATAATAGATTTAAATACACCTTAGATGTTCTAAGGTGTATTTTTTTACATAAAATTAGGCTTATTCCTAAATCTTAAAACTAAATAAATTTTATATCAATATAATTGATAATATAGTATATTAATAGTATAATTCTAATAGATTCAGATTTTTTTACATATAATTAACAATCTAGTCTAGTTTAGGAGAAGGAATATATGAATTATTTTATAGAGTTTATAATTTCTTTCTTATTAGTAGCAATTTTATTACCGATCTTAATGAAGCTATCAACTAAAATTGGCTTTACAGATAAACCTACGAAAAGAAAGAAACATAAGAAAGTAACACCATTATGCGGTGGACTTGCGATGTTTATAGGATTTTTTGCATTATATTATTTTGTAGAAAAAGAGAATGGATATCAAAGTATATGGATATTTATTAGTTCATTATTAATTTTAATTATAGGGCTTGTAGATGATTTTTATAAATCAAAAGGAAAAGAGTTCCCTATATTTCCAAGACTAATAATTCAAATTTTAGCTGCTGTATTAGTATTTAATGCAGGTGTTGCATTTAAAGGGTTTACCAATCCTTTTACTGGACAATATGTAGTTCTTAGCACATTTTTACAATTTGTCTTAAGTATAACTTGGATGTTTGGAGTTACAACAGTAATAAATTGGTCAGATGGAATGGATGGACTTGCAGGTGGAATTTCATTAGTTTCATCAACTACATTTTTTATTGCAGCAATTATTTTAGGTCAGGTTTATTCAGCATCTATATCAATAATAATTGCAGGAAGCATATGTGGATTTTTAATTTATAATAAGTATCCAGCAAAAGTATTTATGGGGGATTCTGGAGCAAATTTTTTAGGGTTTATTTTGAGTATTATAGCATTAGATGGTGCATTTAAGCAGGCTACGGTTCTTAGCTTATTATTACCAATATTAGCACTAGCAGTACCTATATTTGATAATTTATTTGTTATATTTAAAAGATTTAATGAAGGAAAACCAGTGTATCAAGCAGATAGAAGTCAGATGCACTTTAGATTAGAGGAAAAAGGATTAACAAAACCACAAATAGTTAACTTTATAGTTGGAATAAGCATAGTTTGTGCATGTCTATCTATAATTTTATTATTTTATAATCATCCATAGAAATTTAAAGCATTACTTTTTAGTAATGCTTTTGTTTTTATAATCATTAATGTATAATATAATTTAAAAATACAATTTGGGGGCTAATTATATGTATATAGGAACTAAAGTTTTACTTAGAGCTTATAAGGAAGAAGATATTGAAAAGATATTAAGTTTTGTAAATGATTTTGAGGTGAAAAAACTTCTAGATTCAAATACACCATTTCCTATAAGTAAATGGGAAGAAGAAGTATGGATAAAAAAGAATAGAGGAATAGATAGCTTAACTTATGATTTTGCAATAGAAGAAATAAGTACTGGAAATATTATAGGCGGGTGTAGCATAAATTCTGTTAATGTAAAAAATAGAAATTGTACTATTGGAATTATGATAGGTGATAAAAATTATTGGGGCAAAGGTTATGGATATGATGCATTATCTATATTAATTAAATTTATATTTGAAGAATGTAATATTGAAAAAATAAAACTTAGTGTTTTTTCATTAAATCCAAGGGCAATAGCTTGTTATAAAAAGCTTGGATTTAAAGAAGAAGGACGATTAAAAAGAGAAATATATAGAGAAGGAAAATATCATGATGAGATATTAATGGCTCTATTTAGAGAAGAATATTTTAATAATATAAAAGACAATAATTAGAATGTATTTACAAATAATCATTTTTAAGGTATAATTACATAAAATAGAATATAGAACTTATCAAGAGTGGTGGAGGGACTGGCCCTATGAAACCCGGCAACCTATATATACTATGAATTTATAGTACTTTTATATATAAATTTATTATAGAATGTGGTGCTAATTCCAGATAGATAAGGATATAAATTTGAGGTTAAAGTCTTAGGTATAGTATCCTAAGACTTTTTTGTTTTTTAAAGTTTACAATATAAACAAGGGGGCATTATGAATATTAGAGAGATTTTTGATAAAAAGAAATTAGTTTTTTCTTTTGAGGTATTCCCACCAAAAACTAATTCACCAGTTAAAAGTATATATAAGGCTTTAAATGAACTTTCAGAATTAGAGCCAGATTTTATTAGTGTGACTTATGGGGCAGGTGGAAGTTTAATAAATAATAAAACCACAGAAATATCATCACTTATAAAAAATGTATATAATATAGAGCCTTTGGCTCATTTAACATGCATATCTTCTAAAAAAGATGATATAGATAAAATAACAGAGAGATTAGAGCTTGAAGAAGTTAGAAACATACTTGCATTAAGAGGTGATGATATTGGTAATTCCAAAAAAGATTTTAATTATGCAAGTGAGCTTATAAGTTATATAGAAGAAAAAAAGAAATTTAATATAATTTCAGCATGTTATCCAGAAGGTCATATAGAAAATAAGAGAATAGATATAGAAATAGATAATATGAAAAGAAAGATAAATTCAGGTACATCAAGTTTTATTTCTCAGTTATTTTTTGATAACAATATATATTATGATTTTTTAGATAAAATAAATCAAAATGGAATAAATACACCTATTCAAGCAGGCATTATGCCAGTAATAAATAAAAAGCAGATAGAGAGAATAACAAAGTTATGTGGAGCAAAAATTCCAGTTAAATTTTCTAAAATAATGAAGAGATATGAATATAGTCCAGAAGCTTTAAGAGAAGCGGGAATTGCATATGCAGTTGAGCAAATTATAGATTTAGCTTCTAGTGGAGTTCAAGGAATTCATATTTACACAATGAATAACCCATATGTAGCAAGAAAGATTAAAGAAAATATAAAAACAATTATTAAAACAATCAATAACTAGGAGGTAAATATATGAAAAAAGTAGAAAGTTTTGAATTAGATCATACTAAAGTAAAGGCACCATTTGTAAGAAAATGTTGTGTATATGAAGGAGAACATGGTGATAAGATAAGTAAGTTTGATATAAGGTTTTTACAACCAAATAAAGAAGCCTTTGGAACAGCAGCTATGCATGCTCTTGAACATTATTTAGCTTATAATATTAGAAATGAATTAGATGGAGTGATTGATGTATCTCCAATGGGATGTAGAACAGGCTTTTATTTAACTACATGGGGTAATAAGGAGTCTATTGAAATAAAAGAAGCTGTTGAAGTAGTCTTGAAGAATTTATTAAAAGCAGAAGATATACCAGCAAGCAATGAAGTTCAATGTGGAAATTATAAAGATCTTTCTCTTTTTGGAGCAAAAGAATATGCAAAGGATGTAATAAGAAAAGGATTTTCTCTTAATGTATATGGAAAGTAGTGATAAAAATCTTACTCTTCATGAATCAGAAATTTTAAGATATTTAGGATATAGAAGGCAAAAAATACCTCAAAATATTATTGATAAAATTTTAGGTGTAAAGAAAGAGTGTGAAGATTTCTTTACACCTAAATATATTTATGAGGAGTATAACTTAAATAAAAGAGAAGATGGAATTGAACTTATAGGAACTAATTTGATTTTAAAAGGAAATGATATATATAATTTATTAAAAGAGTGTGATAGATGCATACTAATGGCTGTAACACTTGGAAATAATGTTGAAAGACGTACAAGATTTTATGAAAAAGTAGATTTAACAAAGGGTTTAATATTTGATGCTTGCGCTACAACATGTGTTGAAGAGGTTTGTGATTTACTAGAAGAGGAGATAAAAGCTAAGTATATAAGTGAAGATGAAGAATTAACATTTAGGTATAGTCCAGGTTATGGGGATTTGGATTTAAGTATCCAAAAAGATTTTATAAATGTATTAAATTGTGAAAAAAGAATAGGAATTAAGGTTTCAGAGCATATGATTTTATTTCCAAGAAAATCAGTAACAGCTATTTTAGGTATAAAAAAATATAGTGGAAAAAAGAAAGAGAAGAGCTGCATAAATTGTAATAACTACGATAGATGTGCATATAGAAAAGAGGGAATAGATTTTGAATGTAAGAGAGTATATTAAAGATAACATTTTAGTTTTTGATGGAGCTATGGGAACAATGCTCCAAAATTCAGGTTTAAAACTTGGAGAATATCCAGAGATATTTAATATAACCCATAAAGAAGAGATAATAAAGATACATAAAAATTATATAAATGCTGGAGCAAAAGTTATAACAACAAATACATTTGGGGCAAACGAGCTTAAATTAAAGAATACCAAATTTTCTGTAGAAGAAATAATAAAATCTGGAGTAGATTTAGCTAAAAAAGCAAGAGGAAATAAAGATTGTTACATTGCTCTTGATATAGGACCAATTGGGGAATTATTAGAACCTATGGGCACTTTAAATTTTGAAAAAGCTATTGATATTTTTAAAAGACAAATTAAAATCGGAGAGCAAAGTGGAGCAGATTTAATACTTATTGAGACTATGACTGATTTGTACGAGATGAAAGCTGCAATAATTGCGGCAAAAGAAAGTTGTAGTTTGCCTATATTTGCAACAATGACATTTGAAGAAGATGGGAGAACTTTTACAGGATGTCTTCCGGAAAGTATGGCAATTACTTTAGAAGGACTAGGTGTAGATGCTATTGGAGTGAATTGTTCACTTGGACCTAAAGAGCTTAAGGGAATTGTAGAAAAAATAATTAATAATACAAATTTACCTGTAATAGTTCAACCTAATGCAGGACTTCCAAATATGATAAAAGGAAAAGCTAGGTATGATATAAATGAAGAAGAATTTGCAAATTTTATTAGAGAATTAGTGGAACTTGGAGTATCAATTATAGGAGGATGTTGTGGAACCACTCCTAGATTTATAGAAGAGATTAGTAAAATAGCTAGAAGTAACCATAAAATAAATAGAAAAAAGATGATAAAATATGCAGTAACGTCACCTTTTAAAGTTGTTGAAATTGATGAGGTAAGAGTAGTTGGGGAACGAATAAATCCAACAGGTAAAAAAAGATTCAAAAAAGCTATCATAGATAGAGATATGGATTATATATTAAAACAGGCAATAGAACAAATAGAAGGAGGAGCAGAAATATTAGATGTTAATGTTGGGCTTCCAGAAATAGATGAAGAAACATTAATGGAAAGCACAATAAAAGAATTACAGAGCATTGTGGATGTTCCACTTCAAATTGATTCAGCTAAAAAGAATGTTATTGAAAGTGCTTTAAGAGTATATAATGGTAAACCAATAGTAAATTCAGTAAATGGAGAAGATGCGGTATTAGATAGTATTCTTCCTCTAGTAAAGAAATATGGAGCATCAGTAGTTGGGTTAACACTTGATAATAATGGTATACCTAAAGATTATGAATCTAGATTTAAAATAGCAGAAAAAATAGTTGACAGAGCAGTAGAATATGGAATAAAGAAAGAGGATGTATATATAGACTGTTTAGCTTTAACTGTTTCAGCTCAACAAGAAGAAGTTATGGATACATTAAAAGCTTTAAAAATAGTTAAAGAAAGATTAGGTGTTAAAACTATTCTTGGTGTTTCAAATATATCCTTTGGTCTGCCAAATAGAGATATTATAAATGAAACATTTCTAGCATTAGCTTTAGGAGCTGGATTAGATCTTCCAATTATGAATCCTAATAGAGAAGGAATGATGAATGTAATAAATTCCTTTAAAGTTTTAAACAATAATGATCGTGGAGCTAAAAGATATATAGAAAATTATGGAGATAAAAAGATAGAGAAAATATTAGTGACTAAAGAAAATATAAATTATTCTAATGAATTAGATAATAGCGAAGAATCTTTAGATAAATTAATACTTCAAGGATTAAAAAATAGTACAAGAAAAATAACAGAACAATTATTACGAGAAAAGACAGAACTTGAAATAGTAAATGAGGATTTAATACCTGCTCTTGATAAAGTAGGTAAAAAATATGAAAATGGAGAAATATTCTTACCACAGCTTATACAGGCTGCAGAAACAGTAAAAGTGTCATTTGATTTAATTAAAGATAGATTGGCTAGGTTAAATAAAAGTGAAGTAAATAAAGGGAAAATCATACTTGCAACTGTAAAAGGTGATATTCATGATATAGGAAAAAATATAGTTAAGCTTATATTACAAAATTATGGATATGATATATTAGATCTTGGAAAAGATGTTCCGATAGAGAAGATAGTAAAAGAAGCTATAGAAAACGATATAAAACTTGTGGGTCTTAGTGCTTTAATGACAACTACTATAGTATCTATGGAAGAAACAATTTTAGCTTTAAAAGAAGCTGGTTTTAAAGGGAAAATATTTGTTGGTGGAGCTGTTTTAACAGAAGATTACTCAGATAAAATAGGTGCTGATTTTTATGCAAAAGATGCTAAGGAATCTGTAGAAATAGCTAAAAAAGTCTTTAATAATTAATTTAATAAGAAAAATTATTTATAATATAAGAAAAATCTATATAAAATTTTAGGAGGACAAATATGCTGATTATAAAAAATTTGTATAAATACTATAAGAGTGATAGACCAGCAATTAAAGATTTATCTTTAGAAATAAAAAGTGGAGATATATTTGGATTTATTGGACATAATGGCGCTGGAAAAACAACTACTATAAAATCTGTTGTTGGTATACTTGAATTTGAAAAGGGAGATATATTTATAGATGGAGTATCAATTAAAGAAAATCCAATTGAATGTAAAAAGAAAATTGCATATATACCTGACAACCCAGAACTTTATGATGCACTTACAGGAATACAATATTTAAATTTTATTGGAGACATATATAAAGTTCCTAGAAAAGAAAGAGAAGAACTTATAAAGGTATATTCTGATACTTTTGAAATTACTAAGTCATTAGGTGATTTAATATCATCATACTCACATGGTATGAAGCAAAAATTAGCAATTATATCTGCGCTTATTCATAAGCCTAAATTACTAATATTAGATGAACCTTTTGTTGGTTTAGATCCAAAAGCATCACATATATTAAAGCAAATTATGAAAGATATATGTAAAGATGGTGGAGCAATATTTTTTTCAACACATGTATTGGAAGTAGCTGAAAAGTTATGTAATAAGATTGCTATAATTAAAAATGGAGAAATTGTAGCAAATGGAGATATAGATAAAGTTAAAGGTGATAATTCATTAGAAGATTTATTTATGGAGTTGATTGGGGATGAATGATTTAATAACTCTTTTAAAATATGATTTAATAAGTTCTTATAACCTTAATTCTATATTAGATAGAAGAGATAAGAAAAAGCTATTAAAAACTTTAGCATTTTTAGTATTACTAATAATTGCAATATTAGGTTTTGAAATTTCAATGTTTAGTTATTTTAATTTAATGGTAGAACCACTAAAAAATATAAATATGCTTCATATTATAATAGCACAAGGCTTTATAATGTCAGTATTTATAATAATTTGGACATCTATATATAAAGCTCCTGGATTATTATTTGGAATGAAAGATTATGAATTTTTAATATCTCTTCCTATAAAACCTTGGGTAATATTATCTTCTAAAATAATTAATTTAATTTTAGTTAATTATCTATTTTTAGCAATTTTCTTAATACCATCTTTGATAGTTTATTTTATAAATACAAAGATTACATTTATCATGATAATAAATGCATTTGTAATGTATCTTTTTATTCCACTTATTCCAATAATAATTGCTAGTTTTATAGGATTTGTATTTACATACATTTCAGCGAAAGTTAGATATAAAAACATAGTTTATATAATTGAAGGAATTATATTACTTCCAATAATTATTTTAATATCTTCAAATATGCAATTTATATCAGAGTATATATTTAAGAATGCAAAAAATATAAGTGATATATTAAATAAGATATATCCACCTTTGAGATATTATATAAATGGTATAGTATATGGAAGTTTTAGTGGAGCTTTAATTTTTATTCTTATATCAATAGCTACATTCACAGTATTTATTATTTTATTAAATAGAGTATTTGTTAAGATAAATTCAAAGCTTTTAGAAAATTA
>NZ_JAXFPT010000071.1:0-12435 GCF_034179595.1 Clostridium sp.
CAATTTTCAGAGAACAATCTGAAATCTGGTGATGATGGCATAGAGGAAACACTCCTTCCCATTCCGAACAGGAAAGTTAAGCTCTATAGCGCCAATGGTACTGCACGGGAGACTGTGTGGGAGAGTAGGACGTTGCCAGGTGAATAATGAAAGGGATAGTTTAATTACTATCTCTTTTTTCTTTGTGATAAATTATAAAAATTTTATATAGAAAGAGTGACTTTTTTACTAATGAAAAAACCAAAATTTTTCTCAATATTAAAACATCGAAAGAAGGAATTATCAAAAGAGCAAATCTTTAAAGATATTATAGCTGGAATTATAGTAGCTATTATTGCATTACCGCTTTCTATAGCATTAGGAATTTCATCTGGAGTAACGCCGGAAAAAGGTTTAATAACTGCTATAGTAGCAGGATTTTTCATATCATTATTTGGCGGAAGTAGAGTCCAAATTGGAGGCCCAACTGGAGCTTTTGTAGTTATAGTTTATGGTATTATAGAAAAATATGGTCTTGAAGGGCTTATAACTTCTACTCTAATGGCAGGTGTAATATTAATATTATTTGGAGTTTTTAAACTTGGTAATTTAATAAAATACATTCCTAAAAGCATTACTTTAGGATTTACATTAGGTATAGCAATTACTTTATTATCAACTCAAATAAAAGATTTATTTGGATTAGACATAGATAAAGTACCTTCTGAATTTATACATAAATGGAATGCATACATATCAAACTTTAATAAAATAGATATTGTTACATTATTAATTGGGATACTATGTATCGCTATAATTGTTTTATTCCCAAAAGTTAATAAGACAATACCTGGATCTCTTATTGCATTAATAATATCAACTTTAATAGTGGCTGGATTAAGCTTAAATGTTGAAACAATAGGATCAACTTATGGTGAAATTTCATCAACAATACCAACTGCAAAGTTACCAGTATTTACAATAGATAAAATAAAAGATTTAATAATGCCATCACTTACAATAGCATTTTTAGCTGCAATTGAATCTTTATTATCAGCAGTTGTAGCAGATGGCATGATAGATAAACAACATAATTCAAACACTGAATTAATAGGACAAGGAATAGCAAATATTGCATCATCATTATTTGGTGGAATACCAGCAACAGGTGCTATAGCTAGAACAGCAGCTAATATAAAAAATGGTGGTAGAACTCCTATAGCAGGAATTGTACATGCTATAACTTTATTATTAATAATGCTAATTTTTATGCCTTTTATAAAGTATGTACCACTTGTTACATTAGCAGCAATACTTGTTGTTGTATCTTATAATATGAGTGAGTGGAGAAATTGTATTGAAATTATTCGTAACAATAAATTTGATGCAATTGAGTTATTAGTAACTTTTATATTAACTATAGCTTTTAACTTAGTAGTTGCAATTGTAACAGCTATGATAATTCACTTTATAATAATAAAATTAATAAATAAAGATACAGACAAAGATTCTAACAGCAATATAGAAATTGCATACTAAATATTAAGATATATAATAAATAAAAAAAGTGACATAATTTAATTATGTCACTTTTTTTATTTATTTAATTTTTTTATATTAATTAAAATATTTTTATTAATAAATTTCAAATATATCGAATAGGAATAATAACAGTTAAAATAATTTGATAAATTTTTATATACCTTAAAATTACATAAATAAAAAATTATGTATAAATTTATTGACAAATATTGGTTGGGAATTTACATTAATTATATATAACAATTACACTTTTACTAAAGAAAATAAAATTTTAATTAAATATAATTATTAAAAGAGTACTACTGATAACAACTATGGTATTAAAGGGGAAGATTGAGGAGGAAAATTAGATGAAAGTTTTGTTTGTTGGATCTGAAGCAAATCCATTTATAAAAACAGGGGGACTTGGTGATGTATTAGGATCATTACCTAAATCATTAAAAAGATTAGGTGTAGATGCAAGGGTTGTAATACCTAAATACAAAAATATAAATGAAAGCCTAAAAGGAAAATTAAGATTTGTTAATTGGTTTAGAGTTCCAGTTGGCTGGAGAAATCAATATTGTGGTGTATTTGAATATGAAGAAGATGGGGTAAAGTATTATTTATTAGATAATGAATATTATTTTGGTCGTGATGGACTTTATGGATATTATGATGATGGTGAAAGATTTGCTTTCTTTAATAGAGCTGCACTTAGCTTTTTAAAGTTAATTAATTATCAACCAGATATAATACACTGCAATGATTGGCAAACTGGAATGATACCAGTACTTCATAAATTAGAATATAGAAAAGATTTATTCTATTACAATATGAAAACAGTATTTTCAATTCATAATCTTAAATTCCAAGGAGTATTCTCAAAAGAAGTACTTCCAGAATTGTTTGGATATGATTTAGAACCATATTATAATGGTAGTCTTGCATTTGATGGTGGAGTAAGCTTTATGAAAGGGGGAATACTTTACTCAGATAAGATTTCTACAGTTAGTTATTCATATGTCGATGAAATAAAAACTCAACAATATGGAGAAAGACTTGATTCAGTATTAAGACAAAGAGGTTATGCATTAAGCGGCATATTAAATGGAATTGATTACAAGGAGTTTAATCCAGAAACAGATAATTTAATTTATCATACGTTTAATAAACATTGTTTAGAAGATAAGGCAATAAATAAAAGAGAATTACAAAGAGAATTAGGTCTTCCTGTAAATGATAATGTAGCTATGATTTCAATGGTTACTAGACTTACTAATCAAAAGGGCCTTGATTTAGTAGTTGATATTGCAGATAGATTATTACAGCATGATGTTCAGTTAGTTATATTAGGAACAGGTGATTATCATTATGAAAATCATTTTAAAGGATTAGCTTATAGATATAGAGATAAAGTATCTGCAAATATTAGATTTGATAATAGATTAGCTCATAAGATTTATGCAGCATCAGATATGTTCTTAATGCCTTCATTATTTGAACCATGTGGTCTTGGACAATTAATAGCCTTAAGATATGGTACTGTACCTATAGTTAGAGAAACAGGTGGATTAAAAGATACTGTTCATCCATATAATCAATACACTGGATTTGGAAATGGATTTAGTTTCAGAAATTATAATGCTAATGAATTATTAAACACTATAGAATATGCGTTAGATATATTTAGAGATAAAAATAGGTGGAACTCAATAGTTAGCCAAGCTTTAAACTCAGATAATAGCTTAGAGAAATCCGCTAATGATTATAATGAAATGTATAAGCATTTGATGTTGGGATAAGTTGCTTATAACCCAAGGGAGGGGATGAATATGCTAGCCATTGATAAAATGTCATTTAAAAAAGCCTACCAAAAGAAGTATCTTGAGATTCATGGTGAAGAACTTTCAGATGGAAGTAATTATAAAAAATATGAAGCTTTAGGTGGTTTGGTTAGGGATTATGTTGCAGAAAGCTGGATGAAAACCAATAAAAGATATAATGAAACTGGTGAAAAACAAGTTTATTATTTCTCAATGGAATTTTTGCTAGGACGACTTCTTGGAGATGCATTGCTTAACTTAGGCATAAGAGATGTATGTAAAGAAGCATTAGCTGAATTAGGGATTGACTTAGAAGAATTAGAAAACTTAGAACATGATCAAGGTCTTGGAAATGGAGGCCTTGGAAGATTAGCAGCTTGTTTTTTAGATTCTATGGCATCTTTAAATATAGCAGGACATGGTTGTGGAATAAGATATAAATATGGTTTTTTTGAACAGAAAATTATAGATGGAGTTCAAGTTGAAGTTTCTGATAATTGGTTAAGAGACGGAAATGTATGGGAAAAGAAAAAAAGTGATAAAAAAGAGATTGTTAAGTTTGGTGGAAATATAATAACAGAAGAGGTAAATGGAAAAATGAGATTTACTCATGTAAATTATGAACCAGTACTTGCAATTCCTTATGATACTCCAGTAGTTGGATATGAGAATGGTACTATAAATACCTTGAGATTGTGGAGTGCTGAAACAGTAAATAATGAATTCGATTTTTCTTCATTTAGTAGAGGAGATTTCCTAAAGGCATTAGAATATAAAAATTCAGTTGAAGCAATATCTCAAGTTCTTTATCCAGATGATTCACAATATGAAGGTAAAATTCTAAGATTAAAGCAACAATATTTCTTTGTTTCAGCAGGTGTTCAGTCTATAATAAGACACTTTAAAAAACACGGTGGAAATATAAGAAATTTAGATGAAAAAATAGCTATTCATATAAATGATACTCACCCAACTCTTGCAATACCAGAACTTATGAGAATTTTATTAGATGAAGAAGGTCTTGCATGGGAAGAGGCATGGAGAATAACAACAAATACAGTATCTTATACAAATCATACGATACTTTCAGAAGCTTTGGAAAAATGGCCTATAAATATGTTTAAGTCATTACTTCCTAGAATATATATGATTGTTAATGAAATCAATGAAAGATTTTGTGCTGAGCTTTGGAATAGTTATGCAGGACAATGGGATAAAATATCACGTATGGCAATAGTAGCTGATGGTCAAGTTAGAATGGCTAATTTAGCTATAGTAGGTAGTCATAGTATAAATGGAGTTGCAAAGCTTCATACTGAAATATTAAAGAAACAAGAAATGAGTGATTTTTATTATTTCTATCCTAATAAGTTTAATAATAAAACAAATGGTATAACTCATAGAAGATGGCTTTTAAAAATTAATCCAAGGTTAACAAAGTTATTAGTTGATAATATAGGAGATTCATTTATAAAGCACCCTACTGATTTAGAAGCATTTAAATATAAAGTAAATGATCCAAATATTCAAAGAGAGCTTTACAATATAAAAAGAGAAAACAAGGAAAAGCTTGCTGAAACTATATATAGGAAAAATGGAGTTAGAGTAGATCCAAATTCTATATTTGATGTTCAGGTTAAGAGAATACATGCATATAAAAGACAGACACTAAATTGTTTAAGAATAATGGATTTATATAATAAACTATTAGAAAATCCTAATTTAGATATAGTTCCTAGAACATTTATATTCGCTGGTAAAGCTGCTCCTGCATATCACTTAGCTAAAAATACAATAGAACTTATAAATAAGGTTGCTAACAAGATAAATAATGATCCTAGAGTTAATGATAGGATAAAAGTTATATTTTTAGACAATTATAATGTTTCATTAGCAGAAGAGATAATAAGAGCTACAGATTTAAGTGAGCAAATATCAACAACGACAAAAGAAGCATCTGGTACATCTAATATGAAATTTATGATGAATGGTGCTGTTACTATTGCTACGTTAGATGGGGCAAATATTGAAATAAAAGATGAAGTTGGAGATGACAATATAATTATTTTTGGTTTAAATTCTCAAGAAGTATTAAACTATTATCAAAATGGAGGATATTCTTCATTTGATATGTATAAGAATGATTATAGAATTCAAAGAGTGATAGATGATTTAATAAATGGAAAATATCATTTCGATAGAGATAGATTTAGAGAAATATATGAAAACTTAATACCACACAATGATCAATTCTTTGTATTAAAAGATTTTGATTCTTATTTAAAAGCTCAAGATAGAGTAGATAGCTTATATAGAGATATGAATAACTGGCAAAGAATGTGTGGAATAAATATAGCACACTCTGGAATTTTCTCATCAGATAGAACTATACTTCAATATGCAAATGGAATATGGGGTTCAGAACTATTATATAAAAATCTATAAAATATAAAAATTAGTCTAAGATAATTTTAAAGTTATTTTAGACTTTTTATTTTTTTACTTTTGGAAATGATTTCATAAAATAAATTATGTATAAATTTAGTTATACTCTCATATGTTTATACAAGTACTTTGAATTTTATATTATCTAATTTGATTTTATAATCATGAAAAACATATGAGGGGAGATATTATTATGGGTAAAAAAGAGATAGTTGCTATGATTTTAGCTGGGGGACAAGGTTCAAGATTAGGCGTATTAACTAAGAATTTAGCGAAACCTGCGGTACCATTTGGAGGAAAATATAGAATAATAGATTTTCCTTTAAGTAATTGTTCGAATTCTGGAATTCATACAGTGGGAGTTTTAACTCAATACAAGCCATTAGAACTTAATTCACACATAGGAATAGGAGATCCTTGGGATTTAGATAGAAGAGACGGCGGGGTTAGTATATTACCTCCATATCAAAATGAAGATGGTGGAATGTGGTACAAAGGAACTGCTAATGCTATATATCAAAACATAGAATATATAGATAGTTATAATCCAGAATATGTACTGATTTTATCAGGAGATCACATATATAAAATGGATTATAACAAAATGCTAGATTTTCATAAAGAAAAAAAGGCAGATGCAACAATTGCAGTAATTGACGTTCCATTTAAAGAAGCAAGTAGATTCGGAATAATGAATACAAGAGATGATTTATCAATATACGAATTTGAAGAAAAACCTAAAAGACCTAAAAGTACAAATGCATCAATGGGCATATATATATTTAATTGGAATATATTAAAGAGGCATTTAATAAATGATGAATTAGATGAAACATCAAGTAATGATTTCGGCAAAAATATCATACCTAAAATGCTAAATGAAGGACGTAGATTAGTTGCATATCCATTTAAAGGATATTGGAAAGATGTTGGAACAATAGAAAGCTTATGGGAAGCAAATATGGATTTATTAAAATATGAGAATGAATTAAATTTATTTGATGAAAGTTGGAAGATATATTCTATAAATCCTATAAGTCCAGCACAGTATGTAGGTAAAGATGCAAAGATTAGGAATTCGGTTGTTGTTGAAGGTTGTACTGTATATGGAAAAGTAGAAAACTCTGTATTGTTCCAAGGGGTTTATGTTGGGAAAAATACTGTAATAAAAGATTCTGTAATCATGCCAAATTCATATATAGGAGATAATGTAGTTGTAAATAAAGCAATAATCGGAAGTGATGTTATTTTACATGATGATTTAGAAATTGGTGATGGAAAAGAAATTGCAGTTATTGCTTCAAAAGAAGAGATAAGTTCAGAGGATATAGTCGAAGAAAAAAATATGGCTTAAAAGAAGAAAGGGTAGGTTAATATGAGTAATTGTTTGGGGATAATAAATTTAGATGAAAATGAAAGCAGAATGGGAGAATTAACAAGAAAAAGATGTCTTGCATCCGTGCCTTTAGCAGCTAGATATAGAGTTATAGATTTTATATTATCTAATATGACTAATTCAGGAATAGAGTGTATTGGAATTTTTGCTAAAAATAAATCAAGGTCTTTAATGGATCATCTAACTAACGGAAGACCTTGGGATCTTCATAGAAAAAAAGATGGATTAAAAGTATTTAATTTTGGAGATGAAGATCCTTCATATGATGATGTTCATAATTTTGCAGATAATATTGAATTTGTAAAGCATAGCAATAAAAAATATGTATTATTATCTCCATCATATATGGTATGTAATATTAATCTTGATGAAGTGTTAAAGTATCATGAGAAGTCAGGAAATGATGTAACCATGGTATATAAAAATATAAATAATGCAAAAATTCAATTTATAGATTGCGATATATTAAACATAGAAAAAGATAGGGTAATTAGTATCGGAGAAAATATTGGACAAGAAGATAATGCTAATGTAAATATGGAAATGTATCTGATGAAAACAGATTTATTTATAGATATTATTCATGAATCAATTAAGAGCGGAATGTATAGAAAGATAAAACATTATATTCATTCTAATTTAAAAAATTTAAAAGTAGGAACTTATGAGTTTAAAGGATATTTAAGTTGTATAAATTCTTTAAAAGCTTATTATGATTGCAATATGAATTTTTTAAATGATGAAGTTAATAAAGAATTATTCTGCAAGGACAGGCCTATTTACACTAAACCAAAGGATGAAGGGCCAACTCAATTCACTACTTGTAGTGATGTGAAAAATTCTATTGTTGCTAATGGGTGTTATATAGAAGGAGAAGTTGAAAATAGTGTAATAGCAAGACGTGTTCGTATAGGAAAAAATGTGAAAATAAAAAATTCTATAATACTACAAAGTGCAGTTATAGAAGATGGATGTGAACTTGAAAATGTAATTGCTGATAAGAAGATAAATATAGAAGAGAATGAGAGATATATTGGCTCTAAAAATTGTCCTATTGTTATGGTAAGAAGAAACAATATTTAAAAAATAGTTGATTTTTATAAATCATTGTACTATAATTCAATTAATAGATAAAAGAAGTTTTCATATAGATTTAGTAGGTTAATAAATGCATTGAAAAAGTAGAGTAGCATTTTGGAGAATTACAGAGAAGAAAATATAGCTGAGATTTTTCTATTTAGAAGAAATGTGAAGTGCACTTTGGAGCAGAAGTTCGAATTAATAGTAGGATTCTCCGGGTTCGCCCGTTATAGTGATTAGGCATGTTAGTGCTGAATTTTTAAGAGTAGATATATTTTATATCTAAACTAGAGTGGAACCGCGGGTAGACCTCGTCTCTAATTTATTAGAGATGGGGTCTTTTTTATATATTTATATTTGATGGAGGTATTTTAAATGAATTCAGTAAAATATTTTAATTCTATCGCAAAAGATTGGAATAAAATCAGAATGGATTATTTTAAAAATGAATTAAGAGAAATTGCAATTAATTCTGTTGATATCAAAGAGAAGGTAATTGCAGATTTAGGAGCAGGTACAGGTTTTATAAGTTTAAGAGTTGGAGAAGAGGCAAATTTAGTTTTTTCAATAGACTCTTCAAGAAATATGCTTAGTGAATTATATAAATCAGCTAAACATAAAAACTTAAATAACATATATCCAATAAAGGGAAATTTAGAGGATTTACCTCTTTTTGATAATTCTGTAGATATTATATTTATAAATATGGCATTACATCATATTACAAATCCCGATATAGCAATAAAAGAAATGAATAGGGTACTAAAAAAAGGTGGACAAGTAGTCATAACAGATGTTGAAGAACATTTAGGGGAATGGGCAGCTGAAGAAATGTTTGATGTATGGCTAGGATTTAGACATGAACAATTAAAATCTTGGTGTAAAGATGCAGGATTTATAGATATAGATGTTAAAAGTACTGGATTAAAAGCTAGGGGAGAATCTTCAAAGGGAGAAATAATTGAACCTAAAATTTTTCTAGCCAAAGCAACAAAATAAGTTTAAGGAGTGAGAAAAAATGAGAAAGAATTCATTATTAATACATGGTGGAATAAGTGTTGATGAAAATACAGGAGCAGTAAACATACCAATTTATCAAACATCTACATATAAGCAAAATAAGTTTGGACAAAATAGTGGTTATGAATATTCAAGAACTGGCAATCCAACAAGAGAGGCTCTTGAAAAATTAATTGCAGATATAGAAGGTGGAAAAAGAGGATTTGCATTTGCATCTGGACTTGCAGCAATTACTGCAGTATTAAGTTTATTTAAAAATGGAGACAAAATACTTATAACTAATAATCTATACGGAGGAACATTTAGAGTTTTAGATAAAGTATTTTCTAACTTTGGTATAAAGTATGAAATCATAGACAATTTTGAAGAGTTTGAAGAAAAAATTGATGAAGATGTAAAGGCAGTTTATATAGAAACTCCAACAAATCCATTATTAGATGTAGTAGATATAAAAATAGTTTCAAATAAAGCTAAGGAAAAAGGTTTATTAACTATTGTTGATAATACTTTTATGAGCCCATATTTCCAAAATCCATTAGCATTAGGAGCTGATATAGTGTTACATTCAGGAACAAAGTATTTAGGCGGACATAGTGATTTAGTTGCTGGATTAGTAGTTGTAAATGATGATGAACTTGGTGAAAGATTACACTTTATTCAAAACTCTACAGGTGGAATACTACAACCTTTTGATAGTTTCTTATTGATAAGAGGAATAAAAACACTTTCAGTAAGAATGGAAAGACATGAAGAAAATGCGAGATTCATAGCTAAAAAATTATTAGAAGATAAGAGAATAAAAAAAGTTTATTATACAGGATTAGAAAGTCATAAGGGACATGAAATACAAAAGAAGCAAGCCTCAGGATTTGGAGGAGTAATATCATTTGTGTTAAATGATGATATTGATCATAAGAAATTTGTAAATAATCTAGAACTTGTAACATTTGGAGAAAGTTTAGGCGGGGTTGAATCATTAATATGCCATCCAGCAACAATGACACATGCAGCACTTCCAAAAGAACTTAGAGAACGTATAGGAATAACTGATAAATTAATTAGAATTTCAGTTGGTATAGAAGATAAAGAAGACATTTTAAGTGATATACAAAAAGCTTTAGCAAAAGCAGGTGAAAAAGATGAAATACTATAATGATATAAAAGAATTAATTGGAAAAACTCCATTACTAAAATTAAATAATTTAGGAATAAAAGAAGGGGTAAATGTATTTGTTAAAATAGAAGGATTTAACCCAGGTGGTAGTTGTAAAGATAGAATTGGTGTATATATGATAGAAAGAGCTGAAAAAGATGGGTTGCTTAAACCTGGATCTACTATCATAGAAGCAACTGCAGGTAATACTGGAATTGGTATAGCACTTGCAGCACTTAATAAAGGATATAATGTTAAGTTTATTGTTCCAGAAAAATTTTCAATAGAAAAGCAAACATTAATGAGAGCGCTTGGTGCAGAAATAATTAATACGCCAAGAGAAGAAGGAATGGAAGGTGCTATAAGTGTAGCAAATTCATTATTAGAAGAAATACCAAATTCTATATCATTAAATCAATTTGGTAATGAATCAAATCCATTAGCTCATTATGAAACAACAGGTAAAGAAATTTATGATGATTTAGATGGAAATATAGATTATTTAGTAGCAGGTGCAGGAAGTGGTGGAACATTTTCAGGCGCTTTAAGATACTTAAAAGAAAATATAGAGGGGGTAAAGGGAATACTTGCAGATCCTATAGGCTCTACAATTGGTGGTGGAACTGAGGGATATTACAAAATAGAAGGTATAGGAAATAATTTTATCCCTGAAACAATGGATATGAACTTAGTTGATGAAGTTGTAAAAGTAGATGATGAAGAGGCTTTTAATAGTGCAAGATTATTAGCACAAAAAGAAGGAGTTATAGTTGGTTCATCATCAGGAGCTGCTATTTCTGCCGCAATTAAATTTATAGAAAAAATAGATAGTGGAAATGTAGTTGTCATATTACCAGATAGAGGAGATAGATATTTTAGTACAAACTTATTACAAAGCATATAAGACAAGTTAAATAAAATTTAGAAGGTTTATATTAGAGAGGAAGTATTTATAATGGTAAAAGTAGAAAGTTTTGAATTAGATCATACAAAGGTTAAAGCACCTTACGTTAGAAAAGCAGGAATAAAGGTTGGCGCAAAGGGAGATGTAGTATCTAAATTTGATATAAGATTTGTTCAACCAAATAAAGAAATGTTAGCAGATGATGGTATGCATACATTAGAACATTTTTTAGCAGGATTTATGAGAGAAAAGCTTGATAATATTATTGATATATCACCAATGGGATGTAAAACAGGTTTTTATTTAATAAGCTTTGGAGATTTAGAGCCTAAAGATATTATTGATGCATTAGAGTATTCATTAGAAAAGATATTAGTACAAGAAGAAATTCCAGCAGCTAATGAAATGCAATGTGGATCAGCAAAATTACATTCATTAGATTTGGCAAAAGAGTATGCTAAAAAAATATTAAATAATAAAATAAGTGATAAATATTACATAGAATAAGAAATTTTAAGTACCCTTATATTAAAGTAAATCTAACTTTAATATAAGGGTACTTTTTATCAAGAATATAAAAATATTACTAATATATAAACAATTTTTTATAATTATAAAACTATAATAAAGTTAAAAATACATTTAATATAAGAAATATAATAGTTAAATTTTTAGCTTATCTATGTTTTAAAACATTAAAAATGCATTCAATGTAATACATACACTGCCGGGCGTATCTATAATAGAAAACTAAAGAAATCAAAAGAATTAAAGAATTATTCAAAAATAATTAAATGTATTTATAAAAATATGTCGAATCAATAATTATATGTGTGCTATTATAAATATCGTCGCTGATGCGAAACAAACTTTTCGAAAGAGAAGCAATATATAATTAAGTTTTTAAAATAAAAACTAAAAAATATGTTGACAAAGTTTTTCATGAGTGGTAAGATAAACAAGTCGCTTGAAGGCGATGAGATAAAAATGGTCTTTGAAAATTGAACAGAATATAGAATACATTTAAACAACCAGCAATTCTTTTTACAAGTAAGTTTTATGAGTTAAATGATTAAACTTTTTATTGAGAGTTTGATCCTGGCTCAGGACG
>NZ_JAXFPT010000001.1:0-4970 GCF_034179595.1 Clostridium sp.
CCTATACCAGTACTTGGTGAACTTCCATTAGAGAAGGAGATGATGAAAAAATGATTTTTACGAAAAAATTTCCAAAGTCTATTACAGCAGAGTGTTATAGAAATATAAGAACAGGTTTAGAATATTCATCTATAGATAAAAAGTTAAGAACAATAGTTGTTACTAGTTCAGAAGCTGGAGAAGGAAAGTCTACAGTTTCTAGTAATTTGGCATATATATTATCACAAAGTGGAAAAAAAATAATACTAATAGATTGTGATCTTAGAAAGCCAAGTCTTCATAGAAAATTTGGAGAAAGTAATGATTATGGGTTAACAGATTATTTAATAGGAAAGTATTCTCTAGATAATGTGATTAAACAAATAGATAATAATTTATATCTTTTAACATCAGGACACATACCACCAAATCCAGCAGAAGTTATAGCATCACAAGGAATGGAAGATTTAATAGAAAAGCTTAAAAATGATTTTGAACACATAATATTAGATACTCCACCAGTTAGAGCTGTAACAGATGGGCAAATACTTGCAGGTAAAAGTGATGGCACACTACTTGTTGTAAGGGCAGAAAAGACAAGAGGTGAATCAATAATACAAGGATATAAAGAACTTGAAAAAGTAAGAGCAAAAGTTCTTGGAAGTATTATAAATGGTGCTTCGACTGAGAGGAGAGAAGCTTATTATTATGATTACTCAAATGATCGTAGAAAGAAAAAGAAAAATAAATAGAAATATTGTGAGGATTTATGAGAGACATTTTTATTATAGGTGCTGGTGGTGTAGGTAAAGAAGTTGCTTTTTTAATTGAAGAAATTAATAAAAAGAATCTAATATGGAATATAGTTGGATTTATAGATGATAATAATGAAATAAAAAATAGTTATATAAATGGATATAAGGTTCTAGGTAATATAGAATACCTTAAAAGAAATTTTAACAAAGCTAATGTGATAATTGCTATAGCAGACTATAGGATAAAAAAGAATATATCAGAACAACTAAAAGATAATTTTGAATTTGCAACTTTAATTCATCCAGATGTAAATATACATCCTACTGTAAAGATAGGTGGTGGAAGCATAATATATCCTGGCGTTATTATAACTACTAATATATGTATTGGGAATCATGTAATTATAAGTCCAAAGTGTGGAATTGGACATGATGCGATAATTAATGATTACACATCTCTTCTGTGGAATGTAAATATATCAGGTCATAATAAAATAGGAACAGGTTGTTTAATAGGTTCTGGTGCTACTATTATACAAAATAAAGTTGTGGGGGATTTTTCAATAATTGGAGCAGGTTCTGTAGTTATAAAAGATATAAAAGATTGTACTATTAATGTTGGAGTTCCAACTAGAGAGGTAAAGAATGAAAAAGGTATTATATGTAACAACAGTTAGCAGGACTATAAATGCATTTTTAGTACCTCATATAAATATGCTTTTAAATGATGGATATTATGTTGATTGTGCATGTTCAATAGATAAAGAATTAGATAAAAGCTTAATAAATAAAGGTGTTAAGATTTTTGATATTCCGTTTAATAGAAATCCACTTAGTATAGCAAATATAAAGGCTTTCAAAGAGCTTATAAAAATACAAAAAGAGAATAAATATGATATAGTGCATGTTCATACGCCTGTAGCATCAATATTTGGAAGGCTATTGAAATTAAGATTTAATAATTTAAAAACTATTTATACTGCACATGGATATCATTTTTTAAAAGGTGGATCTAAGTTAGGCTGGATGATTTATTATCCTATTGAAAAATTTATGGCTAAATTTACTGATGTAACTATAAATATAAATAGTGAGGATTATGAAATAACTAAAAATAAGCTAAAACCAAATGAAACATACTATTTAAAAGGTGTTGGGATAGACTTAACAAAATATAAATTATTAGATGAAAATCAAAAGGCTAAAAAAAGGTTAGAGCTTGGATTAAAAGATCATGACTTTATAGTAATAATGATAGCAGAACTTAATGAAAACAAAAACCAAATACAACTTATTAAAGCATTAGAAATATTAAAAAATAAGTATAAAAATATAAAAGCTTTATGTGTTGGAGAAGGTGATAAGTTAAATGAATTAACTAAAGAAGTAAAAATAAGAGCATTAGAAAATAACATAAGTTTTTTAGGATTTAGGACAGATATTAATGAACTTATAAATATTTCAGATATAGGAGTGCTTTTATCATATAGAGAAGGGCTTCCTAGAAACATAATGGAACTTATGGCTAATGGAAAGAAGGTTATTGCAACAGATATAAGAGGAAATAGAGATTTAGTTTGCAATAGTAATGTTGGAACATTAGTTAAGGTTGGAGATTATGAAGAAACAGCTAAAGCTATTGAAATGTATATAAAAGAAAAGAAAAGTTTGGAAGAAGTATATAACGTAACTTTGAATAAAGAAGAAAGAGTTATACAAGAAATAAAAGATTATGAGATAAGTAAAATTTGCGAAGAATTAAGAACTATTTATATAAGCTTAGGGGGAATAGACTAATGAAATGTCTTCATATTTTACCTATGAATAAATTAAGTGGTGCAGAAAAAATGGCTCTTTTAATATGTAAAAATATGAAGGAGTATGAGTCTATTGTAGTATGTGGAGGCGAAGATTTAAAAAGTATCTTTGAAAAAGAAGGCGTAAAGAGTTATGCTCTAGATTTTTCTAATAAAAATATATTAAAAACAATTTTTGGATTAAAAAAAATAATGAAAGAAAATGATATAAAAATTCTTC
The DNA here is from genome assembly GCF_034179595.1 of Clostridium sp. Taxonomy (GTDB): domain Bacteria; phylum Bacillota; class Clostridia; order Clostridiales; family Clostridiaceae; genus Clostridium. The sequence continues at coordinate 2,772 of NZ_JAXFPT010000001.1, forward strand.
ATGCACATGATAATAATGCATCATTAACTGCATATTTAACTAAGAAATTATGCAGAGGCAATATCAAAGTTGTATCTCATATACATAATTGTTATCCGTGGCTTAAATCAAATGGAGTTAATAAAAAAATAGATTCATTTTTTAGACCAAGATATGACTATAATATCGCTTGTGGAAATTTAGTTTATGATTTTTATAAAAAAAATACGACTTATTTTGATGAAGAAAAAACTAAAATCCTTTCTAATGCTATAGATAGTAAAAAAATATATAAGGTTAAATCATATTACAAAGATAATTTATTTAAAAAATATAATATACCTAAAAATAAAACTGTAATAGGATTTATTGGGAGAATAGATGAACAGAAAGGAATTATACCTTTTATAAAAGAGATTTCAAAGAAAAAAGAAAGATTTAGAGATTGTAAAATTTTACTTATAGGTAGTGGAAATCAAGAAAGTGAAGTTAGAAATCTTTTAAAAGAGTTAAATATAGAAGAGTTATTTATATTAACAGGTTTTCAAGAAGATGTTTATAAATTTTATCCATTAATAGATATATTCTTTTTACCATCATTATATGAAGGATTGCCAATGGTTATATTAGAAGCTATGGCATTTAAAAAGCCTATAATTTCAATGAATGTTGGGAGTATAAGAGAAGTAATTAGAAATAATAATACTGGAATACTTATAGAGAATAATTCAATTTCAGATTTTATAAGCGAGTTAGAAAAATTAAAAAATAACAAAGATTTGCAAGATAAATTATCTAATAATGCTTGTAAATATATAAATGAAAATTTTGATATTAATTCTTATATAGACAGATTAAGTGAAATCTATAAAATAATTATCTAAACTATTATTTTATTATAGGTTTAATTTGGAGGGGAAAATGATTAAATTAACAATATTTACACCAACATATAATAGGGCATATACAATTAATAAATGTTATGAAAGTTTAAAAAGACAAACAAATAAAAATTTTAAATGGCTTGTAATAGATGATGGTTCTACTGATAATACAAAAGAGTTAATTTTAAATTGGCAAAAAGAATCTGATTTTGAAATTAAATATATATATAAGAAAAATGGAGGAATGCATACAGCACATAATACAGCTTATGAAAATATAGATACAGAAATTAATGTATGTATAGATTCAGATGATTATATGCCAGATGATGCAGTAGAGAAAATATTAAAAGCATGGGAAGAAAATAAAGCTGATGATATAGCAGGAATTGCAGGATTAGACTCACATAAATCTGGCGAAATAATAGGAACTAAATTTCCTGAAAATCTTAAAAAGTCAAAACTATTTGATTTATATAATAAATACAAGGTTAAAGGTGATAAAAAATTAGTTTATAGAACTGAATTGACAAAAAAATATAAATATCCTGAGTTTGAAGATGAGAAGTATGTTGGACTAGCTTATAAATATCACAAAATAGATGAGAATTATAAATTAGCTTTAGTAAATGAAGTTTTTTGTGTAGTAGAGTATATGGATGATGGATCTTCTAAAAACATGTTACAACAATACAGAAGTAATTGTAAAGGATGGACATTCTATAGATTAGAAAATTTAAAAATACCTAATACATCTTTAATGTATAAGGTAAAAGAAAGCATACATTATGTTTCAACTAGTCTAATGAGAAAAAATAAAAGCTTTTTAAAAGAAACACCATATAAGATTATTACTATATTATCTATTCCAATGGGAATTTTATTGTATTTCTATATAATGAAAAACACAAAAGAGGCTTAAGTAACATTTAATTTTTAAGGGAGATGGTAGTTTGGGGCATTTTATTTAACATTAGTTACTACATATTTGTTATCAATCGTAAGTAGATGTATGTATGAGAGAAGAATTAAGAATTTATCTATAGTTTATGTATCACTTGCAGCTTTAGTATTTATAATTATTTCAGGACTTAGGCGTGGTATTGGAGATACTGGAATGTATATGCATAGTTATAGACTTATGGTGCAAGATCCTAGTAGTGCTGATTTTTCTAGAGATGCTGGATTTACAGCGTTGAGTTTTATATTATCACAAATATCATCCAATCCTCAGACATTAATTTTTGTAGTTGCATTAATAACAAATGGTTTAAATATTGCAATGCTTTATAAGTATAAGAGTTATTTAGAACTTCAGTTATATTTATATATGGCA
>NZ_JAXFPT010000006.1:0-18194 GCF_034179595.1 Clostridium sp.
CACAGTTTTAGCTAACGAACAAGTTGTTGATGGTTTATGTGAAAGATGTGATACAGAAGTAACTAAAAAGGATTTAACTCAATGGTTCTTAAAAATCACTGATTATGCTGATGAATTGCTTGAAAAATTAGATGGACTTAATTGGCCAGAAAAAACTGTATCAATGCAAAAACACTGGATTGGTAAATCAACTGGTGCTGAAGTTACATTCAAAATCAAAGATCACGATTTAACTTTTGATGTATTTACAACAAGAGTAGATACATTATATGGAGTTTCATACGTTGTTTTAGCTCCTGAAAATAAATTAGTTGATAAGATAGTAACTCCTGAAAATAAAGCAGCAGTTGAAGCTTATAAAGAAGAAACTGCTAAGCAATCAGAAATAGAAAGACAATCAATTTCTAAAGAAAAAACAGGAGTATTTACTGGAGCTTATGCAATAAATCCTATAAATGGAAAAGAAGTTCCTATCTGGGTTGGAGATTATGTTTTAGCTAGTTATGGAACAGGTGCTGTAATGGCAGTTCCAGCTCATGATGAAAGAGACTTTGCATTTGCAAGCAAGTTTAATCTTCCTATAAACAGAGTTATAGCTCCTAAAGACGGATCTGATGTAGTTCCATACTTTGAACATGGAATATTAGTTAATTCAGGAGAATTTGATGGATTAACTACAGATGAAGCTAAAGTTAAAATAGTTGAAAAGTTAGAAAAGACTAACGAAGGTAGCCAAAAGGTTAACTACAGATTAAGAGACTGGCTTGTATCAAGACAAAGATACTGGGGTGCTCCAATTCCAATGATATATTGTGAAAAATGTGGAACTGTTCCAGTACCTGAAAAAGATCTTCCAGTTGAATTACCATACAATGTTGAATTTACACCAGATGGTAAGTCACCATTAGCTAAGTGCGAAGAATTCGTAAACACTACTTGCCCATGTTGTGGAGGAAAAGCTAAAAGAGAAGTTGATACTTTAGATACATTCGTTTGTTCATCATGGTACTATTTAAGATACCCAGATAACAAAAATACTAAGGCTGCATTTGATAAGGAAATCATAGATAAGATGCTTCCAGTTGATATGTATGTTGGAGGTCCTGAACATGCTTGTATGCACCTTCTATATGCAAGATTTATAACTAAAGCTCTTAGAGATATGGGATACTTAAACTTTGATGAACCATTTACTTCATTAGTTCACCAAGGATTAATCTTAGGACCAGATGGACTTAAGATGAGTAAGTCAAAAGGAAATACTATTTCACCAGATGATTACATCAAAGAATACGGTGCTGACGTATTTAGAATGTACTTAATGTTTGGTTTTGCTTACACTGAAGGTGGAGCTTGGAGTGATGATGGAATTAAATCAGTTGCTAGATTTGTAGATAGAATAGAAAGAAATCTTGAAACTTCAAGAGAAGCTATAAATTCAGGAAAATCAAAAACAACTATGGATAAAGCCGAAAAAGAACTTAACTTCTGGCTTAACACTGCAATTAAAGGTGTTACTGAAGATGGCGAAAAGATGCAATTTAATACTGCAATTGCAAGAATGATGGAATTTGTAAATGCTCTATCAAAATATAATAAAGAAGAAGTCAAAAATACTGCATTCTTAAAAGAAGTTTGTGAAAGCTTCATAAAGATACTTGCACCATTTGCACCACACTTCTCAGAAGAACAATGGAGCTTATTTAACAATACTACTTCAGTATTTAATGAAGCTTGGCCAAAGTTTGATCCTAAAGCTTTAGTTAAAGATGAAGTTGAAATAGCTATTCAAGTTAACGGAAAGATCAAAAATAAAATAATGGTTGCCTCTTCTTTAGATGAAGAAGGAATAAAGAGTGAATCTCTTGCTGATGAAAAAGTAAAGGCTGCTATTGGCGATAAAACAATCGTTAAAGTTATCGTTATTAAAGGAAGACTTGTTAATATAGTTGTAAAATAATATAAGATAAATAATACAAAAGCTGTATCAAACTTAAAAAGTTTTGATACAGCTTTTAATTATATCATTTATATGAGAATTAAGTATTTTAATAGTTAGTTTTTAAATTGTCTTTTTTCCAAAAATCAAATGCCTTTAAAGCTTCCGTCTTATCAACACCTTCTAAATCTAATGTCTTTTTATCTTTACAATCATTTTTTAGAAAACTTAATATATGTTCATCTCTAAAGCCTATATCTCTAGCATCTTGTACAGTACATGCATAATACACTTTAGATATATTAGCCTATATTATAGCTGACATACACATAGGACATGGCTCAGATGTTGTATATAGCTCACAACCTGATAAATCAAATGTATTTAATTTCTTACAAGCTTCCCTTATTGCATTTATTTCTCCATGAGCTGTAGGATCATTTGTTTTTATTACAGTATTATGTGTAATTACTAATACTTTGCCATCCTTTACTATAGCAGCCCCAAAAGGTCCTCCTTCTTGATTCTTCATACCATCTATACAACTTTCAATGCATAACTTCATTATTTGTTTTTCATACATAAAAGCTCCCCCTTTTTTATATCTAATATTCTTCATAACACTTTTATTCATAAGCAATATCATTTGTCCATATTCAATCTAATTCTTTATAAATGTATAAAAAGCATAAAAATTACACATTATAAATTCCATAAATTATGGAGGTACATATTATGAGTATTAATATTTATACAACTATTCTTTATTTTAATTTATTAATCTTATTTTCAGCTGGTTGTGTTTTACCTTTTCTTAGTAATAGTGATAATAGAATTTTTGGCGTAAAGATAAATCAATCTTTTCAGCCCAAGATTGATTTTATAAAACTTTACCTTAAACATTACATTATCACTTCTCTAATTTTATTTGCTTTATTATTTAAATGTCATTGTCATTGTTTTAATGGAAATCTATTTATACTTTTTACTATATTTATAGTATTTAATATATATGCTAACTACCTAATAATAAATCATAAAATTATTGTAACTTTAAATTCTAATAATTCTATTTTCCAAAATAATTCTTCTCTTTGGAAATTTGGTGTATTTTATTATAATCCAAAAGACCCATCAATCTTTCTAAAAAGAAGATCTGGAAATGGATTTGCAATAAATTGGGCAAAAAAAACAGTTTGGCTTATAATTTTAGTTATCTTAATTCCAATTTGTTTAATATTTCTATAAATTAAATAAAAAAGAATAAGTAAAGCCTAATATAGGCTTTACTTATTCTTTTTAAGCTTCTGAATTATTTTCATTATCTTCTACTTCTATATTATTTTCCTTATTGCTATATCCATTATATGCATTTATATACATTTGTTTTATTTCACTCATTAATGGATATCTTGGATTTGCTCCAGTACATTGATCATCAAATGCCTGTTCTACCATTTCATCTAAAGTTGCATAGAATTTATCTTCTGAAATTCCTGCTTCTTTAATTGATTTTGGCATCTTTAAAGTTTCACATAAATCATCTATAGCTTTTAATAAACTTTCTACCTTTTCATCATCATTTTCTCCTGGAAGACCTAAATATCCAGCAATTCTTGCATATCTCCATTTAGCATTTGGATATTTATATTGTGGAAATGCTGCTTGTTTTCTTGGAGCATCAGTTGCATTAAATTTTATAACTTCTTTAATTAAAACTGCATTTGCTACACCATGAGGTATATGATGGAACGCTCCTAATTTATGTGCCATTGAATGACAAACTCCTAAGAAAGCATTTGCAAAAGCCATACCTGCCATAGATGCAGCATGAGCCATTTTTTCTCTAGCTTTAACATTTTCTGCACCATTTAAATAACAAACTGGTAAGTATTTAAATACTAATCTAATTGATTCAAGTGCTAATCCATTTGTAAATTCAGAAGCAAGAACAGATACGTATGCTTCTAGTGCATGAACTAACACATCTATACCTGAAGCTGCTGTTAAGCTCTTTGGCATATTCATCATAAGTGCAGTATCAATTATAGCCATGTTAGGAGTTAATTCATAATCTGCTAATGGATATTTAATACCTGTTTTTTCATCAGTTATGACTGCAAAAGGAGTAACTTCTGATCCTGTACCTGCTGATGTTGGTATTGATACCATCATTGCTTTATTTCCTAGCTCTGGGAACTTAAATACTCTCTTTCTTATATCCATAAATCTCATTGCTAGTTCATCAAACTTAACATCTGGATGCTCATACATTATCCACATTATCTTAGCCGCATCCATTGGTGAACCACCACCAATTGCAATTATTACATCAGGATTAAATGAAAGCATTTGCTTTGCTCCCATCCTTGCTGATGAAAGCGTTGGGTCAGGTTCAACATCTGTAAATACTTTATATTCAATATTGCATTCTCCTAAAACTTCTGTAACCTTATCAACATATCCAAGTTCAAATAACACTTTGTCTGTTACTATAAATGCTTTTTTCTTACCCATATCTTGTAACTCTTTAAGTGCTACAGGCAAACAGCCATATTTAAAGTAAGTTTTTTCAGGTACTCTAAACCATAACATATTCTCTCTCCTCTCAGCTACACTTTTAATGTTTAATAAGTGCTTAGGCCCAACATTTTCTGAAACTGAGTTTCCTCCCCATGATCCACAACCAAGAGTAAGAGATGGTGCTAATTTAAAGTTGAAAATATCACCAATTGCACCTTGAGAAGAAGGCATATTTACTAATGTTCTCGCAGTTTTCATAGTTGTTCCAAATTTATCAATTCTGTCTTTTGATTTTATTTGATTTGTATAAAGAACAGAAGTATGACCAAAACCTCCAAGTTCTATAAGCCTTGATGCCTTCTTTAATGCTTCATCAAAACTTTTCACTCTATACATAGCCAATATAGGTGATAACTTTTCATGAGAAAATGGTTCTTCAAGTTCTACAGATTCAACTTCTCCAACTAAAACTTTAGCATCCTCTGGAACTTTAACTCCTGCCATCTTTGCAATATTATATGCAGATTGACCAACTATTTGAGAATTAAGCCCACCTTTTTCATTTAAAATAATATTCTTTACTTTATCGCATTCTCTATTATTTAAAACATATGCTCCTCTATTCATAAGTTCTGCACGAACTTCATTATAAACTTCATCCATAACAATAATACTTTGTTCTGATGCACATATAACACCATTGTCAAAAGTCTTAGATAATAAGATTGAATTTACTGCCATCTTAATATGAGCTGTTTCGTCAATTATAGCTGGTGTATTTCCAGCTCCAACACCAATAGCTGGCTTTCCTGATGAATAAGCTGCTTTAACCATTGCAGGTCCTCCAGTTGCTAAAATTATATCAGCTTCATGCATAACCTTTTGAGAAAGTTCAACAGATGGTTCATCAATCCATCCAATAATATTAGAAGGCGCTCCTGCTTTAACCGCTGCATCTAGTATTATTTTAGCCGCTTCAATTGTTGCTTTCTTTGCTCTTGGATGAGGTGATATTATTATTGCGTTTCTTGTTTTAAGAGATATTAAAATCTTAAATATAGCTGTTGATGTAGGATTTGTAGTTGGTACAATAGCTGCAACAACCCCTATTGGTTCTGCAACCTTTGTAATTCCAAATGTATTATCTTTTTCTATTATTCCACAAGTTTTCATATCTTTATATTGATTATAAATATATTCTGCTGCAAAATGATTCTTAATAACTTTATCTTCAACTATTCCCATTCCACTTTCTTCAACAGCTATTTTTGAAAGTTTTATTCTTGCATTATTTGCAGCCATAGCAGCTGCTCTAAATATATCATCAACTTGATCTTGAGTATATGTAGCAAATTTCTTTTGAGCCTCTCTAAGCTCTTCTATCTTTTTATAAAGTTCTTCTGAGTTAGTAACCTTCATAATAAACCTCCTAAGTAGTATCTTAATTTACATACTCTATTATTTTAGGAATTATTATGATTATTTATTCATTTGAATAATTAAAATTATTCCATATTTGCATTTAATATCGCTTTAAACTTCTCAAGTACTTTTTTGACAATCTTACTATCTAATTGTTTATAGTATTTTAAATATCCTGATTCTTGAAGAGATACAAATGCTTTTTTGCTAAGCTCCATCCATATCTCTGGAATATATACCCATACTATTTCTTCATATCTACAACTTAATAGGAAATGTTCAACTCCCCAGAAAACATAATCTTCAATTTCTAATGCATCATTAAAATGCTTATAATCACTAACTACTTGCTCTGTAAGTTTATATTCATATATATCTACATAAAAGTAATCAAACTTTTCACCTTTAATCTTATAGGCATCTTCATTTATTATTTTTATTTTTTCATTTTCTCCAAAATTCTTTTTATAAAGCTCTATTATATCCTTTTCAAACTCATAAACAACTACTTCTGAAACCTTATCATTTTTAGCCATCTCTTGAGCTATATATCCAAGTCCAAGCCCAACAATTCCAACTCTTCCATGTGCTGCATTTATTATCCCATACGAGCTTTCTATTTCTTTTGGTCCAAGTCTCATCCAAAATTTATCATTTCCGAAAAGTTCTAAAATATCTTCATCTATACTTTCTTTATGTTCATAAAGATATCCAGAATCTAATCTTTTTCTTCCATCTATCTTTAGTATTTCATGATGATTTACTTTACCTTCATGAATTTTTTCATTATACTCTCTTATTTTTTCTAATATAAAATTTTTATCATATGGTTTCACTAAAAACCATCCTTTCTGTCTCTATATAATATTTTTTTATATCCTCTTACTTATATAATAAATTCGCTCTAAAATCTAGTATACCTTTATTTTTTTTATTGTACATAAATATTTCTAATTCTGACTAGTTTACTTTGAATTAAATTATGGTATAATATATTTAAAGATGATTTTTATTAATATAATAAGGATAGGTGTAAAAAATGAAAAATATTACAATAAGTGAACAAGCTTACAAAGAATTCAAAGAATTCTTAGATGAAAATAAAGTTGAAAGCTACAACATAAGAATTAACTTAGCTGGAATGGCTTGCAGCGGTCCAGTATTTAATATAACTATTGACGAATCAACTGATGATGACGTAGTAGAAGTAGTTAATGATGTTAACTTTATAATAGAAAAAAGATTAATAGCTGAATTTGGTGGATTCATATTATTATCTTCAGAAGAAAATAACGGAAATGGATTAAGCTTAAAACCAGTTATCGCTCCAGAAGGCGGATGCGGTTCATGTGGCGGCGGATGTCACTAATTCTAATAAATTAAATACTTTAATTATTATAAAAAGCGTAGTATAAACTACGCTTTTTTAATTCTATTTCTTTAATATGTAACTATAGATTTATTTATATGCAGCAATACTAAACATAGGTGTTGTTTCATATGCCTTTAGTTCAACTTCAGTATATATTTTATTTGAAATATTACTATCAATTACAATTTTATTAAAACCAATCTCTTTTAATACTTTTTTATCCCAAGTAGGTCTTTCATTATATGTCATAGGTAATCTTTTAGCTATAGCTTCACACTCTTCACATTGACTTTCTGTAGTTCCGTCATCATAACCCATTTTAAGTGCCTCTTCCATATCATGTTCATATTCATCTTTAAGGCTATCCTTGCTTAATCTTAAATACCAATTAGCATCAAATATTATTAATACACCATCGTCATTTAAAAGATCAAACCATCCTTTATATACTTCTTCAGGTTCTTCTAATGTCCATGTAACATTTCTACTTACTATTAAATCAAACTTTTCATTTGAATCTAATAAAGCAATATCATTATTTATAAATCTTATATCACAACCTGCAACTTTTGCATTTTCTTTTGCTTCTTTTATCATTTGATCTGATAAATCTAGAGCTGTAACTTCATAACCCATCTTATCCATGATTATAGATAAAAATCCTGGACCTGCTCCTACATCTAATGCCTTTACCTTATCTTTTCCTTCTAATTTTTCTCTAATTAAATTCATCCAAGCTTCTCTTTTAAATGAATTTAGTTCATCCTTTATCATATCACTATATGAATTTGATCTCTTATCCCAATAATTCTTAATTTCCTTACCCATAATAAAATTCTCCTTTATATATCTATCTGATTTATTTTAATACATAAACCCTTTTAATAATTCTTTTGTATATTCATTTCTTTTATCACTAAATTTTTCATCTCTATTAAATTCATCAACAATAATACCTTTTTTCATAACTATTATTCTTTTACACATGAAATTTACTGCACTTAAATCATGTGATATGAATAAATATGATAAATTTAATTCTTCTTGTAAGTCCTTTAATAAATTTAATACTCTAGCTTGGATTGATACATCTAAACTAGCAGTTGGTTCATCTAAAATTATTAATGCAGGTTCTACGCTTATAGCTCTAGCAATTATTACCCTTTGTTTTTCTCCCCCTGATAATGAACTTGGATAAACATCTAAATATTCTTTCTTTAACTTAACCATACTCATTAACTTTTCAGCAATTTTTCTTCTATCCCCTCTCACATCTTTTAAAAAAGATGGCTTAATCCAAGGTTGATTATCTAAAGGTTCCATTAATGAATCTATTATTTTCATCCTAGGATTTAAAGCTGAAGTTGGATTTTGAAAGACAGCTTGTATAATTCTTTTTCCTTTTTTGGGTCTTAAACTTCTTCTATTTTGAATTTTATCTCCCGCAAAAATTATTTCACCACTATCTATTTTTTCAAGACCAAGTATGCATTTAGATAATGTACTTTTACCACAACCAGATTCACCGGCTAATCCAAGGCACTCTCCTTCTTTTATATCAAAAGAAACATCATTTAAAATAATATTATTTTTTTCATATCTCTTTACTACATTTTTTACACTAACTAATACTTTATCGTTATTCTTATTAACCATTTTATATGCTCCTTTTCATAATCATCTCATAGAATAATCTTCTATTATCTTTAAACGATCTGGAACATCTTCCATAGGTATAATAGATGCAAATAAGTTTTTTGTATAATCATGTTTAGGATTTTCTACTATTTCTTTAAAACTTCCATTTTCAATAATTTCACCCTTATACATAATCGATACCTTGTCAGCATATTTTCTAGCACTTCTTAAGTCATGTGTTATAAAAAGTAATGCACAATTTGTTTTTTCTTTTATTTCATTTAATAAATCTAATATTTTAATTGTAGTAATGGCATCTAAAGCAGTGGTTGCTTCATCTGCTATTAAAAGCTTTGGCTTTAGAATTATTGCTTGAGCAATTGCAACTCTTTGCATTTGACCTCCACTTAATTGAAATGGATATTTTCTAAATACACTTTTTCCATCTAATCCTACGTCGTTTAATGTGTCTATTATCATTTGTTTTCTTGTCTCTTTATCTAAATCTTTAACATGGCACTTTATAAATTCATCAATTTGTTTTCCTATTTTTATAAATGGTGTTAATGCATTTTGATAATCTTGAAATACATAAGAAATTTCACTTCCTCTTATGTTTCTTAATTCATTTTCATTAAGTTTCATTATGTCATACTTATCTAGCTTAATATTACCAGAGGTTATTTTAAGCCCTTCATTTAATAATCTACCAATAGAAGACGCTGTAATGCTTTTACCACTACCACTTTCCCCTATAAGTGCTAGCCACTGCCCAGAATTTAGTGAAAAGCTTATGTTATTTACTATTACTCTATTTTCATCTTCTATAGTTAAGCCTTTTACATCTAATACATTCAAAATAAACACCCCTTCTTATTACTTTCTATCTCTAATTTTTTCAGAAATATAATTTCCTAGTAAATTTGTAGAAAGTACTACTAAAACTATAGCAACCCCTGGTGCAATCATTAAAATAGGATTTGTAGCAAAATAAGTTCTTCCTTCATTTAAAATATATCCCCATTCTGGATTAGGAGGTTGTACACCTAAGCCAATATAAGATAATGATGCAATAATTAGCACAACCTTTCCCATATCAGCAGTAGCCATAGCTACTATTTCTTCAAAAACATGTGGTAATAAATGCTTTATTAATATATTAAAATTACTTACTCCATTTATTTTTGCCATTGCAATATAATCCTTGGATTTTTCAACTTTAACTTGCGCTCTTGTAACTCTAGCATAAGCTATCCATTTAATACACACTATAGCTATTATGAGGTTTGTAGTTCCTCCCCCAAGAATTCCACTAATAACTATTGCAATTATGTAATCTGGAAATGCTACAAATGAATCAATAAATCTCATTATAATCCAATCTGTCTTTCCTCCTATATATCCTGCAATTAAGCCTAAAGTTACTCCTATCATAATTGATAAAATCAATATCATTAAACTGGTACTAACAGTAGTCCATGCACCTGCTAATATCCTAGAAAATAAATCTCTTCCTAAATAATCAGTTCCTAATAAGTGATGCATGCTTGGATTTAATAATATATTTCCCATATCAACTAAATTTGGATCATATGGAGTATAAAATTTTCCAATAACTGCTGTAGCTAAAACTACAATAAAAAATACTACTCTAAAATCAAATTTAATCTTCAAGTTACTATTCCCCTCCTTTTATTCTGATTGAAGGGTCTATGAATTTATATGAAATATCAACTATTCTATTAATTACAAATACACATATTCCAGTAAATAATATAAACGCTTGTATTACAGAATAATCTCTTTTAGTTATTGCTTGCATTGCAAGTTGACCTACTCCAGAATAGGAGAATAAAACTTCAATTATAACAGTTCCACCCATAAGGCTTCCAAGACTTAATCCAAAGACAGTTATTATAGGTATTAAACTATCTCTTAATATGTGAAATAAAAATATTCTTTTACTATATATTCCTCTTGCTTTTGCAGATTTTATAAAATCTTTGCTTTTACTTTCCATAATGCTACTTTTAATAACTTTTACATAAAGAGGAGCCATTGATATGCCAAGTGTTACACTAGGTAATATCATATATTCAATTCCTCCCATTCCCATAGAAGGTAAAATTCTAAGCTTTACACAAAATAATTCAACAAGTAAAAATCCTATAAAAAATGCTGGCATTGATGAGCCTACTGCAACAAACACTTCACTTATCTTATTTATAATACCCTTGGGATTAAGAGCTGATATAATCCCAAGAGGCAATGATATTATAATAGTAACTATTATAGAACCTAACATTATTTCTAATGTAGGTGGAATTGCATCTAATAATGTATTTATAGCTGGCTGTCCAGTTATAAGAGAATTGCCAAAGTCTAATCTTACAACATGACTAAGCCAAATAAAATATTGAATTAATAAAGGCTTATCATAACCTAACTGTGCCTTTAAATTTGCTATTTCTTCTTTAGTAGCTGCTATATCATCAATACGAAGCATACTCATTGTGGGATCGCCTGGTGCTAACTTTACAATTAAAAAACTAAATATCGATAATAGAAATAGAAAAAATACAACTTTAAAGATTTTTTCTGATATAGTTTTTATCATTTAATATCTACGTCCTTATCTAATACATAATATTCATATTGACTTAAAGTTAAATTGCTAACTCTAGAATCGAAAGCTGCTGTTAAATTAGAAAATAATATATATGAACTATAAGTTTCATCATTTACTATTCTAAGCGCATCTTTTGCTAATTCATTTCTTTCTGTAGTGTTTGAGCATGTATTGAATTTATCTATAATTGAATCTAATTTTTTATTATTTATATGACCATGATTTGAAATACTATTTGACTTATATGCAGCATTTAAGAAATAACTAGCATCTCCTCTTGGATTTGTAATTATTGAATAAACTGCAAGATCCCAATTATTATTATCATTAAGATATTGGTCTATATTTTCTACTACAGATATCTCCATGTCTATACCAACTTCTTTTGCTTTTGATTGGATTACTTGTGCTATCTTAGGTAATTCTGGTCTATTAGAATAAGTAACAACATTTAATTTTAATGGATTACCATCTTTGTTATATACCTTGCCATCTTTTATCTTAAGCCCTGCTTTTTCAAAGTGTTCTAATGCTTCTTTAGTTCCATAAGGATTTTCAGTAAAGTTTATTGAAAAAGGAGTTCCTTTAATATATGGTCCATAAGTTACACTTGCATTATCATCCATAATCTTATTAACAATTTCTTTTCTATCAATAAGTGAATCTAAGCCTTTTCTAACTTCTGCATTTTGAAGGATTTTATTATCTTGATTATACATAACTTCATCACAACGTAAGCTTGACTCACTCATTACCTTAACATTTGTATTTTTATTTAACACACCTATTGATTCTGTAGGTATTCTGTAAATAACATCTGCTTGACCTGATTGAAGAGCTTGTATTCTAGAATTTGCATCCTCATTAAATTGGAAATTAACTTTATCTAGCTTTACGTCTCCATCCCAATAGTTAGAATTTTTAACTAATTGAATTGATGAATTTGGAATAAACTTTTCAACTTTAAAAGCACCTGTTCCTATTGGATCTGTATTTTGATTCTTTGCATCCATATTTATAATCGCTGTATTAGGATGTACAAATTCTGATGGCAGTGATGGATTTTCCTTATTTGTAGTAATCTTAAGGACTTGTCCTTCTGCTTTCATTGATTTTATATCTAATAATTTCTTAATTCCTGGATTTTTAGATATAACATCTTCAATATTTCTTTTTACCATTTCAGCATCTAATTTAGTACCATCTTGGAAAGTTACATTATCTTTTAAAGTAAAAGTCCAATTTATAGAATCATTGGTATCCCAACTCTTTAAAAGCCATGGCTTAATTGAAAGGTCCTTATCCACCTTTACTAAAGTTTCAACAATTCCAGCTGCTAATGATATGTAATACTGATCAACGTGTGGGTCTAAGTTATTAGTTTTAAACATATAAAGTAGTGTTAATTCTTTATTTCCATTACTAGAAGATGTGTTATTTTTATTGCCACATCCAACTAATGAAGATATAAGTAAACAAAAAACCAATAATACCCCTAAATACTTTTTCTTCATAATATCCTCCTGTAAATTTAAATATTCTAAGATGAATTTAAATATCATCTGAAAATTAATTATCATTCGAAAATATATTTTCACTTAAGAATATATTTTCACTTAAGAATATATTTTCACTTAAGAATATATTCTCACTTAATAATATATTTTCATCTAAGAATATATTTTTCTTAATGATAACGCTTTAATTTATGCATATTTATATACTATATCAAAAATCCTAGAAAATTTACATATTTATTACTACGTTATATCTATATATTATACATATTTTCATTTATATTTTTTAATATTTATTATTTTTTACACTTTTTAACATAAAGTACATATTGTAAATTAATTTTACAAATTTTCTTGGTAAATTTATCATATATTCTTTAATTTATTATCTTTAGTTTTTAATAAAAAATTAATGGATAGTATTAAAAATACTACCCATTTTCTATCTTACTTATACCATTCACATTGAACTTCTCTTAACATTTCAAGTGCTGCTGATCCGCCTTCTCCAACTTTCTTTTTGCTTTCTATACGTTTTATAACACCAAATTTTTCTTTTAATGAAAGTTCATTTTCTCCAGTTAATACCCATATAACATTTCTACAAGTAGGCTTTATACTTAATTCATCTTCTCCTACACCATCTGTAAAATAAATGAGTAATCTATCAGAAAGATTATTTTCCTTTATATATTCAAATACTGGTGAAAACTTAGTTGCTCCATTTTTATTGCTCCTATCTTTTATATCTTTAGGAGTTTTAATATCATAAACTCGTCTTATTTCATCATCACATTCAATCACTTTAATCTTATCTACTCTGCTTCTAGTTATAGCAAGTATTTCAACCATTACTTTATGAACATCATCTTCATTCATACTAGCACTAATATCAATTGCAACAATTACTTCTGGAATAGAATCTCTTAAAACTCCTCTAAGATCAATCCTATCTGGCTGTCTTCTATCTCTTCTAACAACTGTTTTTTTATAGCCACTTTTTATAGTCGGTAGAAGCCTTTTTAAAGCTTCTTGCCAATTTATTTCTTCTTTTTCTTTATACTTCTCTATTACTTCTAATATACTATTAGGAGTATCTCCCTTTACAGAACTTATTGCTGTTTTCTTTGTTAATTCCTTTATCCTATCTTTTTCTATATTTATATTTTCCCAAATATCATGAGCTGATTCTATATCATATTCTCTTTTAATCTTATCACTGCTTTTCTTTTTCTTTTTATTTCTTTCTTCTTTCTTTTTTATAGCATAATCAATTTGTTTTGCATAATACTCAATAGGCATATCTTCTTCTAAATCTATATTATATTCCATCTTAGCAGAATCAATTCTCTTGCACTCCATAGGTAAATGCTTTATAAACTGATTGATTGAAATATCCATTGCAACACTTACAGCTTCTTTACTATAAGAGTTTTTAAGTTCTTTTTCTCTTTCATAATGATTAAACATTATATGATATATTTCATGCTTAAAAAGAGCAACCATCTCTCTCATTGAGTTATTTAAAAATAATATAGGATTAAAATACATTTTAAAACCATCTATAGTTGGAACAGTTGCAAGTGGCCATGATATATCTAACTTAATATCTCTATCTACCTTAAGCATAAAGTTTCCAAAAAAGCTTTCTTCAACCTCTATTTGATTTATTATTATCATTTGAACTAAATCAAAAAACTCTCTTTTAAACTTACTTGAAACATCATTTATATTATTAAAGTTTAGAGCTTCCTTTAATAAAAGCTCTCTTTTATCATCAAATGTTTTAGCCATTTTATTTCTCCTAATATATAAGTTTATCTTTATCAAATTTAATATTCATATATATCAAAAAATGCATCTAAAAACTCATCTTGATCTAATAGGCCTTCATAAACTTTCTTACTTCCTTCATGCTTAATTTCTTTCATTATTCCAAGTCTTAAATCTCTTGGATAATACTTTAGCATCTCTCCAAATACTGAAAGTTCATTATTAAATTTATTTAATTCATCAAGATAAAGTAAACATGTCTTTGCTAAAATATAAAGTCTTGAATTATTTTCAACTTCAATCTCTTCTTTTATATGATTTGGAAGTATATCATAACTAAATACTTCTTCTGCCTTAATCATTGGTTTTTTCTTACTTTTTATAAAACTTGCAAAATCAGTTGATATACTAACTCCTAAATTTCCTTTAACAGTACTTAAAAATACATCAAAAGAATATTTCTCTTTATTTTTCTTATATATTTTATATGCTTTTGAAACTCTTTCATAACTTCTTGGTGTTGCCTTTATGCTATCTCTTGAATGTGGTGTACTAAGGTATTCTGGAAAAGTTGATATAAATTCAATTATATCTTCATCTATATTTCCCTTTTTACTCATTCCCCATTTAATCCATTCCTTTACATCAACATCCATATCTAACCAAACAAATCTATCTTCTTGTGCTTGGTCCATATCAACTACTGCATATTCACTATCTCTATAATTTTCATATTTATTTGATGGATTCATAGCTGCAAGTATTTTTACATTATCATTTAGAGCAAAGCCATTTATTTCTCTATTTAAAATTAGATTCATAAGCTCTTGTTGTACTGCATGCTCACATCTATTTAACTCATCTATAAAAAGTAATACTGATTTATTTTTATTTGTATACTCTTGTATTTCTGCAAGTTTAGTATGAGTTGCATATTTAGTCTTACCATTTTCAACAGTTGGAAGACCTCCTATTTCCCCTTCTTTTAACAAATTAGCGTCAATTGTAATAAGCTCATAATCATTTTTATTAGCAATTTCACGTGCTAATGCTGTCTTACCTATTCCACTTTCTCCAACAATTAAAGGAACATCATTTGCTTCCATAATTAATTCTGCTGCACTTAAAACTTCTGAATATCTCATATATACATTCCTCCTAAAGCTTACAATCCACTAAAAGTTTCTTTGTTTTTTTATCTCCGTACTCTCTAATAAAAGCTATCTTATCCATTTCTAAAATTTCTAAATCTAAGAAATTTTTCATATATTCTTTAGTCATTTCATGATTATTAAGCTTTTCTATTAATACATCAACTACAAGTTCTGGATCTATACTTTCATAAATATACTTAACTACATTTATGTTATCTTTTATAAAAAACTTAATATCATCATATGAATAATTATTTATATAATTTATAGCTTCATCATGACTAATTACTGCAAGCCTTTTTACATTAAGCGTAGGATTTTTTATAAACTTTATAGCTCCCCAATAGTTTTTAACTGCTATTTCTTGTACATTTTCACTTGGATTTTCTATATACTTTATTGAATCATAATCTTTAGACACAGCTAAAATTTGCATATCTTCACTTGGATTTTCTACATATTGAATTGCCCATCCTTTTGTTTTTATAGCTTCTTCTATCACCTTCTTACTTGGATTTTTTATATATCTTAATGCATTCCATAACGTTCTAACTGCAAGTATCGCAACTTCTTCATCTAAATTATCAATATATTCTATTGATAATGGATCATTTTTTATAGCCAATTTTTGAAGCTCAATACTTGGATTTTTAATAAATTTTATAGCCATACCACTTGATTTAAGTGCTGCTATTTTCATCTCTTCAGTTTGATTTTCTATTTCTCCAATTTTCATTGGTTGTTGCTCTATAATTTTTATTATATTTTTTTCATCCATTGTAACACCTCATAAATATTTAAATAAAAATCAGCATATATTTTAGATTTAAATATACACTGATTTTTCTTTAATCTTTATACCTATCGATTTCTTTTTTTATTGAAGTAAGTAGATTATTAAGCTCCCAAACATCCCCATCTTCAATTAATTTATTTAAGGACTTTTCATGTCTACTTGCTTCTGGAATTTTTCCTAATGATATTAGTACCAGAATTTGATTCATTATATCTGAAATAATAGCTGATTTTACTTCAAATAACTTTTGGGCATCTTTTATTTCATCTTTTATTTCTAACATTTCCTCATCAAGCTTAAATGCCGCATCTGCTGCACTTTTTAATTTTTGTTTAAGCTCTACTGGGATTTGTTGTTTATATTTATAGTTTAATGAATGCTCTATTGTTGCCCAGAAATTCATAGCAAGTGTTCTTATTTGAAATTCTGCTAATATATCAAGTGGCCCATCTACCATATTTACAGTATACTTAATTATAACATGATAACTTCTATATCCACTAGATTTTACCCCTCTAACATAATCTTTCTCATATAGAACCTGCATATCTTGTCTTTCTCTTATTAACTCAACAACTTTATCTATGTCATCAACAAATTGACACATAACCCTTATACCAGCTATATCTTCCATTTCAAATCTTATTCTATCTACAGGAATACCAAATTTATTAGCTTTTTCTAAAATACTTGATACTTCCTTAACTCTTCCAGTAACGAATTCAATTGGAGAATATTCTTTTCTCTTTCTATATTCTTTTCTTATACTTCTTAGCTTAACCTTTAATTCATCTACTGCCTGTTCATAGGGCATTAAAAAACTCTTCCAATCATTAATCGCCATAAATAACCCACCTATTCTTATTACTACAATGATATTATACCAAAAACTTCATTATATGTAATCTATCATTATAAACTAACCTTAATAGTATAATTTTAAAGTTTTACAATTATTCTTTTATAAGTTTTGGGTTAAAATCTATAAAATCAGCTGCTGTCATTATATATTCAACTCCATTGAATTCACCTTCTAAAACTCTATTTAAGCATTTACCATGAAGATGACCATAAATTACTTTTTCAACACCATATTCTGTACATATTTCTGTAAATTGTGATGGCATAAATTTTTCATTAGTTGGAGGATAGTGTAGCATTACAATAAACTTATTAAACCCATTTTTCTTTGCTTCATCTAAAGAAAGCTTAAGTCTAATCCCTTCTCTTAAATATATCTTTTCATCATGAGAAGTAAATCTATCACTACCTGGACATATCCATCCCCTTGTTCCACATATAGCATATTCACCATATTCATAAAAATTATTTTGAAGGAATTTTGTATTTTCAAACATACTATTTAATTTACTAATACTTCCCCACCAATAATCATGATTTCCTTTTGATATTATCTTTTTTCCTGGAAGA
>NZ_JAXFPT010000049.1:0-26713 GCF_034179595.1 Clostridium sp.
TATATTCTTATGTAGCAAGTACTAGCAGGTTAAATAGAAATGAAAGAGAAAAAGAAATGTTAGAAACAGCAGCAAAGTCTGGAATTAGCATTGGACAATATTATTTGATAAATGAGAAAAAATTTAAAGAAATAAAAAATAATCAAGAGATTATTAGTCAGGAGTATATCAAAAACAAAATAAATAGAAGTAATTTTGCTGATGTAGATGTTAATGGAGAAGGAATATTAGATTCTTATAATTATAATATAATTATAAGAAAGGATAAGAATATCTATACAATAACATCAAAAGTTTCAAAAGGAAATTTAACTACAGAAGAGACTAGCAAAATTTCTATTTCTTAAAAATTCCTTTATTTTCATTGTATTGTTTGAATTTAGATATTAAAACGTGTATCATATATAGAGTTATATGTTAAGAAAAAATTAATAAATTTTATAATGAAACAATAAGTGAAGGAGATTATTGATGAAATTATGATGTATTTAATTCTATATTTTACAATTTACAGTATATTAGGTTGGATATGCGAATGTATATATTGTGCGGCAATAGATAAGGTATGGGTAAATAGAGGATTTTTAAATGGTCCTGTATGTCCTGTATATGGATTTGGTGCTATGTTTGTAATTTTACTATTGCAAGGTTTTAAAGATAATATAGCATTACTTTTTATAATGGCTGTTATTGTAACTACAGCTATTGAATATGTTACAGCTGTGATATTAGAGAAAGCCTTTCATCTTAAATGGTGGGATTATTCAAACTATAAATTTAATTATAAAGGAAGAATATGTGTTTTAAATTCAACTTTATTTGGACTTTTATCATTATTTTTAATTGAGATTTTACAACCATTTGTTGTAGCAAAGGTTTCACTTATACCATATAGTTATGCAGTTATTTTAACTTTGATAATAATAGTTATATTTGCAGTTGATTTTGCTTTTACAGTTAGTTCATTAATCGATATGAATAAGATGTTAGAAAAAATAAATCAGATCAATTTAGAACTTAAAAGATTAGGAATTTCAATGGAAAAATTAAATGACATTGAATACAATAAAGTATTTAATAAACTTAAAAATGATAGAATGAATTTTAAGATTAAATTTGAAGAAGCATATAATAATTTTAAAAAGATGCAACCTAAATCTAGTATACAAAATAGAATTATTAAAGCATTCCCAGATATGAAATCTAATATTCATGGGGAGCAGTTTAAAAAATTAAAAGATAGCATAACGGAATATTGGAATAAAAAGAAAAATTAACAGAAGAATTACAAAAAAATCATCTCTCTAGGTATATAATTGTTTAATGGGAGGTGATTTTTTTGTCACAATTGATAATATTTTTTACTATATGTAGTTTTTTAGGATGGCTTGCTGAAACTATATATTGCGGTATAGGAGATAGAAAATTTACATATAGAGGATTTTTATATGGTCCAGTTTGTCCTATATATGGTTTTGGGGCAGTTATAGTATACATATTACTTGGAAAAGATTCATTTTTAGGCGATTTAAAGCTGAATGTAATTGAAGTATTTTTCTGTGGAATGATATTAGCATCTATATTAGAATATATAACATCTTATATATTAGAAAAGGTATTTCATATGAAGTTATGGGATTATTCTCATCATATATTCAATATAAATGGTAGAGTATGTCTTTTAAACTCAACTTTATTTGGACTTTTATCTGTTTTTATAGTGGAGTATTTAGAACCAATGCTTAAAAGATTTATAGGAGGTATGCCATCAAAGATAACATATCCTTTATCAATAATAATAACTATAATATTTTTGATTGATTTAACATTTACAGTTGCTCATTTACTTCACTTAAAGGATCACTTAGTAAGATTTGAAGATATTAAATCTAGATTTAAAGAATTCAATATTCAAGTTAAAGAGTTTACAGAAGTTGAATATGAAAAGATAAAAACTGAAGTTCAAGAAAGAAAGAAAAAAGGTAAAGATATTAAGAAATTAAATGAACTTATGATGAAATTAGATTTACTTAAAAATGAAGCTAAGAAAAATAGAAGAATATTAAAGGCTTTCCCACATGCTAAGCATAGTAAAAATAATACTAATTTCAAAGAGTTTAAAGATTTCATAAATAAGTAGCATCTAATTTCTATTGTTAATAATATTTAAAATATGTATAATAGGAATGATAATGATAAAAATGGAGTGAAATTAGATATGAGATTAAGAAAAAAACCTTGGGCAAGACCAGAGTTAGAAGCATGTGACTTTTTCATAGTAAATCCAAAAGAATTAAAGGGAAAGTGGAATGATTCTTATAAAAGAAAGCAACCGCTTTATTTAGAACTTGGATGTGGAAAAGGTACATTTATGGCTGTACACGCATCACATAATAAGAATATTAATTACATAGCTATAGATATAAAAGACGAGGTTTTAGTACTAGCAAAGAGAAATATAGAAAAAGCTTTTAATGAGCTAGGAGAAAACATAGATAATGTTAAGCTTATGGCACAAGAAATTTTATTAATTGATGAAATTCTTGGAGAAGAAGATAGAATCGAAAGAATATATATTAATTTCTGTAATCCATGGCCAAAAGAAAGACATAAAAAGAGAAGACTTACTCACACTAGACAATTAGAAAACTATAAAAAATTCCTTACAGATAATGGAGAAATATGGTTTAAGACAGATGATGATGAGTTATTTGAAGAGTCTTTAGAGTACTTTAAAGAAAGTGGATTCAATATAAAATATATAACATATGATCTTCATAATAGTGATTTTAAAGAAAATGTAAAAACAGAACATGAAGAAATGTTTACTGCACAAGGAATAAAAACTAAATTCTTAATAGCTACAAGATAAGAAAAACTACCTAAATTTAGGTAGTTTTTTAAATTTTACAAAAATATTAACAATATGCATTATAAATTAAAATTGTTAATAATTTTATAAAGAAGTGGAATTTATATTGAATTTTATTATGCTTTATAGCATAATAACTCTTAACAAGCAAAAATGAATAAATTGAGGTAGAGGCGCGAAGTTAAATAGTACTATTATGGAGGTAAGCACTGTGAAATAATAGGAAAGGTGAATTCGCCGAAGTGTATAATTGATGCTTTAAGGTTATATGCTGATTTAATGCATAATATGTATTAGATTGTCACAAATTATGTTGTGGAGAGCTATCATTCAAAGATTCTAATTAGTTTATATATTTGTATATTTTTTATACGTAAACTTATTACTCTGAGTGATATTTTCCTCAGAGTTTTATTTTTGCAATAAACTAAGGAGGATTTAATATGAATAACGAAGAAAGTAATGAATTAAAAAGAGGACTTAAGACAAGGCATTTAAATATGATTGCACTTGGTGGCTCTATAGGTACAGGAATATTTCTTGCTATGGGAGATAGTATTCATACAGCAGGAATTGGTGGATCTGTAGTAGCATATGGAATAATTGCAATAATGGTATATTTTTTAATAACTAGTCTTGGAGAAATGGCAACATATATGCCAGTATCAGGATCATTTGGTGTATATGCAACTAAATTTATTGATCCAGCACTAGGATTTGCTTTAGGTTGGAATTATTGGTACAATTGGGCAATAACAATTGCTACAGAAATGGTAGCAGGTTCACTTGTTATGAAATATTGGTTTCCAAATGTTCCAGGTATAGTTTGGAGTGCTATTTTCTTAATAATTATTGTTGGTCTTAATCTTTTATCAGCAAAAGGGTATGGGGAATCAGAATTTTGGTTTGCAGGAATTAAAGTTGTTACAGTCATTATATTCTTAGTAGTTGGGTTACTTATGATACTTGGAATCATAAAAGGTGATTCTTCTAGACTTAACAATATATATGCAAATGGAGGACCATTTGTTGGAGGATTTAAATCAATCTTTTCTATATTTTTAATTGCAGGATTCTCATTCCAAGGTACAGAACTTATAGGTATTGCAGCAGGAGAATCAGAAAATCCAGAAAAAACAATTCCAAAAGCAGTACATACAGTTTTCTGGAGAATACTTTTATTTTATATAGGTACAATAATTGTTATTGGTTTAATAATACCATCAACACAAGCAGGAGTTAATACAAGTCCTTTTACAATGGTATTTGAAAAGATAGGTATTATAGGTGCAGCATCTTTAATGAATGCAGTTATTTTAACATCAGTTTTATCAGCAGGTAATTCAGGAATGTATGCATCAAGTAGAATGTTATATGCTATGGCAAAAGATAATATGGCACCAAAGGTATTTGCTAAGTTAAATAAAAGAGGAGTTCCTATAAATGCAATAATATTAACTACTATAGTTGCATCAGCATGTTTCATTACAGGGATTTTTGCAGAAAGTTCAGTTTATGTTTGGCTTGTTGCAGCATCAGGACTTGCAGGATTTATATCTTGGCTTGGAATAGCTATTTGTCATTATAGATTTAGAAAAGCTTATGTACATCAAGGAAAAGGTTTGGGAAATTTACCATATAAGGCAAAATTATTCCCAGTAGGTCCAATAATAGCGTTAATACTTTGTACAATAGTTATAATAGGTCAAGGATTTTCTTATATAACTCCACAAGGAATAGAATGGATGGGCATAATATCATCTTATATAGGAATACCACTATTTATTGTTTTATGGATTTATTATAAAGTAAAATATAAAACAAAAATAGTTAAATTAGATGATGTAGATTTAGATGAACATAGATTAAAAACAGATACAGAAGAAATATAATAAATTATTTTTATAAATCTCTTACTAAGTTTAGTAAGAGATTTATATTTAAATTAGGAAAATGTTTGCTAAAGTATTATAATATGTTACAATATGTCATATAAAAGAAAGGGAGGGATTATTTATGTCACAATCAGTGCCAACACCACACAATAATGCTAAAGTAGGAGATATAGCAGAAACAGTACTTTTACCAGGAGATCCATTAAGAGCTAAGTACATAGCAGAAACATTTTTAGAAAATCCTGTTCAATATAATACTGTACGTGGTATGTATGGATATACAGGAACTTATAAGGGAAAAAGAATATCAGTACAAGGAACTGGAATGGGGATTCCATCAATAGGAATATATAGTTATGAATTAATACATTTTTATGGGGTTAAAAATCTTATAAGAATAGGTTCTGCAGGAGCTATACAAGAAAACTTAAAGTTACATGATATTGTAATTGGAATGGCATCATGCACAGACTCAAATTATTTAAATCAATTTAATTTACCAGGAACATTTGCACCATCTGCAAGCTATAAATTATTAGAAAAGGCAGTAAATTCGGCTAAAAATTTAGGCATAGATGTTAATGTAGGTAATATATTATCAAGTGATGTATTCTATGGAGATGATAACTTAGAAGGAATGAGAAAGTGGCAAAAGATGGGGGTTTTAGCTGTTGAAATGGAATCAGCTGGACTTTATGCAAATGCTGCTAGAGCTGGAGTAAATGCACTATGTATTTTAACAATATCAGATTGCATATTTACTGGTGAAGTAACAACAGCAGAAGAAAGACAAACTGCATTTACTAATATGATGAAAATTGCATTAGAATTAGCATAATAATAAAAAGACTTGTATAGTTTTATACAAGTCTTTACTTTTTTGTATTAAAACATAAAATGTATCAAATTTAGTTAAATTAAAATATATTATAGGGAGAATTAATATATAAAGGACAGTATTTATGAATCCATTATTAAATATGATATTTGGAGGTATGGGAAATCCAATGGGAGGAATGGGAAATCCAATGGGTGGCATGGGAGGACCTATGATGGGGGCAAATCATCTTATGAATATGCTATTTGGAGCTATGAACCCTATGGGAGGTATGAGAAATAACATGGCTCCACAAATGAATAATATGCAAGGTCAAAATCCTTTAATGAATATGATGATGAATTTATTTGGAAATATGAATGGCATGGGAGGAAACATGAATCCTATGCAAAATATGAATTCTATGAATAGAAATATGGGACAAAATAATAGAGGCAATAATAGAAATATGAATCCTAATAATATGAATTTAAATAATTTTAATCCTAACAATATGAGTCAACAAGATATAAATAGACTTATGGAAATGTTTATGCAAAACATGAATAATTCATCAAATAATAATGGGTATAACAATGGAGGATCTCATAGAAGGCATAGAAGATAAGGATATAAAAGCCATTTTAACTTTTATAGTTAAGATGGCTTTTTACATATAATTTTTAAAATATATAATAGATTTAAATATTTAACAACTTAGAATATAACTTTTAGTCTTTGTTACATGATTAATATATTATTAATTTTAAATGTGATTAAAGTCATACTTTCATATATAGATTTAAAGTAAAATTAAGCTATAGAAGGGAAGAAAATACTAAGTATTAAACTAAAGGTTTAATACTTAGTATTTATCTTACGAGAAGTAGGAGGAATACGTAATGAAAAATATAGAATTAGAAATTGAAGAAATATTTTTAGATGATAACATGAAAGGATTTGAAGAAGTATTAGAAGATTTTGGTATAAAAGAACCACTTCAAAAAGCAACATCAAAATATTTAAAAAATAGGTTAGAAGAATTAATTGAATTAGCAGAAGAAGGAAGTAATCCTGAACTTTTAGGTAAGAAAAAAGAACTTAAGGAATTATTAAAGAATCTAGAAAGTGTTAAAGATAAGAGAGCTGAAATTGAAGCTTTACAAGAAATATATTCAAAATTACAAGATTACAATTTAGGCCTTGGAGATCTTGATAAGGAATTAAAAGAATCTTTAAAAGAAGTAAAGAAATACGAACATTTCAAAAAGCATGAAGAAAAGATAGTAAGAAAATGGCTTAGAAAATTAGATAGAAAAGCTAATAGAGAAGAAAAGAAAGAAGAAAGAGAAGAAAAAAGAGCTGAAAGAAAAGAAGAAAAATTAGAAAGAAAAGCTGAAAAGGAAGCTGAAAAAGAAGAAAAAGGAGAAGAAAAAGAAGAAAGAAAGGCTGAAAAAAAGGCTGAGAAAGAAGAAAGAAAAGCTGAAAAGAAAGCAGAAAAGTAATATATAATTTATAGTTTCATTAAAAAGAACATCAAATTTGATGTTCTTTTTTTATTGTAAAAATAATCTTATTAGATAAGAAATGATGAATTATTATAATTTATAAAAATAAATTTCCTCTTAAATATGACGAATATTGACAAATTAACAAAAATAAATATACGTTAATAAGAAATTTACAAAAATTTAATAAAATATTGAGATTGGGAAAAAAATCAATTATTATATAATAAATTAATTATTATATTGCGCAATTAATAGGGAATTATCAAAAGAAAATTTGTGGGGGGAAAAACATGAAAAAGAAATTCATTGCAATGGCATTAACTTTAATGATGGCAACAGGGTTAATGGCATGTGGATCAACTGAAAGTGAAAGTACATCAACTAAAAAATCAGATTTAAAAGTAGGTATGGTAACAGATTCAGGGACAATTGATGACAAATCATTTAACCAAGGTTCTTGGGAAGGAATAGTTGAAGCTGAAAAAGAACTTGGAGTATCAAAGAAATACTTAAAACCAGCAGGTGAAAAGACAGCAGATTATTTAAAATCAATAGGTGATCAGTATGATGCTGGAAATAAGTTTATAGTTGCACCAGGATTTAAATTTGAAACTGCTATATTTGAAGCACAAGATAGATATAAAGATGCAAAATTTGTAATAATAGATGGAGCTCCAAATAGTGGGGAAAAAGATGCTAAACCAGTAGTTAAGGAAAATACTGTATCAATATTCTTTGCTGAACATGAATCAGGATTCTTAGCTGGAGTTGCATCAGCAGTTCAGATGAAAGAAGCTAAGTTTGGATTTATAGGTGGAATGGAAATACCATCAGTTCAAAGATTTAACTGGGGATTCCAACAAGGTGTTAAGTATGCTAACGATAACTTAGGAACTAAGATTACTATGAACAAAGAAGATGTTATATATGAAGGAACATTTAATAATACACCAGGTGGACAACAAATTGCAGCTAAGATGTACGATAGAGGAGTTGATGTAATCTTTACAGCAGCAGGTGGTACTGGAGCTGGAGCTATTACAGAAGCAAAAGCTAGAGCGCAAAGAGGCGAAGAAGCTTGGGTTGTAGGTGTTGATGTTGACCAATATACAGAAGGATTATACAAAGATAAAGATGGAAAAGAAAAATCAATCATATTAACTTCAGCAGTTAAGAAAATAAATAAAGCTACTTTTGATATGATTAAAGAAGAATTAGATGGTAAATTCCAAGGTGGAAAGACTTTAACATATGATGCTAAAAATGATGGTGTGGGTATACCAGAAGAAAATCCTAATTTAAGTGATGAAGCTATCAAAGCAGCAAATGATGTATCTGCAAAAATTAAATCAGGAGAACTTGTAGTTTCACAAGAAAAAGGCGATTTAATTAAGTAGATTTTATAAAATAAAAAACTTGGGGCGATGAATCGCCCCTTTTAAGTATACATAATTTGTGGAGGAAGATATAAATGGAATATGCAGTAGAAATGCTTAATATTCGAAAAGAATTTCCAGGTATTGTTGCAAATGATAATATTAATCTTCAATTAAGAAAAGGTGAAGTACACGCATTATTAGGGGAAAATGGTGCGGGTAAATCAACACTTATGGGAATGCTTTTTGGAATGTACCAGCCAGATAGAGGAACTATTAAGATAAATGGAAAAGAAGTTAAAATTACAAATCCTAACAAGGCAAATGATTTAGGCATAGGTATGGTACATCAACATTTTAAATTAGTTGAAAATTTTACAGTAACAGAAAACATAATTTTAGGATGTGAGCCTAAAAAAGGGTTAGTTGTAGATATAAAAAGTGCAGCTAAAAAAATAGAAGAACTTTCAAAAAGTTATGGATTAAATGTAGATCCATATGCAAAGATAGAGGACATTTCTGTTGGTATGCAACAGAGAGTTGAAATATTAAAGATGCTTTATAAAAATGCAGATATATTAATACTTGATGAACCAACAGCAGTTTTAACCCCTCAGGAAATAGATGATTTAATTAAAATAATCAAGGGATTAACAAAAGAGGGAAAATCAATTATTTTAATAACTCATAAGTTAAAAGAGATAAAAGAAGTATCAGATAGATGTACAGTAATAAGAAAAGGTAAGTATATAGGTACAGTTGATACTAAAGATACTACAGAAGCTCAAATGGCTAAAATGATGGTTGGAAGAGATGTATCTTTTAAAGTAGAAAAAAAAGAAGCAAATTTAAAGAGTGAAGTATTAAGAGTTGAAAATATTTCAGTTAAAAATAATAAGAAAGTATTAGGCCTTAAGAATTTGTCATTATCTTTAAGAGGAGGAGAAATCCTTGGAATTGCTGGTGTTGAAGGAAATGGACAAACAGAATTAGTAGAAGCTATTACAGGTCTTAGAAAAGTAGAAAGTGGAAGTGTTATATATAAAGGAGAAGATATAACAAAAGAAAAAACTAGAAAAAGAATTGATAAGGGAATAGCACATATACCAGAAGACAGACATAAGAGAGGGCTTGTATTAGACTATACTTTAGAAGAAAATATGATAATAGAAGTTTACAATAAAAAGCCTTTTTCCAAAAAGGGAATACTTAATAAACTTGCAATAAGAAAACATGCAGAAAAAATATTAAAAGAATTTGATGTAAGATCTGGAGAAGGTGCAATATCAAAAGCTAGAGGATTATCAGGAGGTAATCAACAAAAGGCTATTATTGGGCGTGAAATAGAATTAAATCCTGATTTATTAATAGCAGTTCAACCAACTAGAGGGCTTGACGTTGGTTCAATTGAATATATTCATAAAAGATTAGTAGAACAAAGAGATAAAGGAAAAGCAGTTCTTCTTGTTTCATTAGAACTTGATGAAGTTTTAAATCTTTCTGACAGAATTGCAGTTGTAAATGGTGGAGAGCTTATTGGAATTGTAAATACTAAAGAGACAGATGAAAATGAAATTGGATTAATGATGGCTGGAGTTAAAGGAGGTAAAAAGAATGAAAACTAATAAAGGGCTAGTATCTATATTAGCAATCATTTTAGGTCTTTTAACAGGTGGATTACTTATGCTTGCAATAAATAGCAATCCTATAGAAGGATTTACATACTTATTCCAAGGTGGACTTAAAAATGTAGAGAGAATTGGTAATACTATAGCAACAGCTACACCTTTAATACTTACTGGTTTATCTGTAGCATTTGCTTTTAAAACAGGACTTTTTAATATTGGATCTCCTGGACAAATGTTATTTGGTGGATTTTGTGCAACAGCTGTAGGATTAACAGTTGATATGCCAAGACCATTACTTTTAATGTTAATGATAATTGCAGGTATACTTGGAGGAGCTTTAATTGCAACAGTTCCAGGTATATTAAAGGCTAGATTTAATGTTCATGAGGTTGTATCAACAATTATGATGAACTGGACAGTATATTGGTTTGTTTATTATATGATACCAAAGTATTTTAAAGGGCAATATGAAACAGAATCAAGACCTCTTAAAGATGTAGCTTTATTTAAATTAGAATGGCTTTCAAAATTATTTGACGGATCATATATAAATTTAGGAATAATCCTAGCGATAGTAGCTATAATTGTGGTTGGATTTATATTAAATAAAACAACTTTAGGTTATGAACTTAAAGCTGTTGGATTAAATAGAGATGCAGCTGAATATGCAGGAATACCTGTAAATAAAAACATTATTCTTGCAATGATGATTTCAGGTGGACTTGCAGGTCTTGCAGGTGCTGTTGAATTTGCTGGAAATACAAATATTATTCAAATAGGTGTACTTCCAAACCAAGGATTTGACGGAGTAGCAGTTTCATTACTTGGTGCAAATTCACCAATTGGAGTTTTATTTGCAGCATTATTCTTTGGTTTATTATATACAGGAAGTGGATTTATGAGTGCTATGACAGAAATTCCACCAGAGATTGCAAACACTATTATGGCAACAATAATCTATTTTGCAGCAACTAGCGTTATAATAGAAAGATTAATAACTAAAATGAAAGTTAAGAAAAAACAAAAAGAACTTATAACTATGGTAGATAATAATAAAATAACTATGGTAGATGATAAAATTAATGAAAGGGAAGGTGAAGGAGTATGCTAGAAACATTACAGCAATTATTTCCCTATGCAATTGCATTTACAATACCACTTTTAATAACAGCACTTGGAGCACTTTATAGTGAAAGAAGTGGTGTAACAAATATAGGACTTGATGGTCTTATGATAGTTGGATCATTTATCGGAGCTTTTACAATAGTTACGCTTCAAGATAAATTAGATGGTAATTTACCAATATGGATTGGACTTTTAGTTGCAACTATAGCTGGAATAATATTTTCTCTATTACATGCATTTGCAAGCATTAATTTAAATGCAAATCAAATAATAAGTGGTACTGCGATAAATATGATAGCAGGTGCACTTACTGTATTTTTAGCTAGAAATATTACAGGTAGTGGTAATATAAGAATAATGCAAGGATTTATACCAGAGGATATACCAGTATTAAGTAAAATACCAGTAATAGGTGAGCTATTCTTTACAAAGACTTATGCATCAACATGGCTTGTTTTAGTAATACTTATAGTAGCAACATTTATGCTTTATAAAACTCCATTTGGAATGAGACTTAGAGCATGCGGTGAACATCCACAAGCAGCAGATGCAGCTGGAATAAATGTTTATAAGATGAGATATATAGGCGTTATGGTATCTGGGGCATTTTCAGCACTTGGAGGAGCAATAATAATTGCAACTTATGCAGGAGAATTTAATGGTGATGTTGGAGGACTTGGATTCTTAGCACTTGCAGCTTTAATATTTGGACAATGGAATCCGTTTGGAATATTAGGAGCAACATTCTTCTTTGGGTTTGCAAGTACTATAGCTAATGTTTCACAAGTTATACCAGAACTTGCATCATTCCCACCAGTAATATTAAAGACATTCCCATATGTAATGACATTAATAGCATTAATAATATTCTCAAAGAGCTCAAGAGCACCAAAAGCTGTTGGAGAGATATTTGATAAGGGTAAAAGATAATAAATAATATAAAAAGAGTCATAAGATATTTTATGGCTCTTTTTATATTATTTAAAGCTATTGTTTTTAAATAAAAATAAAGAGATGATATAATTAATACAATTATAAGCATTTAAATATTTTGATATAAGATTTTTTTGTAAAAGTTATAGATAAGGAGTATAAATATGAAAAAAACTATAGGGATATTTGCTCATGTAGATTCAGGAAAAACTACATTTTCAGAGCAATTACTTTATCATACTAATAGCATTAGAAGTAGAGGAAGAGTAGATCATAAAGATTCATTTTTAGATAGTCATAAAATTGAAAAAGAGCGTGGAATAACAGTATTTTCAGATATTGCAAAATTTGATTATAAAGATTCAACATATTATTTAGTTGATACCCCAGGACACGTAGATTTTTCACCAGAAATGGAAAGAGCTATGTCTATATTAGATTATGCAATACTTATAGTTAGCGCTGTAGAAGGGGTTAGAGGGCATACAGAAACTATATGGAATATGCTTAGAAAAAATAATATTCCAACGTTTATATTTATAAATAAGGTTGATAGAACAGGTGCAGATATAGATAAAATTTTAAATGAAATAAGAATTAATTTAACTAAAGATTTATTATATATAGATTCTGATATAACTAACGAAATAAATGAAGAAGATAAAGAATTTATAGCAGAGAAAGACGATGAACTTTTAAATCTTTATTTAGAAGATGAAGTAAGTAAAGATTTATGGATAATAAAACTAAAAGAATTAATAAAAAATAATAAAATTTTTCCATGCTTTAAAGGTTCTGCATTATTAGATATAGGAATTTTAGAATTTTTAGATGCATTTAATTTACTTACTATTACAGATTATAAAAGCGAAGATAAATTCACAGGAAGAGTATTTAAGGTAAGGTATGATGATAAAGGTAACAGAGTTACATTTATAAAAGCGCTTAGTGGAAAGCTTAAAACTAAAGATGAACTTAACTTTAATTTAAATAATGAAGATATAAGTGAAAAGATAAATGGAATAAGAATATATAATGGAAATAAGTTTAATGCTATAGATGAAGTATTAGCTGGTGATGTTTTTGGTGTAATTGGAATAGAAAATCTTAAATCAGGTATGTCAATTGGTATAGATGATCATTTTAATTATGAAATGATTCCAACATTAAAAGCAAAAGTTATATATGATGAAAAGCTTAATTATAATGATGTATTAAAAGTATTTAAAATCTTAGAAAGTGAAGATGATAGTTTAAATGTAGTTTGGGATGAAGCTTTAAAAGAGATGCATATAAGTATAATGGGAAAGATTCAGCTTGAGGTTTTAAAAGAAGTTTTACTTGATAGATTTAATCTAGATATAGATTTTGGAAATCCAGAAATCTTATATAAAGAAACTATAAAAGGAGAAGCTTTAGGGTGTGGTCATTTTGAGCCATTAGGTCATTATTCAGAAGTTCACTTGAAGATAGAAGAAGGTAAAAGAGGAAGTGGCATAATCTTTGAAAATAAATGTCATGTTGATGATTTAAGTATTGGAAATCAAAATCTTATAAAAACTCATATATTTGAAAAAGAACATAGAGGAATACTTACAGGAAGTCCAATTACTGATCTTAAAATAACATTACTTACAGGAAGAGCACACAATAAGCATACAAGTGGTGGAGATTTTAGAGAATCAACTAAAAGAGCATTAAGACAAGGCTTAGAATCTGCAAATTGTATATTACTTGAGCCATATTATAAATTTAAGATTGATGTAAGTATGGATTATATAGGAAGAGTTTTATCAGATATTCAAAAGATGAATGGTGAATTTGAAGAGCCTGTAAATTATGAGGATAAAGTAATTGTTAAAGGGAGAGGTCCTGTAAAGGAATTTATGAATTATCCATTAGAATTTGTAAGTTTTACAAAAGGAAAAGGTAGTCTTAGCTTATTATTTGATGGATATGATATTTGTCATAATGAAGAGGAAATAATAAAAGAAAAAAATTACGATAAAAATGCAGATATTGAGTATACAAGTACTTCAATCTTTTGTTCAAAAGGACAATCTTATTTAGTAGAAGGAAAAAATGCTAGAGAATATATGCATTGTTTAAAGTAAATAAAATTACTTATAATAAAAATATAAATATGAATAAAATTAAAATAATTATAGAAATTTTGGTATATAAAGTTATAAAGTTGTATAATAAGATATATTTAAATTTGAAAGGGGCTTAAATTATGAAAAAAGTCGATGAAAGATTTTTAGAATATGTAAAGGTTGATACTAAATCAGATGAAACAACAAGAACTACTCCAAGTACAAAAGGACAATTAGAACTTGGAAGAATTTTAGAAAAAGAACTTAAAGAAATTGGACTTTCTGATGTTCATGTTGATGAATTTGGATATGTTTATGCAACACTTAAAGGTAATTCAGATAAAAAAGACATACCAACTATAGGTTTTATATCTCATATGGATACAGCTCCAGATATGAGCGGAAAGAATGTTAATCCTCAAATCGTAAAAAACTATGATGGTAATGTAATTGTATTAAATAAAGAACTTAATATAAAATTAGATCCAAATGAATTACCAGAATTAAAAAATTATGTAGGAAAAACTCTTATAACAACAGATGGAACAACACTTTTAGGGGCAGATGATAAAGCAGGTATTTCAGAAATAATAACTGCAATGGAATATTTAATAAATAATCCAGATATAAAACATGGAGACATAAAGATTTGCTTTACTCCTGATGAAGAAATAGGAGAAGGAGCTGATCATTTTAATGTTAAAGCCTTTGATGCAGACTTTGCATATACATTAGATGGTGGACCATTAGGTGAATTAGAATTTGAAAACTTTAATGCTGCATCAGCTAAAGTTAATATAAAGGGTAAAAATGTTCACCCAGGTAGTGCAAAAGGAAAGATGATCAATTCAATATTAGTTGCACATGAATTTGTAAGTCTTCTTCCACAAGATGAAGTGCCAGAAAAGACAGAAGGCTATGAAGGTTTTTCATTCCTTTTAGGTATAGAAGGAAGTGTAGAAAATACACAAATGTCATTTATAATAAGAGATTTCTTTGAAGAAGGATTTGAAAAGAAAAAACAACAATTTGAAGATATAGCAGAAAAGTTAAATGCTAAATATGGTGATATCATTAGTGTGGAAATAAAAGAACAATATAGAAACATGAAAGAAAAGATTGAACCAGTAATGCACATAGTTGATACTGCAAAGAAGGCTATGGAAATGGCTGATATAGTTCCTAAAATACAACCTATAAGAGGTGGTACTGATGGAGCCAGATTATCATTTATGGGACTTCCAACACCAAACATCTTTACTGGTGGAGAAAACTTCCATGGAAGATATGAATATATAGCAATAGAATCAATGAAAAAGGCTGTTGAAACAATAATAAATATAGTTAAATTATATTCAGAAAAATAATTTTAAAAAAAGAAGTAAGATTAGAATCTAATCTTACTTCTTTTTTATTAGATAATCATTAAAACAAAATTATTTTTAATAGCTTATATCTGTTTTACATATTTGTTATATATAATACTATATGGTATAATTTATGAGAATATAAGAATGGAGAAGGAAGAATGAAGATTTATAAAAAAGTAATGCTATTAATTATGATTTTAGGAATTGCTATATTTTCA
This sequence comes from Clostridium sp., assembly GCF_034179595.1. GTDB lineage: Bacteria > Bacillota > Clostridia > Clostridiales > Clostridiaceae > Clostridium. The sequence continues at coordinate 15,842 of NZ_JAXFPT010000049.1, forward strand.
GTTGGTTGTGGAACTACTGATAAGGCAAAGAATGTATTTAATGATTATAAGCAAAAATTAATAGAAAAAGATTATAAAGCAATATATGAAATGCTTTGTACTGATTCTAAAAGCAAAATTACAGAAGAAGAATTTATTTATAGATTAAATAATATTTATAGCGCTATGGGAGCAAGCAATATAGTTATTGAGCAAGATGAAATAGAAAAAAATGATGATAGTATATCTATACCATTTGCGTTAACTATGGACACTATGGCAGGTAAGGTAGAACTAAAAGATTTTAAAGTAAATTTGGTAAAGGAAGATAAAAATTATAAAATTGAATGGAATGATAATTTAATATTACCTCAAATGCTTGAAGGGGATAAGGTAAGGGTTCAAACTCTTTTAGCAACTAGAGGTAAAATTTTAGATAGAAATGAAAAAGCTTTAGCTGAAGATGGGACAGCTTATGTTATAGGAATTCATCCAATGGTATTTGACAAAGAAGATAAAGATAAAAAGATAAGTGAAATTGCAAAAATTCTTGATATAAGCGAAGATAATATAAAACAAAAATTAGACGCAAATAAAAATCCAGGAAACTTTGTTGAAATTGTAAAAATACTTCCTACAGATGAAAAGGTTAAAAAACTAGAAAATCGTGAATCTGAAGGTATAATAATTCAAACTACAACTTCAAGAATCTATAATGGAGGAGAAGCATTTGGGAGACTTTTAGGATATATAGGATCAATAACAGCTGAAGAATTAGAAAAAATGAAGGATAAGGGATATACTTCAACTAGTGTAATTGGTAAAAGTGGCTTAGAGCAAGTATATGAAGATACATTAAGAAAGAAAAATGGTGGAGAAATATATATAGAAAGAGGAAATGAAAAAATATCAATTGCAAAGAGTGAACCTCAAAATGGAAAAGATATTAAGATTTCTATAGATCCAAAGCTTCAATCTAAAATATATGATGAAATGAAAGGTCAAAAAGGAGCATCAACTGCAGTTAATCCTAAAACTGGAGAAGTTCTTGCTATGGTTAGTTCACCTTCTTATGATTCAAATATGTATACAACATATATGACTAAAACTCAAAAGAAAGAATTAGAAGATACAAATTATGAAGTACAAGAAAATAGATTTAACAAAACTTATTCTCCAGGATCAACATTTAAATTAATAACAGCAACTAGTGGCTTAGAAAATGGAGTTATAGATTTAAATAAAACTAAAGATATTAAAGGAACTACATGGCAAAAAGATAGCACTTGGGGAGACTATAAAATAACAAGAGTAAAAGATACAGGTAGTCCTATAAATTTAATTGATGCTGTTAAATATTCAGATAATATCTATTTTGCACAAGTTGCATTAGATGTTGGAGCTTCTAAATTTATAGAAACGGCTAAAAGATTTGGTATTGGAGATAAGATGAATTTTGAGTATCCTATGGAGAATTCGCAAATATCTAATGATGGAGAAATAAAAAATGATATATCATTAGCAGATAGTGGATATGGACAAGGACAGATAATGGTTACTCCATTAAATATAGCATTAGCATATAGTACTCTTGGAAATAATGGAGACATAATGGAGCCAAGATTAGTTACAAGCATAAATAAAGAAGCTAAAGTTTGGAAAAGAGGTGCTATAAATTCTAAGTATATAAAGAATTTAATAGAAGCTTTTGAAGCACCAATTAATAGTGATGGAGGTACAGCAACAGATGTTAAAATACCTGGAATAAGTCTTGCAGGAAAAACAGGAACAGCAGAAATAAAAGAAAATCAAAATGATGAAAGTGGAAAAGAAAATGGTTGGTTTGTAGCAGTAGATACAAAGAATTCAAAAATTGCAATATCAATGATTTTAGAAGATGTAAAAGATCAAGGTGGTTCTCATGCAGTTACACCTATAGTTAAGAAAGTATTAGAAGATTATTTAAAATAACGTTTAAATATAGATATAATGCCAAATAAGTGGTATTATAAAAAAGAATTTATTTTAAGACTAGAAAATGATAAAATGGAAGAGGTGAGATACTATGAATAAGGTATTTTGTATAGGTGAATTATTAATTGATTTTATAGGTAAAGATATAGGAACAGGACTTAAAAGTGGAGTTAATTTTGAGAAAAAAGCAGGTGGTGCGCCAGCAAATGTTTCAGCAGCAGTTTGTAAACTTGGTGGAGAAGCATACTTTTTAGGTCAAGTTGGAGATGATTCTTTTGGAAGATTCTTAGTAGATATGCTAAAGTCATTAGATATAAACACAGAAATGACTAAAATGGATGGATATACTACACTAGCTTTTGTTGCCATTGATGAAAATGGAGAAAGAGATTTTGAATTCCATAGAGGTAGTGATGGAAAGTATTCATTTGATAATATAGATTTAGAAAAAATCAATAATAATGATATAATACATTTTGGTTCAGCAACAGGATTCTTAGATGGAGAATTAAAGAATACTTATTTTAAATTATTAGAACATGCAAAAGAAAACAACATATTTATATCATTTGACCCAAATTATAGAGATATGTTAATACAAGATTTAGATAAGTTTGTTGAAGATTGCAAGAGCTTTATAAAATATGCAGATTTTATAAAGGTTAGTGATGAAGAAATTAAATTAATAACTAAAGAAGATGATATAAAAGAAGGTGTTAAAAAGTTACATGAATTTGGAGCTAAATTTGTTGCTGTAACTTTAGGAGCAGAAGGAACTCTTATAAGCGATGGAAATAATGTTGAAGTAATACCATCAATTAAGATTAAACAAGTAGATTCAACAGGAGCAGGAGATGCTTTTGTAGGTGGAGTTCTTAAAAGAATATCAGAAATAGAAAATAAAAAAGAAATAGACTTTGATAAGTGGAGAGAAATAATAGCTTATGGAAATAAGGTTGGAGCAATAACTTGCACTAATTATGGAGCTATAGATTCTATACCAACAGAAAAAGATTTATAAGATTAAAAAGAATTGTTACTGTAATGTAACAATTCTTTTTTATAGATTTTAATAAAAAACTATGTTATACTAAGGAAGTTTTAAATTTAATAATTAAAAATTAATTAGAGGAGTTTTATTATATGGATAAGATTATTCTAGATTTATCAAACGAAAAAATAGAAAATTTATTAGAAAAATATGAGATGGATTTAAAGAATATATATAAATCACTTAAAAATGAAAAATTGATAGATTTAATTGATATAATAGATTTAAAGAGCTTTAAAATAGAAAATAAGATAAAAGAAGATTTATATAAGGATAATTTGATTGAATTTGTTAAAAAAGAAGAATACGGTTTATTTTTGATGCTTGGTGGAATCTGCGATGAAAATGTTACATACTTTAGATTTATTAATGGAATACAATATAGAATAGCAGAAGGAGAATGCTATGAAGAATCATCTGAAAACTTCCATGATTATAAATGCGAAGAAAAGCTTATAAATACAGGTGATATGAAATTTTCAATAGAATGTTCTTATGGTTTAGCTTTATATATAAAAAATGGCAAGTTAAACTTAGATATGGTTGAATTAATTGAAGATGATTATAATATTTATAATGCCAAGATAGTAGATAAAAGTGGAGAATTTGGAATGCTTATTAAAGAATATATAAATGATATAATTTCTTAATTAAGTGTTATATAAAAAACACTACCTTAAAATGAGGTAGTGTTTTTAAATTTAAGATTAAATCTTGTGAACATTTATAGCCATAGGGCCTTTTTGACCTTCAGTTATATCAAATGAAACATTTTCTCCTTCATGAAGATCTTTGTTGTTTCCTTCTTCCTTTACATTTGAAAAATGAACGAAAACATCATTGCCATCATCACAAGAAATAAATCCATATCCCTTTTCTTGATTAAACCATTTAACAACGCCTGTTATAGTAGCCATAAAATTCTCTCCTTAATTTATATTTCTTATTTATTATTTACAAATTCTATTGATTTTACACCTAAAATAGAGGAATAATATATTTAGTATATAAAATATATAATGTATGAATATAGATTTAGATAAAGGTATAAACTATGAATAAATACCAAATGCTATGAGGGGGAAAAATGAATAAGTATAAAAAATTAAGTAAAAAACAATTGAAGGAAGAATTATCAGATTTACAATATAAAGTAACTCAAGAAAATGGTACAGAGCCACCATTTGGAAATGATTACTGGGATAATTTTAGAGAAGGAATATATGTTGATATAACAAGTGGAGAACCACTATTTTTATCCACAGACAAATTTGAATCAGGTTGTGGATGGCCAGCATTTTCTAAACCTATTAGTAGGAGCTTAATAAAAGAAAAAAGAGATACTAGTTTTAATATGGATAGAATAGAAGTTAGAGCAAAAGATTCTGACTCTCATTTAGGTCATGTTTTTTGTGATGGTCCAAAAGAATTAGGCGGGCTTAGATATTGTATAAATTCAGCAGCTTTAAGGTTCATAAGAAAAGAAGATATGGAACAGCAAGGCTATGGAGAATATCTAAATTTATTAGAAGATAAAGAATAAATTAAGGGCGGATAATTTTATCTGCCCTTAATTCTAAATATAATTTATTATTTAATTTTATTAATTAAAATAATAATAAGCTATACTTACAAAAAAGTGAGTACTTGTAAAATATTAAATAACACTTTATATTTATTTATATAGTTTTTGAATTAAGTTTTTAGGAGATGCTTTAAGATGAAATCAATTTTTGATAATACTAAATTATTAAATATGAATATGAAAAATAGGATTTTTAGAGGTGCTTTATGGGAAGGATTAGCTGATGAAAAAGGGCACATGACTAAAGAATTATCTGATATATATGAGGAACTAGCAAAAGGTGGAGTTGGAACTATAATAACAGGATATGCATTCGTAACTGAAAATGAACAACCAAATCCAGGTATGCTTGGAATATATAATGATTCATTTATAGATGAATATAAAGAATTTACAGATATGATACATAAACATGGGGCAAACATAATAATGCAAATAGCATATGGTGGTTTTATGACTAGATTTAATGTTGGAGAAAGAACTATATGGGGTCCTTCAACTATGCAAGATGAAGTAAATAAAACTTGGGCTAAGGAAATGACAAAAGAAGATATTAAAACTTTAATAAAAGCACATGCAGATGCTGCTTTAAGAGTAAAGAAAGCTGGATTTGATGGAGTAGAAATACACTGTGCACATGGATATCTTTTAAGCCAATTCTTATCACCTTATTTTAATAAAAGAACTGATGAATATGGTGGAAATATAGAAAATAGAGGAAGAATAGTATTTGAAATATATGAAGCTATAAGAGAAAAGGTTGGAGATGATTTCCCAGTTCTTATAAAGATAAATTCAGCAGATTATGTAAGTGAAGGTGGATTAACTCAAGAAGATAGTCTTTATGTTGCTAAAAAATTAGCTAATCTTGGTATAGATGCTATAGAAGTAAGTGGGGGAAACGGCTCTATAAAAGAAGTTGTTGAAAATAACTTAGCAGCATCAAGAACAAAGGTTGTAATGTCAAAAGATAATGAATCATATTTTAAAGATTATGCAGCAAAGCTTGCAGATGAAGTAGATATTCCAGTTATATTAATAGGTGGAAATAGACATGTAGATGTTATGGAAGATATATTAAATAATACTAAAATAGAATATTTCTCATTAGCAAGGCCTCTAACTGCAGAACCAGACTTAGTAAATATTTGGGCAAGTGGAGATTTAAAGAAACCAAAATGTGTATCTTGTAATCAATGTTATACTACAGAAGGTAAAAGATGTATACTTAATATAAGAGATAAAAAGTAATAAAAGAGGACATAAAAAATGTCCTCTTTTATTATGTATATAATTTTTAGGTAAATAAACTTTTTATATCATCTAATCTTTCAATTGCCATGTTATAACCATTGTTGTAAGCTTGTCTTAATACATTAACGTCTTTTTCAAAACTATCTATAGCTTGATCTTCTCTTGGTCTTAATATTATTGCTTTGCCTTCTCTTTCTAATTGTTCACAGAATCTAACTGTTTCATTATACATTTTATGTCTTGTAAGAAATGCATTTTTTAAATTTGAATATTTTCTTCCGATTAATTTAGAAGCTATTTTGCTTCCACGACTAAGTGTTTTTCTATAACTTTCAGGTCTTGTTAATACGATTAGATGTTTTTCATTTCCGTCTTCAATAGCTTTTCTTATTGGAATTGGATCGCAAATCCCTCCATCATAATAGTAATTGTTATTAAGTTTTATAGCAGGAAAAACTATTGGAATTGCACAAGTAGCTCTAAGCATAGTATTTTTTGCATCTAATTTCTTGCCATCTAAGTATTCTGTTTTACCGCTTTTTGCATTAGTTACACCGACTAACACTTTTCCATCATATTTTTTAAGTGCATCCATGTCATAAGGAAGTAACTTATTTGGAATTTCATCAAAAACAAAATCTAATCCAAATAGACTTTTGTGTTTCAAGAAATTCCTAAAACCTAAGTATCTTTTATCATTTCTGTAGTTTTGTATTATTTCAAGATTTCTTCCTTTTTGATTAGAAAAGTATGAAAATGCGTTACTTATTCCAGCGGAAACTCCAATACAATATGGAAACATAATATTGTTATCTAAAAGGGCATCTAATATCCCAGCAGTAAATATTGGCCTAAATGTACCACCTTCTAATATTAAACTAGGCATAATTCCTCCTTATAATTTAAAAAAATTAAAATTTATATAAAAATTATATAACTTAAAATTATAAATCGCAAATAGATAAGAAAATATATTAAAAAATTTTTAACAAAATGTTAATAAAATATTGACGGGAAAAAAATAGTAAGATATTATTATATATGTGCTAAATGATAAGAGTTATCATTTTCAAGAAGTGGGGGATTTTATGAAAAATAGATACTTAATTATAGTTACACTAATATTATCGATAATTTCGTTATTCATTGGAGTAGCTGATATAAATATATTTAGTATGGGACAAGAAGAATTACATATCTTACTCATAAGCAGAGTACCAAGACTTATTAGTATTTTAGTAGCTGGGTGCGGTATGAGCATTTGTGGAGTTATAATGCAACAAATAAGTAATAATAAATTTGTATCACCTACAACTGCTGCAACTATAGATTCAGCAAAACTTGGAGTACTAATCTCAATAATATCATTTGAATCAGTAACTATGACTCAAAAGATGATCTTAGCATTTATCTTTTCTTTACTTGGAACTTTCATATTTATGACTATATTAAAAAAAGTTAAAGCTAAAAATACTATATTTATTCCGCTAGTAGGAATAATGGTTGGAAACGTAATAGGCTCTATAACTGATTTCTTTGCATTTAAATTTAACTTAGTTCAAAATATGGGTTCATTCTTACAAGGAAATTTCTCAAGCATCATAAAAGGGAATTATGAAATGTTATTTTTAAGTATACCTATGGTTATATTAGCTTTTACATACGTACATAAATTTACATTAGTAGGTATGGGGGAAGAGATGTCTACAAATCTTGGATTAAATTATAAAAAAGTAACTAATATAGGTCTAGGGATAGTAGCATTAATATCTGCATTAGTAATAATTACAGTAGGAAGTGTTCCTTTTGTAGGGCTTATAGTGCCTAATATTGTTTCAATTATGCAAGGTGATAATTTAGCTAAAAATATGCCAAAGGTTGCACTATTAGGATCAATCTTTGTATTAGCTTGTGATGTGATTAGTAGAATAGTGATATTTCCTTATGAAATTCCAATTGACCTTACAGTTGGAGTTATAGGTGGAGTTATATTCCTTTATTTAATACTTAGGAGGAATAAGTAATGAAAAGTAACAAAAAAAAATTAATGATTTTAACTTTAGTGTCAATAGTAGCTGTATTGTTTTATTTATTTTGGGGATTAAATGAACAAAACTTTAATTACAATTTAAATAAAAGAATACCGAAGGTTATAGCAATTATATTAGCAGGTGGAGCAGTATCAATCTCTTCAATACTTTTCCAAACTGTAACAAATAATAGAATAATAACACCAAGTATTATAGGCTTAGATTCATTATATGGATTTGTACAAACTATAACTGTTTTTACATTTGGAGCTAGTTCTATAATGATGACAAATAATACAATGAATTTCTTAGTTTCAGGTATCTTGATGATTGGATTTTCATTTATACTTTTTAATTTATTGTTTAAGAAGAAAAATCAAAATATAATGATTATTTTATTAGTAGGAACTATACTTGGAGGCTTGTTTAGAAGTATGTCAACATTTATGCAACTTCTTATAGATCCTAATGAATATGAAACACTTCAAAGTAGATTATTTGCATCATTTAGTTCAATAAATACAAAAATACTATTTATATCAATTGTAATAGTACTTTTAATATTTGCTTTTATCTATGACGATGTAAAAAAGCTAGATGTTATGTCACTTGGAAGAGATCAAGCAATAAATTTAGGGATTGATTATGATAAATTAACTAAAAAAATTCTTTTAATAGTAACTACATTAGTTGCAGTATCTACTGCATTAGTTGGACCAATAACATTCCTTGGAATATTAGTTGTAAATTTAACTTATCAAATGTTTAATACATTTAGGCACAGCACTTTACTTATTGGAAGTAGCTTAATAAGTATTATAGCTTTAGTAAGTGGACAAGTGTTAGTAGAAAGATTATTTACATTTAATACAACTATATCAATCATAATCAATTTCGTTGGAGGAATTTACTTTATATATCTTTTATTAAAGGAGAGCAAGGTATGATAGAAATAAAGAATTTAGTAAAAACTTACGGAAATAAAAAAGTTTGCGATAATGTTTCATTTAATATACAAAAAGGTAAAATAACATCTTTTATAGGACCAAATGGTGCAGGTAAAAGTACAGTTTTATCTATGATATCTAGACTTATGGATATGGACTCTGGAGAAGTTTTTATAGAAGGAAAAGAAATTAGAAAGTGGGACTCTAAAGAACTTTCAAAGAAGATATCTATACTAAGACAAAGCAATAATATAAACATCAAATTAACTATAAAAGAACTTGTTTCTTTTGGTAGATTTCCATATTGTGAAGGAAAGCTTACAAAGGAAGATGAAAAGTTTGTCTGTGATGCAATCGAGTATATGAGCCTTACGGATATTAAAGATAAATATTTAGATGAATTAAGTGGTGGTCAAAGACAAAGAGCTTATATTGCAATGATTATAGCTCAAAATACTGATTATATACTTTTAGATGAACCTTTAAATAATTTAGATATGAAGCATTCTGTAGAGATGATGAAATTACTTAGAAAAATGGTAAATGATTTAGGAAAGACAATAGTTATTGTACTTCATGATATAAACTTTGCTTCATGTTATTCAGATAATATAGTAGCTCTTAAAGATGGAAAGCTAGTTAAAAATAGCAAGTCAGAAGAGGTTATTAATAATTCTGAATTAAGCAAAATTTACGATATGGATTTCAATGTAACTGAAATAAATAATCAAAGAATATGTGTATATTTTTAAAATAGGAGGATAACAATGAATAAAAAAATAGGGTTAATAGTTGGGGCAATTATTATAGCTTTAGGAGGATTTTTTGCTTTATCAAAACTTAATGTAAATAAAGAAAGTGCCTTAGCTGGCAAAGAAATGGTTACTATAACTCACAGAAAGGGAGAAACAAAGGTTCCTAAAAATCCAGAAAGAGTTGTTGTTTTAGATTATGGTTCATTAGATATTATGAATACAATTGGTAAAGAGCCAATTGGACTTGCAAAAGCAAATTTAACAAATTACTTAAGTAAGTATAAAGATGATAAATATGCTGATGTTGGAACTTTAAAAGAAATTGATATGGAAAAAATAAATGAATTAAATCCAGATTTAATAATAATAGAAGGTAGACAAGAAAGCTTTTATGAAGAATTAAAGAAGATTGCACCAACTATTATGTTAGGTACAGATGGTAGCAATCATTTTGGATCATTAGAAGCAAATTTAAAAGCTATAGGAACTATATATGGTCTAGAAAACGAATTAAAAGAAAAAATGGATAGTTTAAATAAAAGAGTAGAAGAAATAAACAAAAAGATAAATGCTGATAATAAGACTGCTTTAGTTACAATGGTTAATGAAGGAAAAATGAGTGTATTTGGTAAGGGTTCAAGATTTGGAATAATGTATGATAAGTTTGGATTTACTCCTGCTGATGAAAAGATAGAAGTATCAAAGCACGGACAAAACATTTCATATGAATATTTAGTTTCAAAAGATCCAGATTATCTATTTGTTATCGATAAAGGTATTGTTGCTGGCGGAAATCAAAAACCTGCTAAAGATGTTGTTGAAAATGACTTAACAAAAAAGACTAAAGCTTATAAAGATGGAAAAATAATTTACTTAGACACTCAAGTTTGGTATTTAGGTGGAAGTGGATTAATGTCTACAGAATTAATGCTAGATGAAATAGAAAAAGCTTTATAATAGAAACATTAAATATCCCTAAAAAGTTAAATCTTTTAGGGAATATTTTTGTAACAAATAAAAAGACAAAAAATAAAATATAAATATAGTATAATGTTAAGATAAAAATAGGAGGAATTGTAGTGATGATCAGTAGATACGAGGTTAAAAGTTTAGCTAAAGATCAACTTAAAGGAAATTGGGTAATTGCAATAATATTATTTTTAATTTATTTAGTACTTATGTGTTCATCATTAAGTAGATTGTTGCTTGGTGGATTAGTTTCAGTTGGTATTTGTACTTTTACAATGAATTTAGCTAAAAATAAAAAAGCACGTATTAATGATTTATTTTCAAATTT
>NZ_JAXFPT010000054.1:0-19804 GCF_034179595.1 Clostridium sp.
ATGGTAATGCCAGGAGACCACATCGACATGAACGTTGAATTAATCCACCCAGTAGCTATGGAAGAAGGATTAAGATTCGCAATCAGAGAAGGTGGAAGAACTGTAGGTTCAGGAGTTGTTACTAGCGTAATCGAATAGTAATAATAAATTCCATTTATTAAAAATAGTAAGAGAGACGTCTCTTACTATTTTTTTGTTATACAGATAAATTGTATAATAATAAAAACAAGTAAAAGTTTACAATACTAACTAGAAAATTACTTAAATAAAATACTTGATATTTATTTAAAATCCTATTAAAATATAGAAAGCGAATTAATTTTGACGAAGAAAAATTAAAAATAATTTAAAATTTAAAATTAAAAATTACTTGAAAAAGATAAATTTTAATAGTATAATGTAGAAGTTGTATAGCATGCGGCGATGAATCAAGAGGTTGCCGGACTTCCGGGGAATTCTTGATGAGTATGTCAGGATCTAGAATCCGACGACAGGGATTCTATATTTCTTTCCTAAAGTTATGAAACACCAGGAACAGTTTATAGGAGAACCGCTGTTGTGCGTTAGAAGTAAAGCGTACATGAAAAGGAGGGAAACCAAGATGTCAAAACAAAAAATAAGAATCAGATTAAAAGCTTTTGATCACACAATATTAGATCAATCAGCAGAAAAAATCGTTGAAACTGCAAAGTCAACAGGAGCTAAGGTTGCAGGTCCAATACCACTACCTACTGAAAAAGATGTTGTTACTATATTAAGAGCAGTTCACAAATATAAGGACTCAAGAGAACAATTCGAAATAAGAACTCACAAGAGACTTATAGATATCGTTAATCCATCACCAAAAACTGTTGATGCATTAATGAGATTAAATCTACCAGCTGGTGTAGATATCGAAATCAAGCTATAATAGCAAAATTATAATAAAGACATTGAACTATTACGATTGCATAGCAATCCGCTGATAAGTTTTGGAGGTGTAAATACATGAAAAAAGCTATAATTGGTAAGAAAATAGGAATGACTCAAATTTTCGATGAAAATGGTAAAGTAATTCCAGTAACAGTTGTAGAAGCAGGTCCATGTGTTGTAACTCAAAAGAAAACTATCGAAAACGATGGTTATGATGCAATACAAGTTGGTTTTGGAGACGTAAGAGAAAAATTAGTTAACAAGCCAAAACAAGGACACTTTGCAAAAGCAGGAGTTTCATTAAGAAGAACTCTTAAAGAATTCAGATTAGAAAATGCTAGCGAATATGAAGTTGGTCAAGAAATAAAGGCTGATGTATTTGCAGCAGGAGATAAGGTTGACGTATCAGGAGTTTCAAAAGGTAAGGGATTCCAAGGCGTTATCAAGAGATGGAATCAACAAAGAGGACCTATGTCACACGGTTCTAAATTCCACAGAGCACCAGGTTCAATGGGGGCAGCTTCAGATCCTTCAAGAACATTCAAGAATAAGAAGATGCCAGGACACATGGGTGCTGCAAACACTACAGTATTAAACTTAGAAGTAGTTAAAGTAATGGCTGATAAAAACTTAATACTAATCAAGGGTGGAATTCCAGGTCCAAACAAGAGCACAGTAGTAATAAGAAATACAGTTAAGGCTTAATTTCTTAAGGAAAGGAGGAAGCAGGATGCCTACAGTAGGATTATTCAATAAAGAAGGTAAAAAAGTTGGAGATTTCCAATTAAACGAAAATATATTCGGAATTGAAATAAACGAAAATGCTATGCACCAAGTAGTTGTTGCATTATTAGCTAACAAGAGACAAGGAACTCAATCAGCTAAAACAAGAGCTGAAGTTAGAGGAGGCGGAATCAAGCCTTGGAGACAAAAGGGAACTGGTAGAGCTAGACAAGGTTCAATCAGAGCACCACAATGGATCAAGGGTGGTATTGTATTCGCACCAAAGCCAAGAGATTACAGAATGGCTATACCAAAGAGCATGAAGAGAGTTGCTATGATGTCAGCATTATCAACTAAAGTTCAAGACGGACAAATGGTTGTTGTTGAAGATTTAGCATTTGATTCAATCAAGACTAAGAATGTAGTTAACATGCTAAACGCAATGGAAGCTAAGAAGACTTTAATCATAACAGCTGAATCAAATGAAGTTGTTTATAAGTCAGCTAGAAACATTGAAGGTGTAGCAGTTATACCTGCAAACAACATCAACGTTTATGACTTACTTAAGTTTGAAAAAGTAGTTATGACTAAAGATGCTGTATCAAAAATTGAGGAGGTGTACGCATAATGAATTTAACAAGCCATGATATAATAAGAAAGCCTGTTATAACTGAAAAGAGTATGGCAGCAATGGCAGAAAATAAGTACACTTTCATAGTTCACATAAGTGCTAACAAATCTCAAATAAAGAGAGCAGTTGAAGAAGTTTTCAACGTTAAAGTTGCAGACGTAAAGACTAGCAGAACTATGGGAAAAACTAAGAGAATGGGCGTACATGTAGGAAAGAGAGCTGACTATAAGAAAGCTATCGTTACATTAGCTGAAGGAAGCACTATTGAATTCTTCGAAGGAATGCAATAGTCGTCAATAAAGTGATTTATTGGTGATTTTTCACCAGATAAGCTGAAAGAAGGAGGGAAATTAAATGGCAGTTAAAACATTTAGACCAATGACACCATCAAGAAGAAATATGACTATGCCTACATTTGAAGAAATAACTACAAATGTTCCAGAAAAGTCATTATTAGTTTCTTTAAAGAAAACTGGTGGTAGAAATGCACAAGGTAAAATAACTGTAAGACACCACGGTGGTGGCGCTAAGAGAAAATACAGAATAATTGATTTCAAGAGAAATAAGGATGGTATTCCAGCAACAGTTGCTACAATAGAATACGATCCAAATAGATCAGCATATATTGCATTAGTTGTATACGCAGATGGAGAAAAGAGATACATAATCGCTCCAGCAGGATTAAAAGTTGGAGATACAGTTGTATCAGGAGCAGATGCGGATATAAAACCAGGTAATGCATTACCATTATTAAACATTCCAGTAGGTACATTCATACACAATATAGAATTACAAGCTGGAAAAGGTGGTCAATTAGTAAGAGCTGCTGGTTTATCAGCTCAATTAATGGCTAAAGAAGGTAAGTATGCAACATTAAGATTACCTTCAGGTGAAATGAGATATGTTAGAATAGAATGTAGAGCTACAGTTGGTACTGTTTCAAATTCAACTAACGATATCGTTAAGATAGGTAAAGCTGGTAGAAAGAGACACATGGGTATCAGACCAACAGTTAGAGGTTCAGTAATGAATCCTAATGATCACCCACACGGTGGTGGAGAAGGTAAATCTCCAGTAGGTAGACCAAGTCCAATGACTCCATGGGGTAAACCAGCACTTGGATACAAGACTAGAAAGAATAAGAAATACTCAGATAAATTAATTATCAAGGGTAGAAATAAGAAATAGTTTGAAGAGAATATTCATTCTCTTCAAGGCTAAAGCCTAAGAAATGAAGGGAGGCAAATATAGTGAGTAGATCAATTAAAAAAGGACCTTTCGTCCATGCAGGACTTTTAAAGAAAATAGAAGAAATGAATGCTACTGGTGAACAAAAAGTTGTTAAAACTTGGTCAAGAAGTTCAACAATTTTCCCTCAAATGATAGGACACACAATAGCTGTTCATGATGGAAGAAAACATATTCCAGTTTATATTACAGAGGATATGGTAGGACATAAATTAGGTGAATTTTCACTAACTAGAACTTATAAAGGACATGATGATAAATCATCAAAAAGAAAGTAATAGAGCCTGGAAAGGAGGATCATAAATGGAAGCTAGAGCTATAGCTAAATATGTAAGAATGTCTCCAATAAAGGTAGGAGCTGTTCTTGATTTAATAAGAGGAAAAGATGTAAGAGAAGCAAGTGCTATTTTACAATACACTCCAAGAGAAGCTGCAGTTGCTATTAATAAAGTATTAAAGTCAGCTGTTGCAAATGCTGAAAACAATCATGGATTAGAAGCTGATAGATTATTCGTATCAGAAGCTTATGTAGGTCAAGGTCCAACATTAAAGAGATTTAGACCAATGGATCATGGTAAAGCATTCAGAATAAATAAGAGAACAAGTCATATAACATTAGTTGTTAAAGAAAGATAGAAAGAAGGAGGGAAATCGAAGTGGGTCAAAAAGTACATCCTCACGGACTTAGAGTAGGTGTTATCAAGGGATGGGATGCAAAATGGTATGCAAACAAAAAAGATTTTGCTGACAATCTAATAGAAGATAACAAAATAAGAGAATTCGTTAAAAAAGAACTTTTCTCAGCTGGTATCTCAAAGATAGAAATCGAAAGAGCAGCTAAGAGAGTTAAGTTAAATATATATACTGCTAAACCAGGTGTTGTCATCGGAAAAGGTGGTTCAGGTATAGAAACTTTAAAGAAGAAGTTAACAAACTTTGTATCAGGAAAGAACGTTCTTATCAACATAGTTGAAGTTAAGAATGTTGAAGCAGACGCTCAATTAATGGCTGAAAATATAGCAGCACAATTAGAAAAGAGAGTTTCATTCAGAAGAGCTATGAAACAAGTTATTCAAAGAGGAATGAAGCAAGGCGTTAAAGGAGTTAAGACTGCTTGTTCAGGAAGATTAGGTGGAGCTGAAATAGCTAGAACTGAACAATATCATGAAGGTACAATTCCACTACAAACTTTAAGAGCAGATATCGACTATGGATTTGCTGAAGCTGATACAACTTACGGTAAAATCGGAGTTAAAGTTTGGGTTTATAATGGAGAAGTTCTTCCAACTAAAAAAGTTGAAAAGGAAGAAGCTAACGCATAAGCATAAGAAAGGAGGAATAAATCATGTTAATGCCTAAAAGAGTTAAGCATCGTAAGGTACAACGTGGTAGAATGAAAGGTAAAGCAACAAGAGGAAATTTCCTAGCTTATGGAGATTTCGGTATTCAAGCTACTACTTGTGGATGGATTACAAGTAACCAAATAGAAGCTGCCAGAATTGCTATAAATAGATATATAAAAAGAGGAGGAAAACTTTGGATAAAGATTTTCCCAGATAAGCCAGTTACTGAAAAACCAGCTGAAACAAGAATGGGTTCAGGTAAAGGTTCACCAGAATACTGGGTTGCAGTAGTTAAACCAGGTAGAGTATTATTTGAATTATCTGGAGTTAATGAAGAAGTTGCAAGAGAAGCTATGAGACTTGCATCACACAAACTTCCTGTAAAAACTAAATTTGTTACAAGAAGAGATTTTGAGGAAATGGGTGGTGAAGAATAATGAAGGCTAGAGAATTAAAAGAATTAAGAGCAAGTAATCCTCAAGATTTAAAAGCTAAATTAGGCGAACTTAAAGCTGAATTATTCAACTTAAGATTCCAATTAGCTACAGGACAATTAGAAAATCCTATGAGAATAAGAGAAGTAAAGAAATCTATAGCCCAAATAAAAACCATCTTAAGACAAGAAGAGTTAAGGGTTGTTGAACAGTAATCTGGAAGGAGGTAAGACTTAATGGAAAGAGGACTAAGAAAAAAGAAAATCGGAAGAGTTGTTTCTGATAAAATGGATAAAACTATCGTAGTTGCTATTGAAACTAAAGTAAGACATCCACTATACGGAAAGACTGTTAACAGAACTACTAAGTTCAAAGCTCATGATGAAAATAATGAAGCAAAAGTTAATGATAGAGTATTAATAATGGAAACAAGACCTTTATCAAAAGATAAGAGATGGAGACTTGTTGAAATAGTTGAAAAAGCTAAGTAATATGGCTTAAAGACTGAAAGGAGGGTAATCTAATGATACAACAACAAACTAGATTAAAAGTTGCTGATAACTCAGGAGCAAAGGAAATAATGTGCATCAGAGTATTAGGCGGATCTAAGAGAAAGTATGGTAACATTGGAGATGTTATAGTTGCCAGCGTTAAAAGTGCAACACCAGGCGGAGTTGTTAAAAAAGGTGACGTTGTAAAAGCTGTTATTGTTAGATCAGTAAAAGGAATAAGAAGAGCAGACGGTTCATATGTAAGATTTGATGAAAATGCTGCTGTTATAATAAAAGATGATAAGCAACCAAGAGGAACACGTATCTTTGGACCTGTTGCTAGGGAGCTAAGAGATAAAGAATTTAATAAAATATTATCATTAGCACCAGAAGTTCTATAAAGAGGAGGTGGCTGACTTGAAAATACATGTAAGAAAGAACGACACAGTTGTAGTTATATCAGGAAAAGATAAAGGTAAAACAGGTGAAGTTTTAAAGGTATTCCCAAAAACTGGAAAGGTACTAGTTCAAGGAGTTAACATAGTAAAGAAGCACCAAAAGGCAGGTAGAACTCAAGCTGAAAGTGCTATAATAGAAAAAGAAGCTGCAATAAACAGCTCAAAGGTAATGTTATATTGTACAAAGTGCAAAAAAGCTACTAGAATTAGCAACAGAATATTAGAAGATGGCGCTAAAGTTAGAGTATGCAAAAAGTGCGGAGAAACATTCTAGAAACTGAAAGGAGGTTAACAATATGACAAGACTTCAAGATAGATATGAAAAAGAAATAATTCCAGCTATGATGGAAAAATTCGGATATACAAATATAATGCAAGTTCCAAGACTTGAAAAGATAGTAATCAACATGGGTGTTGGTGAAGCTAAAGATAATCAAAAAGTTTTAGAATCAGCTGTTAATGACTTAACTTTAATAAGTGGTCAAAAGCCAATATTAACAAGAGCTAAGAAATCAGTTGCTAACTTTAAGATAAGAGAAAATATGGCATTAGGATGCAAAGTTACATTAAGAAAAGCTAAAATGTACGAATTTGCTGATAAATTAATGTCAATTGCTTTACCAAGAGTTAGAGACTTTAGAGGAATTTCAGCTAAATCATTCGATGGTAGAGGAAATTACTCATTAGGAATTAAAGAACAATTAATATTCCCAGAAATAGAGTACGATAAGATCGACAAAGTAAGAGGAATGGATGTAATCTTCGTTACAACTGCAAACACTGACGAAGAAGCAAGAGAATTATTAAGATTCCTTGGAATGCCATTTGCTCAACAATAAGGAGGGGTATCTATGGCACGTAAAGCGATGATAGAAAAGTGGAGTAAAGCACCTAAGTATAAAACTAGAGCTTATACTAGATGTAGAATATGTGGAAGACCACATTCTGTATTAAAGAAATTCGGTATATGCCGTATCTGTTTCAGAGAACTTGCATACAAAGGCCAAATCCCTGGTTGTAGAAAAGCAAGCTGGTAATACTGAAGATAGCGAAAGGAGGCACATTAAATGGTTATGACAGATCCTATAGCAGATTTGCTAACTCGTATAAGAAACGCAAATGCTGTTAAACATGAAGTAGTTGAGGTACCTTCTTCTAATGTAAAGAAGGCCGTTGCAAATATATTATTACAAGAAGGATACATCAAGGAAATTGATGAATACAATGATGGAGTAGTTCCAATGTTAAGAATAACTCTTAAATATGGAGCTAACAACGAAAGAGTAATAACTGGATTAAAGAGAATATCAAAACCAGGATTAAGAGTATACTGCAAAAAGGATGAAACTCCTAGAGTTCTTAATGGTTTAGGAATCGCTGTTATTTCAACTTCAAAAGGAATAATGGTAGATAGAGAAGCTAGAAAGAACAACATAGGTGGAGAAGTTCTTTGCTACGTTTGGTAGTAATTAAATAGTAATTAATAGATGAATATATGCATTTAAAGAAAAACAGGAGGTGCAATTATGTCAAGAGTAGGTAGATTACCAATAGCTATACCTGCTGGCGTAACTGTTACAGTAACACCTGACAATGTTGTTACAGTAAAAGGACCAATGGGTGAGCTAGTAGAAGCTATGCACAAAGACATTAATATCGCGGTTGAAAACAACGAAGTAGTTGTAACTAGACCTAGTGACGTTAAAGAGCATAGAGCTCTTCACGGATTAACAAGAGCACTTATAAACAACATGGTTGAAGGAGTTACTAAAGGATTCCAAAAGACTTTAATATTAAATGGTGTTGGTTATAGAGCTCAAAAGCAAGGAAAGAAACTTGTAATGAACCTTGGATATTCACATCCAGTTGAAATAGAAGCTGTTGAAGGTGTTGAATTTGAAACACCTGAAGCTACAAAAGTAGTTGTAAAAGGAATCAACAAGCAAAAAGTTGGAGAAGCAGCTGCTAAGATCAGATCATGGAGAAAGCCTGAACCATACAAGGGTAAAGGAATAAGATACGAAGACGAAGTGATCAGACGTAAAGAAGGTAAAACTGGTAAGTAATAATAGAAAGGAGTGAGCTTTATATGTTCAAGAAAGCAGACAGAAAAGCTAGCAGAAAGAGACGTCACCTTAGAGTACGTAAGAAAGTTTTCGGTACTCCTGAAAGACCAAGACTTTCAGTATACAGAAGTGAAAAAAATATTTACGCACAAATAATAGATGATATAAATGCTGTAACACTTGTTGCTGCTTCAAGCTTAGAAAAAGATTTCTCAGCTAAAGGTGGAAACAAAGAAGGCGCTAAGTTAGTAGGCGAATTAGTTGGTAAGAAAGCTGCCGAAAAGGGAATAACAGAAGTTGTTTTCGATAGAGGTGGATTTGTATATCACGGAAGAATTCAATCATTAGCAGAAGGTGCTAGAGAAGCAGGCTTAAAATTCTAAGAAACGAGGAGGGAAATAAATGAGAATCGATCCTAGTACACTAGACCTTAAAGAAAAGGTTGTTAACATAAATAGAGTTACTAAGGTTGTTAAGGGTGGTAGAAACTTCAGATTCGCAGCTCTAGTTGTTGTCGGAGACGAGAACGGACACGTTGGAGTTGGAATGGGTAAATCTATCGAAATACCTGAAGCAATCAAAAAAGGAATAGAAGACGCTAAGAAAAACTTAGTATCAGTTTCATTAGTTGGAAACACAATTCCTCATGAAATACACGGTAAGTTTGGAACAGGAGATGTTCTTATAATGCCAGCTAAAGAAGGTACAGGAGTTATCGCTGGAGGTCCAGCTAGAGTAGTACTTGAATTAGCAGGAATCAAGGATGTTAGAGCTAAATCATTAGGTTCAAACAATCCTAATAACATGGTTAAAGCAACAATCAATGGATTAGCAAGCTTAAGAACAGCTGAAGAAATAGCTAAATTAAGAGGAAAATCTGTTGAAGAAATATTAGGTTAGGAGGGAAATTGCATGGCTAAATTAAGAATTACATTAGTAAAAAGCTTAATAGGTAGAAAGAAAGACCATATCGCTACTGCAAATGCCCTTGGACTTAAGAAGATAGGTAAGACAGTAGAGCATGAGGGAACTCCTCAAATAAACGGTATGATTAAGAAGATAAGCTACATGTTAAATGTAGAAGAAGTATAAAAAGAGGAGGTGCACTGAGTATGAAACTTCATGAATTAAAGCCAGCAGCTGGAAGCAGAAAGGCTCCTAAGAGAGTTGGTAGAGGAACTGGTTCAGGTTTAGGAAGAAATGCTGGTAAAGGTGAAAAAGGACAAAACGCTAGATCAGGCGGTGGAGTTAGACCTGGATTCGAAGGAGGTCAAATGCCATTATACAGAAGACTTCCTAAGAGAGGATTCACTAATATCTTCGCTAAAAAGATCGTTAGCATAAACGTAGATAGATTAAACATATTTGAAAATGGAACAGAAGTTACTCCAGAATTATTATTAGAAAGAAGAGTTATCTCAAAGGTAATGGATGGAGTTAAAATTCTTGGAAACGGAAACTTAGAAAAGAACTTAACTGTAAAAGGATGTAAGTTCTCAAAATCTGCTATCGAAAAAATCGAAGCAGCTGGAGGAAAAGTTGAGGTGAAATAAGAATGCTATCAACCCTACGTAATGCCTGGAAGGTACCTGAATTAAGAAAGAGATTTTATTGGACGATATTCTTAGTTGCAATCTTTAGGATGGGAAGTCACATTCCTGTTCCTGGGATTAGCACTGAATATCTGAAAGGAATGACTCAGTCAGGAAATTTAATGGGGTTCTATGATTTAATATCAGGTGGAGCCTTTAGTAGGTTTAGTATTTTTGCTCTTGGTGTAATGCCATACATTAATGCATCAATCATAACTCAGCTTTTAACAATAGCTATACCATCATTAGAACAACTTTCTAAAGAAGGTGAAGATGGTAGAAGAAAGATTCAAAATGCCACTAGGTATTTATCGATTGTTATAGCAGTTATTCTTGCATTTGGTATGTACGCAACAATATCCCAAATGGGAGCTACAACAGGTATGAAGACTGTACAAATGATAGTTGTAGTATTGGCTCTAGTTGTTGGATCAACATTCTGTATGTGGTTAGGAGACCAAATCACTGTTAAAGGTTTCGGAAATGGTGTTTCAATCCTGATTTTTGTAAATATAGTTTCAAGATTACCAATAACAATAAGATCTATATTAGTTCTAGAGAATACAGGAGATATAAGTGTTGTTGAAATTGCATTATTCTTAGTATTTGCTATATTAGCACTTACTGGAGTAGTATATTTTTCACTTGCAGAAAGAAGAATTCCTGTTCAATATGCAGGAAAAGCAGTTGGAAATAAAGTAATGAGAAGTCAATCTACTCATATACCTTTAAGTATAGTTGGATCAGCTGTCATAGCTATTATCTTTTCTATGTCAGTTATGCAATTCTTACCAACAATTGCAGGTTTTTTCTCAAATCATGAATGGGCAAAATGGATTACAAGCAGTCCAATGAGTATTTTTAATAGCAATACATGGATGTATCCAGTTGTATATGCATTATTAACAATATTCTTTACTTGGTTTTATACTCAAGTTACATTCAAGCCAGAAGAAATGTCAGAAAACCTTCATAAATCTGCAGGATTTATACCAGGTGTTAGACCTGGAGAACCTACAACACAATATTTTGAAAGTATTCTAAATAGAGTCTCTTTCATTGGAGGAATATTTGCAGCAGTACTTGCTGTAACGCCAATAGTTATAAATAACTATACTTCATTCAAAGGAATACAATTTGGGGGAACAGCACTTCTTATTGTAGTGAGTGTTGCTCTAGATTTCACAAGAAAACTAGAATCACAAATGATAATGAGACACTACAAAGGATTTCTTAAATAAGATTAAGTAATGGAGATGATGCCCGTGAAAATTATTTTACTAGGTCCTCCTGGAGCAGGAAAAGGAACACAGGCAAAATCAATTAGTAATAGATATTCAATTCCACACATTTCTACAGGAGATATTTTCAGAAAGAACATTTCAGAAAATACTCCATTAGGAATTGAAGCAAAAAAATATATGGATAACGGACAATTAGTTCCTGATTCTGTTACTATAGATATGGTTAAAGATAGACTTCAAGATGACGATTGTAAAAATGGATATCTATTAGATGGTTTCCCAAGAACAGTTGCTCAAGCTGAAGCTTTACAAGAATTCTTAGATAGTAGAAATGAGAAATTAGATACAGCTTTATGTATCGAAGTTCCAAGCGAATTCATACTAGAAAGAATGACTGGAAGAAGAGTTTGTCCATCATGTGGAGCAAGTTATCACATCAAATTCAACCCTACAAAAGTTGAAGGAAAATGTGATATTTGTGGAAATGATGTAGTACAAAGAAAAGATGATACAGAAGAAACTGTAAAAGAAAGACTTGATGTGTATGAAAGACAAACACAACCACTAATTGATTTTTATAAGAATAAAAATTTACTTTCAACAGTTGATGGTACTAAAGCAATCAACGAAGTATTTGAAAGTATCTGCGAAATTTTAGGAAATGCTAAATAATTTTGTTTAAAAATATTTAGTGATTGATATAATTTAAAAGCAGGAAAATATATCACATGTGATACAAACATAAGCAAATGAACTTCAATTGTAAAAAAGTTTGTAGAACACGGGATAGGCAGAGATCTACATGAAGATCCTGAAGTACCAAACTTCGGTAGACCAGGTATATGTCCAATATGAGATTTTAAGTTTAATCTTAAAAGTAGTTGGACGGTTGTAACAAGTGATGGAAGCCTATCAGCACATTACGGAAATATAGTTGCGATTTTACCAGATGGTCCCGAAACATTAACACTAGTTAAATAAAAGTGTTTCTTAGTTATAAATTTGTAGAGTATTAATTACTGTACTTATTTATTTCTAAGGTAATCATCGAGGTGAAAAATTTGCAAAACAATGACTTGATTGGGAAAGTTGTACTTTCTTTAGCTGGTAGAGATAAAAATCATTTATATGTAATAACTAGTGTAGTTGATGATAATTATGTATTACTTTCAAATGGTGATACTAAGAAAATCAAAGAACCTAAGAAAAAAAAGGTTAAGCATTTAGAATTTTTAGAAAATATAGATGAAGAAATAAGATCAGCCATAATCGACGGCAAAAGAAAAGATACTGACTTAAAAATTAAGAGATTTTTAAAATTAAGAGGCATTGTTAAGGAGGGTTGATTACCTTATGTCAAAAGATGATGTTATAGAAATGCAAGGAGTCGTTGTTGAATCCTTACCAAACGCTAACTTCCAAGTTGAACTTGAAAGTGGGCATACAATTCTAGCACATATATCAGGAAAATTAAGAATGAACTTCATAAGAATTTTACCTGGAGATAAAGTTACAGTGGAACTTTCTCCATATGACTTAACAAGAGGTAGAATTACTTGGAGAGCAAAATAAGATAGAAATTCTATCAAATATTACAAGGAGGGTTAGCGATGAAAGTAAGACCATCAGTTAAGCCTATTTGCGAAAAGTGCAAAGTAATTAGAAGAAAAGGAAGAGTAATGGTAATCTGTGAAAATCCAAAGCACAAGCAAAAGCAAGGCTAATATAGATAAATATTAGACAAAAAATACAAATTAGGTATTTAAAATTTATTGACTTTTTTATAAAAGTCAAATATGATTATATAGGCATTTAATTAAATAATTAGATTTTAGGAGCGGCTGATGATAGAGAAAAAAGTTTCTCTATTAACCTAAAATTTTATTATATATATATTACATTTTATATTTTTGAAAATCAAAAATAATAAACTTTTAGGCATTTCAATTACCAGGAGGTGTAAATTTTAATGGCAAGAATAGCAGGTGTTGACCTACCAAGAGAAAAAAGAGTTGAAATAGGTTTAACTTATATTTATGGAATAGGGTTACCTACTTCACATAAGATATTAGAAGCTACAGGAATAAACCTTGACACAAGAGTTAAGGATTTAACTGAAGACGAAGTAAATGCGTTAAGAACTTATATTAAGGAACTTACAATCGAAGGTGACTTAAGAAGAGAAGTAGCATTAAACATCAAGAGATTAGTAGAAATCGGATGTTATAGAGGAATTAGACATAGAAAAGGTCTTCCAGTAAGAGGACAAAAAACTAAGACTAATGCGAGAACAAGAAAAGGTCCTAAGAAGACTATCGCAAACAAGAAGAAGTAGTTAGGAGGGAAAGCAATGGCAAAGGTTAAAAAGACTAGAAGAAAAAAAGACAGAAAAAATGTTGAACATGGTGCTGCA
Source organism: Clostridium sp. (assembly GCF_034179595.1). Taxonomy (GTDB): domain Bacteria; phylum Bacillota; class Clostridia; order Clostridiales; family Clostridiaceae; genus Clostridium. Next base: position 13,556 of record NZ_JAXFPT010000054.1, read on the forward strand.
CACATCAAGTCAACTTTCAATAATTCAATAGTTACTTTAACAGACGCACAAGGAAATGCGTTATCATGGTCAAGTGCTGGAGCTCTAGGTTTCAGAGGATCAAGAAAAAGTACTCCATTTGCAGCTCAAATGGCAGCAGAAACTGCAAGTAAAGCAGCAATGGAACATGGTTTAAAGAGCATTGAAGTTTATGTAAAGGGACCAGGAGCTGGAAGAGAAGCAGCTATAAGATCTTTACAAGCAGCAGGATTAGAAGTAACTTTAATAAAAGATGTTACTCCAATCCCACACAATGGATGTAGACCACCAAAAAGAAGAAGAGTCTAGTATTTGATTCATACAGGAGGTGTAATTAATGGCAAGATATACTGGAGCTACATGTAGATTATGTAGAAGAGAAGGCATGAAATTATTCCTTAAAGGGGATAGATGTTATACAGATAAATGTGCTTTCACAAGAAGAAGTTATGCACCAGGACAACACGGAGCAGCTAGAAAGAAATTATCTAACTATGGTGTACAACTAAGAGAAAAGCAAAAAGCTAGAAGAATATACGGAGTGTTAGAAGGTCAATTCAGATCATACTATGAAAAGGCTGAACACATGAAGGGTATCACTGGTGAAAACTTATTAATGTTATTAGAATTAAGATTAGATAACGTTGTTTATAGATTAGGATATGGTGCTTCAAGAAACGAAGCAAGACAATTAGTTAACCACGGACATTTCTTAGTAAATGGTAAGAGAGTTGACATTCCTTCATTCAAAGTATCAGTTAATGATGTAATAACTGTTGCTGAAAAGAGCAGAGGAAGCGAAAAGTTCAAGACTTTCGTTGAAAATCCAAAAACTTTACCAAAATGGTTAGAAGCTAACGTTGAAAACTACGAAGGCAAAGTAGTTGCTGCACCAGCAAGAGAAGACATTGACGTACCAGTTAATGAAACTCTTATCGTTGAGTTATACAGCAAATAATTGTAATATTTGTTAAAACAAATATAGAATCAGTTGCCCTCAGAATAAGGTTGCCATTTTAAAAATAAGGAGGGTTCGTATGTTAGAAATCGAAAAGCCAATGATTGAATGTGTAGAGGCAAATGAAGACGGTACTTATGGTAAGTACGTTGTAGAACCATTAGAAAGAGGATATGGTATAACTTTAGGGAATGCCCTAAGAAGAATACTATTATCATCATTACCTGGAGTTGCAACTACTTCAGTTAAAATTGATGGTGTACTTCATGAATTTTCTACAATACAAGGAGTTAAAGAAGATGTTACTGAAATAATCCTTAACATCAAAGCTTTAGCTTTAAAAATGAATGGTGAAGGTCCAAAGACTATCTATATAGATGCAAAAGGACCTGGTGTTGTTACAGCTGCAGATATAAAGACTGATGGAGATGTTGAAGTTGTGAATAAAGATTTACATATCGCAACTTTAGATAACGACGGAAGACTTTATATGGAGTTAACTGTAAATAGAGGTAGAGGATATGTTACTCAAAATAAAAATAAGAGTGAAGATCTACCAATCTCAGCAATAGCTGTTGATTCAATATATACACCAGTTAAGAGAGTTAACTTTAAAGTTGAAAATACTAGAGTAGGTCAAATTACTGACTACGATAAGTTAACACTTGAAATTTGGACTGATGGAACTATTAAGATAGATGAAGCTATAAGCTTATCAGCAAAAATCTTAATAGAACATTTCAAATTATTTATGTCATTAACAGATGAAACTAATGATGTTGAAATAATGATAGAAAAAGAAGAAGATAAAAAGGAAAAAGTACTAGAAATGACTGTAGAAGAGCTAGATTTATCAGTTAGATCATATAACTGTTTAAAGAGAGCTGGTATCAATACAGTTCAAGAACTTGCTAACAGATCAATGGATGATATGATGAAAGTAAGAAATCTAGGAAAGAAATCCTTAGAAGAAGTTGAAAAGAAGCTTAAAGAATTAGGCTTAAGCTTAAAGTTAAGCGACGAGTAAGGAGGTAAATCCATGGCAGTTAATCGTAAGTTAGGTCGTCCAGCAGACCAAAGAAGAGCTATGCTTAGAAATTTAGTAACTAGTTTCTTAAAGCATGGTAAGATTGAAACAACTGAAACTAGAGCTAAAGAAACTAGAAGTTTAGCTGAAAAAATGATCACTCTTGCTAAGAGAGGAGATCTTCACGCTAGAAGACAAGTTTTAGCTTTTGTACAAGAAGAAGCTGTAGTTAAGCATTTATTTGATAATATAGCTCCACAATACACTGAAAGAAACGGTGGATATACAAGAATGTATAAGAAAGGTCCTAGAAGAGGGGACGGAGCTGAAATAGTTATACTTGAATTAGTTTAATTATTTAAGTGGGGATTAAGAGAAATCTTAATCCCCGTTTTGTTATATTTAAAAGATATTTTATATAGAGAATTAATGATTTAAATATTCTGAATAAGCTTGAAACTTAAGTTTAATGTTATATAATAGTGTTGGATAGATATACAATAATTGTTAGATTTGTATATAAAATATTACTTGGATATAAATATATTAGTTAAATGATTTTAATATGGAGGACTAAATGAGTCAAGAAATGATTAAGTGTGAAAATATAATTTTTAAATATACTTCACATGAAGATGGTATAGAAAGATATGCTATTAATGGCGTAGACTTAACAGTGAAAAAAGGAGAATTTTTAGTAGTCTTAGGTCATAATGGTTCTGGAAAATCAACATTAGCTAAGCATATGAATGCATTACTTTTACCTACTGAGGGAAATGTATATGTTGATGGTCTTAACACTAATGATGAAAATAATTTATGGGATGTTAGATCAAAGGCTGGAATGGTATTTCAAAATCCAGATAATCAAATGGTTGCAACAATAGTAGAAGAAGATGTAGCATTTGGGCCTGAAAATTTAGGAGTTGATCCTAAGGAAATAAGGAAACGTGTAGATGAAAGCTTAGAGAGGGTTGGGATGAGTGAATATAAAAGGCATGCTCCTCATCTTTTATCAGGAGGTCAAAAGCAAAGAGTAGCAATAGCAGGAATACTTGCAATGCAACCTGAATGTATAATTTTTGATGAACCAACTGCAATGTTAGATCCTATAGGAAGAAAAGATGTATTAAAAACTATTAAAGAAATTAATAAAGAATATGGAATTACAATAGTTCTTATAACACATTATATGGATGAAGCCGCTCAAGCTGATAGAATTGTTGTTATGGACAAAGGAAAATTAATAATGGAGGGGACTCCTAAAAAAGTGTTTTCACAAGTTGAACTTATGAAGAAAATAGGTTTAGATGTTCCACAGGTAACAGAACTTAGTTATGAATTGAATAAAGAAGGGATAAAGCTAGATAAAGAAATAATAAATGTAGATGAAATGGTGGAGGCATTATGTCAATTAAAATAGAGAACTTAACACATATATACATGCCTAATGGACCCTTTGAAAAAAAAGCATTAGATAATATAAATCTAGATATAAAAGATGGAGAGTTTATTGCTTTAATAGGGCATACAGGTTCAGGAAAATCAACTTTAATACAACATATGAATGGATTACTAGAAGCTACATCAGGAAAGATAATAATTGATGGAGAAGATATAACAGCTAAAGGGGTTAACCTTTCTGATGTAAGAAAAAAAGTAGGCTTAGTATTCCAATATCCAGAGTATCAGTTATTTGAAGAGACTATAGAAAAGGATATATCTTATGGGCCTAGGAATCTTGGATTAGATGAAGATGAAATACATAAAAGAGTCGTAAAATCAATGGAGATGGTAGGACTTGATTATGAAGAGTATAAAGACAAATCTCCTTTTGATTTAAGTGGAGGACAAAAGAAAAGAGTTGCAATAGCAGGTGTTGTTGCTATGGAACCTAAGATACTTATATTAGATGAACCTACTGCAGGACTTGATCCTAAAGGAAGAGATGATATATTAGATCAAATAAAGCTTCTTCATACAAAATATAATATGACAATAGTATTAGTTAGTCATAGTATGGAAGATGTAGCTAAACTTGCAGAAAGAGTTATTGTAATGAATAAGGGAAGTGTAGCATTGCAAGGAACACCAGCGCAAGTATTTAAAGAAGTAGAAACTTTAGAAAAAATAGGCCTTGGGGTACCACAAGTTACTTATCTTATGAGAGAACTTAGAAAAAAAGGGTTTAATGTAAGTGATGAAGTTTATACGATTGAACAATGTAAAGAAGAGTTAAAGAAAATATTTTATAAAAAATCAAATAGTCAGGGGGATAATTAGGTGTTAAAGGATATAACTATAGGTCAATATATACCAGGGAATTCGTTTGTTCATAAGCTAGATCCTAGAACAAAAATATTAATATCTCTGCTATTTATTATTTCTCTATTTTTAATAGATAAATTTGTAGGATATATTTTAGTAGTTGCATTTATAGGTGCAGTAATTATTAATTCTAAAGTGCCACCAAGATTTATATTAAAAGGATTAAAACCAATTATATTTTTAGTAATACTTACTTCAATATTAAATGTATTTATGATAAAGGGAACTCCTGATACATTAATATTTAAGTTTGGATTTTTAAGTATCTATACTCAAGGTGTCAATACAGCGTTATTTATGGCATTAAGACTAATATTTTTAGTAGTTGGAACATCTTTATTAACTTTAACAACATCTCCTATAGAACTTACAGATGGAATTGAAATTCTTTTAAGACCTATAGGAAAAGAAATGGCACATCAGCTTGCTATGATGATGACTATAGCATTAAGATTTATACCAACTCTTATGGACGAAACTGATAAAATTATGAAGGCACAAAAGGCAAGAGGAGCAGATTTTGAATCAGGTGGAATTATTCAAAAAGCAAAGAATTTAGTACCTCTTTTAGTTCCATTATTTATAAGTTCATTTAGAAGAGCAGATGAGCTTGCAATGGCTATGGAAGCTAGATGTTATAGAGGTGGTTCAGGAAGAACTCGTATGAAGAAATTACAATTTTCTAATAGAGACTTTATAGCATGGGGAATATTTGCGATATTATTTATAGCGAGCATAATAATTAGAATACTTTAAGTTTTAGGTGAGATTATGAAAAATATAAAGCTAACAATTGAATATGATGGAACTAATTATTTAGGATGGCAAAAACAAAAGAGTAGCAAAAATACTATTCAAGAAACTATAGAGATAGCAATTTCAAAAATAGTAAAAAAAGAAGTAGCTATAACTGGAAGTTCTAGAACAGATTCAGGAGTGCATGCAAAAGGTATGGTGGCAAATTTTTATACAGATAGTAATGTTCCACCTGAAAGATTTAGAGAAGCTATAAATACAAAATTACCAGATGATATTGCTATTATAAAATCTGAAGAGGTATCAGAAGAATTTCATTCTAGATACGATAGTAAGGGTAAGACTTATTGCTATACTATAATAAATAGAGATGAAAAAGTAGCATTATATAAGAATTTTTCTTATCATGTTAAAGAAAAGCTAGACATAGATGAGATGAAAAAAGCATGCCAATATTTTATAGGTAAACATGATTTTAAAGCTTTTAAAACAAATGGAAGTTCAGTAAAGACATCTATTAGAACCATAAAGGATTTACATATAGAAAATGAAGGTAATATTATAAAGGTTTTTGTTACAGCTGATGGTTTTTTATATAATATGGTAAGAATAATAGTAGGGACTTTAATTGAAGTAGGACGTGGAAAAATAAAGGCTAGTGATATAGAAAATATAATAAAAGAAGGAAAGAGAGAAAAAGCTGGATACTGTGTTCCAGCAAACGGCCTTGTTTTAGAAAAAGTTTATTATTAATACAAAAAAAGTGTAAAAAGTTTGTTGACACGCCCGTAAGCGTGTATTATAATAATAAATGTTTGTTAGAATATTTATGTATATAAGATTTAGTAAACTAACATCTTAACATAAATGCAATATGTAGATATTGCGAATCGTAAGTTCAAGGAGGGAAACAGAGATGAAATCATACATTGCAAAAGCACAAGAAGTTGAAAGAAAATGGTATGTTGTTGATGCTGCTGGTAAGCCACTAGGAAGAGTTGCTAGCCAAGTTGCTTCAATCTTAAGAGGAAAAAATAAGCCAACATTTACACCAAATGTTGACTGCGGAGATTTCGTTATCGTAATCAATGCTGAAAAAGTTGTTTTAACTGGTAAGAAGTTAGATCAAAAATTAATGAGAAAGCATAGCTTATATCCAGGT
>NZ_JAXFPT010000077.1:0-3923 GCF_034179595.1 Clostridium sp.
TTTATCTATATTCATAATATACTTAGCAAATTCAAAGCCTATATGACCATAATTTTCTAAAACAGCTCTATTTATTCTTTCTGAGTTTTCAGCATCTTTAGTCCATGTAACATTACTCGCTTCTATAACCCTAATTTGTACACCAGCATTTTTATTTGATGAACCTATCAATGATTTTTCTCCATTTGATAGTATTGTTGTAAGCCAAGTTTCTCTCCCTTTTAGCTCTGAGTCTTTATTCAATCTATCCTTATCCGTTCCATTTGATACGCCATATATGAAATTAGTAAAGTTTTGTGTATATGACATTGATATTTCATCTAATGCAAATGGTACTCCTTTTAGTCCAGTTAGTTTCTTTATCAATGCATTATTAGTTCCATTATATGTGCCAAATAGTCCATTCCTTTTTACATCAGGATATCCAAATAGAGAAATTGCTAGTTTTAATGCTGTAGATTTTCCAGTAGTCGAATTACCTACTAAATGTACTATTATTGAATCTAATCCTAAATCTTCTCCTATATATCCTAATAGAACTGACGAAAGCGAAACCGATACCATAAACTCTAATGCTGTATTTCCAATCACTTCTTGATTTATCATATTAATATATTCTTCTTTATCGCCTATTGGTTTTACATCATAAATGCCTTCATACTTTGAATCTATTCCTATACACTCATATAACTTATATATAGTTTTCCCCTCATAATTTGAAAATCCAAGTTTTGTATGAATATTTTTTATTTGAGCTTCTTTTTCTTTTTCATTAAAATACTCCGTAAGTAAAGCTACATTTCCATGGGTTATGTCTAATCCTTTACTTTGATATTTTATTAGATTATTCTTGTTCAAGTACTCTTCTCTAGGTATCGTTATTTCCTTCATACCAGAAAATGATTTATATTTTATTGAAGCCTTATATGTTCCATCGTCAATATTTTGTTGTATTGATTCAATTTTCATAGGATCAGCTATCTTTATCTTTTCACCATTATTATCAAAGTTTACCCCATTAGCATCTAATATAAATTTATTCATGTTATTACCTCCAAAAAGATATGCTCCTATACTCTATATAGGTATAAGAGCATATTTTATTTCTATAGTTCTATATCATCTGATTCTTCAAATTCAGATTCTTCTTCCTCTTCTTCAACTTCAACTGGATTGATATCAACTATATTCATATAACCATTCTTTTCTTTTGTTGTTATCTCCATGTATATTCCAACAAATTTTTGCTCATCAATCTCATCATCTGGTGCTATTTCATAAGCTATATCTATAAGTTTATTTATTAAATAATGGTTATTTGTAAATACTAAGAAAGTAGCATAAAGCTTAGAATCAACATATTCTACCATTGTTTTCAAAGCTTGTTTTCCATAGTTGTAATTCAGTAACTCCACTCCTACTACTTTAACAACACCAGTTCCTTCTTTCACATTTTCTTGTATCTTAAATGTCATAACAAGTTCCCTCCTTATTAATTATTAGCTCTAAATATTTTTCATCTTCTTCTGTTAATTTTTCATTTAATTTTTTAAACAAATCTATTGGAATTGTTTCTTGATTAAGTATGGTTATTTTGGCTACACATACTACGACTTCATCTTCTATATAACTTTCTTCTATAGAAAGCTCTTTTATGTCTTCACTTTTTATGCCTTCAATGATGTTCTCTATTCTTCTTGACATAGATAGTACTTTTAATGTAAAAATAGTTTTTTTATTGGGTATTTTAGGTCTAGCTGGACAACGCTTAATTTTAGTTATCATTTTTATCACTCTCCATTTATTATTTTTAGGAGCTCCTATATAAATTTTAAAAGTTAACTTTGTTGTAATTTCATTTTATATCCTCATTGTTTTATTAACATTAGGTGTCGGCACAAATATTTTTTATCCTATACCAGTTGAGAAAAAAATAAGGACTGCTTTTATTAAGCAATCCTTATTTTTATACTTTATCTTCTTTTAATAATATTACAATTTAATTCTTTAAAAATACTTTCTGATATATCTTTAAAATTTTCATAGTCTGCTTCATCACTAAAAATCTTATTTTTTAGTATATTCATTTTATCTTTTATATTACTTATATCAGTTTCATTCTCAACAGTCTTTACAAATTCATCTATAGCAGTATTAATATCTGTTTCTTCTATAACTCTTTCTTTATTTCTCCTTGCTATTTCCATAACTTTTTTTCTAATAATTGAATACTTATACTTTTCCATATATTCACCTAAGCTTAATCCGTTCCATAACTTATCTATCTCATCTTTTTCCTCTTCAGTAATTCCTTCATCTAGTATACTATTTAAATCATTTCTAGCTTTTACTTTCTTGTCACATATATTGATTCTTTCTTTTATGAATTCATAATCTGTTTCTTTTTTTAATACTTCCGCTATAAAATTATCTAAACTTCCAAATTCAAATTCTCCATATAGTTGATTTTTAAATAATTCATCTCTATTTTTCTTTATTATTTCTATAGCTTCAAAATATTTATAATAATTATAAACTAACTGTTTATTTACACTTTTATTTAAGTTAAAAAGTAATTCAACCCTTTGCTCTATAGAACATTTACTCATAATACTTAATAACTTTTGTATTTTTTCAATTAAAATTTTAAGTAAATTTCTCTCCATAATAGTGTATTGAAATACTGGTTGTAATTCAATTAAGTATTTATAAAAATCAGGTAATTCACTATCTACTAACTCAATACTATAATCCATATAATCTAAAATATCATTAATATCAGCACTTTTAGCATTACTATTACTTTTATAATATGGATTTTTATCAAATATTTTAAATAATACTATTGCTAAATCCTTCCACTCATCTTTAAAAAAGAAGTTTTGCTCATCTTTTTCATAATCTTCTTTAACTTTACCAGCTTTTTTTAATAACTCTCTTTTCAGACCATAGCATTCATCACGTTCCATTATTTTTAAATTATCATAAAATTTATCTTTTCCCCAATGTATTTCCTTTAAAAATTCATTTAAATTTAAGCCTTGCTCTTCTTTTGTCATATTTAATTCTCCTTTTTAATTTTATATTATCGCCTCTTTCTTAAAATTATAATTCCACTATTTTATTTTTACAAAAAAAATAAGTCCTACTTTAATAGTAAGACTTATCTGAATTTATTTTTTAAATTACTTTTTTGTATATTAATATTAATTCAACTAAAACTGAGATTATTTAATCGTAATTATATTTTTTAGATTAGATTTTGTATAAAGTTAACTATTATCCAATTGATTTAATAAATACTATCGAATAATAATATTCTTGTCCATTCATTTCAGAATACTTATTGATATACTCTTTAGCTGTTTTCATGCTTGCATTAATCATTTCCCTATTTGAACTAAATTTATCTTTATTAAAATACCAACTATCATAGGTTGAGTTTAGATTTTCATCTATAAGCTTATATACATCTCCACCTAATATCAAATAATCATTTTTATTTAAGAAATCAATAACTTTTATTGAATTTTCTTTATTCCATGCCAACTCTAAAACCCCTATATTTTCAAGAGACTTTGATGTATCAATTAATTCTTTTGGGAAATTGTCTGGTAAATTTATTTTATAGTGCATGTTCATTTAAATTCACTACCTTTCATTATTTATTAGGAACAAATAGCCTATGGTTACATGAGACTCCATCTGCTTCAATTATATATTGAAAAACACCCTCTTTTCCCATATAACTTCCTGGTATCTCAATTTGCTTTCTTACGATTCCATCTCCACCCGTAATATTAGTAATTTTCCCACATGCTCCAAATCCATCAACACTTTCAGGGAATCCGTGGTAATCAGCTTGGGTAGCTTGCTTTTTTACCTTCTCTGTATACTTAATATTAGATAATGGATTTTTAGTA
>NZ_JAXFPT010000088.1:0-8077 GCF_034179595.1 Clostridium sp.
TTAAGTCCATCTAATTTTTCAAGCAATTCATCAGCATAATCAGTGATTTTTAAGAACCATTGAGTTAAATCCTTTTTAGTTACTTCTGTATCACATCTTTCACATAAACCATCAACAACTTGTTCGTTAGCTAAAACTGTGTTACATGATGGACACCAATTAACAGGTGCTTGCTTTCTGTAAGCTAAGCCTTTTTCATATAACTTTAAGAATAACCATTGAGTCCACTTATAGTAATCAGGTCTGCATGTTACAACTTCATTTTCCCAGTTAAACATAGCTCCCATTGCTTTAAGTTGAGCTTCCATATTCTTTATGTTCTTTTCAGTTGAATCTTGTGGGTGAATACCAGTTTTTATAGCAAAGTTTTCTGCTGGTAATCCAAAAGCATCAAATCCCATTGGTTGGAATACATTGTATCCATTCATTCTTTTAAATCTAGCCCAAGTATCTACTGGTCCATAGTTAAACCAGTGACCAGCATGAAGCTGACTTCCTGATGGGTAAGAGAACATTTCTAGTACATAAAGCTTCTTGTCTAAATTTGTAGGGTCGAATTTATATAAATGTTCATTTTCCCATTTGTCTTGCCATTTCTTATCAATAGACGTTCCATAATTTCCCATAGAACTATTCCTCCTTAATTTTTGAAAATATAAAAAAACCTTTCACCTCTAATAATAAGAGACGAAAGGATAATTCCGCGTTACCACTCTTGTTAGGAAATAATTAATTTAAGTAAAATTTCCTCGCTCAATAATTTAACGGTTACCCCGTACTTGACTTATAATCAAGTAAGCTCATAGGTAAGTTCCTATATTTGTGATACTGTTTTACACCATACAACAGCTCTCTAAAATCACAAGGTTATAGTACTACTCCTACTCATAGCAGTAATATATATAATTATAATCATTTCCTCTAATTATATATTAATGGACAACTTTAAGTCAATACTAATGAATATATTTAAAATATAAGAAACCTTGCTATAAATTAAATACAATAATATAATTCTATAAGTGTTAAAAACTAATAATTATATAAAAGGAATTTAGGGAGTGATATTTTGTATTCGACGAGAAAGAACCTGAAAAGTATTTTATTAATAATAATAGGTTCAGGTATCTTAGGTTTTGGAAGTTATAACTTTAATTATCAAAATGGTGTAACAGAAGGTGGAGTATTAGGTTTATTACTTTTAATTAAAAATGTTTTTGATATTTCACCATCAATAACTAATCTTATAATTGATCTTTCTTTATTTGCAATTGGCGCAAAATTCTTTGGTAAAAGATTTTTATTATATTCAATATTTGCTTCAATGTGTTTTTCAGTTTCATATAGAATATTTGAAAATATAGGATTTGTTGTGCCAAATTTAAGTAACCATATGTTGATTGCAAGTATATTTGCGGGGATTTTTGTTGGTATTGGAGTTGGATTAGTGCTCAGAGGAGGAGGAGCAGCAGGTGGAGATGATGTAATTGCACTTTTAGGTGATAAATTTACACCACTTAAGATAAATCAAGTTTATTTATTAAGTGATGCAGTAATACTTATAGCATCTTTAGTTTATTTAGATTTAGTACAGGTTATATTTTCCATTATAGCTGTTGTTATAAGTGGAACATTAATAGGAGTTATTTATAATAATAAAAATGATGAAGAAAATGATAAAATAGATGATGATTATAATAACGAATCAATAACAATATAGAAAAAACTTTAGAGCAACTTAATAAGTTGCTCTTTTTTTATCTAATATTAATAAGTATATGATAAAAAAGTTAATATAATGATTAAAACCAATAAATCTACTTTAATAGTTAAAAATAATAAATAATTAATAATTTTCCCTATTAAAAGTATTATTATATAGTAGATAAGTGATTTTTAATTTTTATTGATTAAAAGTTATTTAAAATGCAGTTAAACTCAAAATTAAATATATTAAGGATAGTTGTTAAATATAGGCTTTATAAAGCTAGGAGATGGGCGAGAATGAATTGGGTAGCAAAAATAGAAAAATCAATAATTAATAAATTCCATAAAGAAAACGAAGAAACTTATGGAATATATGAATTACCTTTACAAGAAATGCAAGAGTTTTTGAGCATAGATGATGATGATGAACTAATAGAACTTGGATATAATTTTTTAGAAGGTAAAGAAGGATTTGATAAAAATATTAGAAAAGCTATATCTTTATTTGAAAGAGCAGAATCACTTAAAAGTTCACATGCTGCAATGATTTTATATTTAATCTATTCTAATGAAGATACACCAATTAAAGGTGATGGTTCTAAAGGACATTATTATTATAAGCTTGCAGAAAAATATATAAAATCTAATATAAAAGAAGAAGAATCTGCTAAAAATTTATTAAAATTAGGAGATGATAATTTAATAAAAGCTAATGATATTAGATTAAATGGTATCAAAAGATTTATAAATAAATTAGATAGAAATAATTAATACCAAAAAATAAATAAAAGAGTATTTGTGAAGCAAGAAAGTAAGCATAATGTAATGATTTCATTATTTTATGCTTGCTTTTTTTAAAAGAAAAACAAAAATATTGTAAAATATAGGGTAATATATGAAACTTAAGAGAAAAATTTGAAAAAGTTGATATTTTGTTATAGAATGTTAATAAATATCATATTTTGTTAATAAATAAAACGAAACTTTATTAACTAAAAATACAAAAGAAATAAAACTGGAGGATTTGATAATATGATAAAGAAAAAGATAAGTAAGGTATTAGCCTTAGCTGCTGTAGCGTGTTCTGCAATTGCATTTGCACCGCATGGAACAGTAGCAAATGCTTCACAAACAACTGGAGTAGTTACAGCAAAAAGTGGATTAAACTTAAGAAAAAGCGCAAGTACAAGTGCAAAGATTATAAAAACGATTCCTCATAATGGACAAGTTAATATAAAAAGCAAAAGTGGAAATTGGTATAATGTAGAACATAATGGAAGTAAAGGATATGTAAGTGCTGACTATGTAAAACAGGGGTCAAGCAGTTCTTCAAGCACTCAAACAGTAGGAAGAGTTACAGCAAAAAGTGGCTTAAATTTAAGAAAAAGTGCAAGTACAAGTGCAAAGATTATAAAAACGATTCCTCATAATGGACAAGTTAATATAAAAGGCAAAAGTGGAAATTGGTATAATGTAGAACATAATGGAAGTAAAGGATATGTAAGTGCTGATTATATACAAAAAGGTTCAGCAAGTCTTTCAAATACACAAAACAATGCAACTTCTAAGTATGATAAGATTTTAAGTGCTATGAAATCTCAACTTGGAAAGAAATATTGTTATGGAGGTTCATCACCATCAACAGGTTTTGATTGCTCAGGACTTATGCAATGGGGATTTAAACAAGGTGGAGTTAGTATAGGTAGAACTACTTACGATCAAGCAAGAAATGGTGTTGGAGTAAGTGTTAAAAATGCACAGCCAGGAGATTTATTATTATATTCAGATAAATCACACGTTGGTATGTATATAGGAAATGGACAATGGATAGAGTCACCTAACTCAAGAAGTGTTGTTAGGATTACTAATGTTCCTTGGAGTAAAATAGGAATAGCAAGAAGAGTACTATAGTATATTAATTATTTAAGAGAAGTCAGAAAATGGCTTCTCTTATTTTGTTTTAGGGGAATTTTCATATTATAAAATTAGAATATTTAAACTTAAAAAATAATAAAGATACAATGATACTAAGTTTTTGGAGGGAACTAATTTGAAGATTATTTCAGAAGTTTTTGCTTCAATGATAGGGCAAGGAACATTAGGCTTTGTTATTATTTTTATTATTTTAGCTCTTGGGATTTATGGAATAGTTTCAAGTATTAAACTAAAAAAATGTTATGAAGATTTAAGGAGTGAGTTTAAAAAAAGTGAGATTATAAATGAAGATACTGGAGAAAAGAATCTTAAAGGTACTGCACTTTATGAGATTTCTGAAGAATTTAAGAAAAGTGCTAGTAAAGGAACTGAAAATATAAATACTGAAGTTTTGATGGAAAAGTATTTAAGAAAATATATAACTATAAATGAAAGGTTTATTAATTTATTGCCATCAACATCAATTGCTTTAGGACTTATTGGAACATTTTTAGGATTAACTGTTGCAATACATTCTACAAATGGTGTATTAGAGTCTGGTATAAAGACTATGGATATATTTTTAAATAAAATGGGTATACCACTACAAGGTATGGCTAGTGCATTTTGGACAAGTATTTTTGGGGTAATAATGTCATTAGTTTTAAATTATACAATTCAAATAACTAAAAGAGAAAAAGAAGAATTTTATGATGATGTTGAAGATTATTTAGATAATATTTTATATAGTGAATATGCTTTTAGTTTCGTAACTCAATTTGAAAGATTTAATGATGTTATATCAGCTTCTATGATTGATTTAACTAGAGAAATGAGAGATTTATTTAAAGAAGGAGTTGATCAATTAGTTTCAAACATAAATAAAAATACTATTGATATGACAGAGTCTGCAAAGGTTTTATCTAATTATACTAAAGATTTAGAACTTGTTATATCATCTCTTAATAAGTCTGTTGATAATTTCAAAAAGCCAATTGATATGTTTAAGTCTTCGATAGATGATTTTGATATAACAACTGAAAAGTTAGAATTTATAATGAATACTTCAATTACTAGATTATCTGAAAAAATTGATGTTTTATCAGATGTATTAAATAAGCTAGATATTAATATAGAAGAGGAAAAAGAATCTATTAAGCTTATAAATGAAGAACTTAGAAGTTATAAGGTAGGTTTAGATAAGAGCTATAGAGAACTTTTAAAAGGAACAGAAAATATAAGTAAAGCGATTGAAAAAAATAATGATATAACAAATCAGCAAATAAAGAATCTAAATAAAGGCTATGAAGGCTTTGAAAATGGAATAAATAATTTTATAGCTAATGTAGAAAGATTAAAAGATGAGGTAGGAGAAGTTATATCTAAAGTATTAAAAGAAGAACTTTTAGGTATTTCAGAAGAAATTGCAGAAAAACTTCAAAAATCAATTAAAGGAATTGAAGAAGCAACAGAAAGCCTAAGCTATAATACTAGAACTGTTGGTGAGCTTGTTCATGCAACGAATGAATGGGTAGCAGCAACTAGTGATGAATAGAGGAGGAAGGCTTTATGAAGATACGAAGCAGAAAGTATAGGATTAAAGAAGAGGGACAATCATATTGGCCTTCGTTTGTAGATGTTATGACAGCTGTTACTTTGGTTTTCTTCTTCCTAATGATTATATCAATGACACTATCTTCTTTATTTGTAGATAATATATCTAAAAAGAGAGAAGAAATATATAACTGTATTCAAGAAAACTTAGATAAAAATAATGTTGATAAAGAAGTTATGTATTTTGACAGAGATGAAGGAAAGATGGTTTTAAATACGGAAACCTTTTTTGATACTGATAAATGGGTGTTAAAAGGAAATGGAAAAAATTTAGCAAAGCAATTTAATAATATATTTTACTTACTTTTAAGTGAAGAAAATATAGCATCTGAAATTGAGTATATAGAAGTTGTTGGGCATACAGATTATGCAGGTGATACTATTTCAAATAGAAGGCTTTCAACAGAACGTGCCATGAGTTTTTTAAATGCTATGGTGCCAAAAGATAGTAAGCTTGAAAATGAATTTGGAGGTAAATTTAAAGCTTCTGGAATGTCAGAATTTGAAACAAATCCAAATAAGGAAGATAGAGATAGGAAAGATTACTCTAAAAAAGATATTGAAAGCACTAAAGACCAAAGAAAGATTGAAATAAAAATGGTATTTTCTAATAAAGATTTAGAAGAGGCTATAAAGTCTAGAACAAGTAGCTAGGAGGAAGTTGTGAGTTATATAGATTATGATGAAATCATGGAAGATAACTCTTTTGATTATAAAGAGAGTAGTTCTTTAGACGATAAAGTTTTGTATTATAAAAAGGAATTTGGACTTCATAAAAGGTTTGAAGTTAAATATGAAAGTGATGGGCATCTTTATGATATAAATGTTGTAAATAATGATCATAATGAAATTATAAAATGTGAGATATTAAATACGTCTAAAGAAAAGAAAGTTAAAATATTTGTTGATATTCCTAAAGGTCTTGTTAGAGAATATAACTTTAAAGAAACTATTCTTATATATACAGATTATGATATAAGAGAGTTTTCGTTTTATGTTCAATGTATAGATGGAGATTCTGATAAAAATAGCGTTAAAAGATTAAAAGAAATATTATATTTTAACAAAAGTGAAGAAAATTTATTGAAGATAGTAAATGGAATGAAGAGAGTAGATGATATTTTAGATATTACAAAAAATGCTCCTTCTATATTAAATAAAAAGCTCAGTATAGATACTTATATAAAAATAATAAAAAGATGTAGAAGCTTATGTGAGGATAGTATTAAACTTTCTATATTTTGTGAAGAATTATTAAAAGATAGATGTATTCTTTTAAATGATATAATTGAACCTATTAAATATATGTATAAGAAAGGTTTAGTAACTAAAAATACCCGAGATGTTTTAAGATATTTAAAAATAGGTAGTTCTAGTGATAGAGAGCTTAATTTAGCATTAATGAATGTGAAAATTAAACTTAGAGTTATTGATGAAGAATTTATAAAACAATTAATAAACCTATATTATAGATCAACTAATAAAGGTGATTTAGATAAAGTTTTAAGTATTGTTTTGTATTCAGATAATATTAAATATAATGATGAACTTTTGAAAATCATTTTTGATTTTTATAAAAGAAATAATGATGTTAGATCATTAATTACTTTATGTAGAGAACTTAAAAGTAGAGATATATCTTTAAAAGATTATGGTATACAAATAAAAGATAGGAATCTTCTTGTTAAGGCATATAAAAAGAATATATTAATAGATTGGAAGGAATTATTAGAATACTCGGAAGATTATTATAAGAGAAGTGTTTATATAAAGGATGCTTTAATTGAGATATTAGAAGAAGTTATTATAAATGGAAAAGATAAAGATAAGAAATATATATGTATAAATCATAAAAATGCAATAAGGGATTTAGGAAAGTTTAGTAAGTTAGTATATGAATATTATATAGAAAATATTTTGGATTGCTATACTAAAGAGAATTTAGATAAGATTAAAATATTAGAAAATTATTTAAATAATGTTGGTGAAGGAATTAAAGATGATAAAAAATTAGAAATAATTAAGAAGATAACAAACTTCTATATAAAAAGCGAAAATGAAAAAAAATATATGTACTATTTAAAATATTATATTATTAATTTTTCTTTAGATGATAATAATAAGTGGATTAAAGAGATCATAGAAGATAATATTTCAAATATAGAGTTTTTAAAAGGGTTTTTAATAAAAGACGAGATAAAAGAAATATGTAAAAATGATGATATTTTAGAACTCATAGAAGATGGAATGATGAAATTTAAGGAATATGATTCTTTAATACTTATATTAAAACAATATAAAAAGCAAGAAAGATATAATAAATGTATACCTATATTAGAAGAAATCATTAGAAATTCAAACTATATAAACAGATATACTTATACAAAAGTAATAATTCCTATATATAATGAGCTTGAATCAAGAAAGCAATCAGATATGTATGAGCTTCTTAAAAAGAGAAGTGATCTTCCAATAGAGTTTAGAGAGAAAAATTTTAGTATTTATAAAGATGAAGAAAGTAAAGATTATCTTATTAAAGGATTCTTAAATGCAAATACTAATAGTTCAGTTTGTAAATTATTAGCCTTAGAAAAATATTTTTATAGTGATGATGAATTCTTGAAATTAATACCAGAGGGAGATAATAGTCCAGAGGTTTTAGAAATTGTATTAAAGAAAATAGAGGATAAATTTTATAAAAATAAGGATTATGTAAAGAAAATCATTAAATTATTAGGCACAAAAGATAAAGAAATTAAAAAAGTTGAAGTATATATAAATGATTATTATAAATATAAAGATGATATTAATCTTTTATATATATTTGGGAACATGAGAGTTA
>NZ_JAXFPT010000010.1:0-5913 GCF_034179595.1 Clostridium sp.
GGAGAACCATATCACAAGTAACGGAGCAAGGTTTTAGATAGTCATTTATATTTATAAATTGATAAAATGACTTACGTAAATGAAGTAATGCAAAAATTCAAAGAAGTCTTCTTTGAAATGAATACAAGTTAACAAAGGAAACAACTGATACATTTACTAGTGTCAAAGATAGTAATAAATAAAGAAATATAGATAAATGATGATATAATAACATACTTAATGAAGGATAGGTTATATAAATAACAAGGGTAACCTATCCTTTTTATATTTACTTGGTACAAATTGTGCAAATGTAAAAATAGTAATATAATTAAACAACAACTATACTAGGGGGAACTATTAAAGTGAGTATTAATTTTCAATATTATCCAAAGAACTCAAGAATACCAGAACATTTAGAAAAAGTAGTAGAAGTTTTTAATTTATCATATAAAAAGATAAATTCAGCTAAACATTCTCTTTGGAGTAATGATGTGCTTAAAGAATGTAGTGAAAATCTCAATAAAATAGGATATGAAGTAGAAAAAAACAAAGATGGAACTAATAAAACGATAAATGTACCTGTTTTGTTTGGTAGAAATAACACTTTAGAAAAATCATTTAAAGCTGATGCATATAGCATCAATGATAAAACAGTAATAGAAGTAGAAGCAGGAAGAGCAGTTATAAATAATCAGTTTCTGAAAGATTTATTTCAAGCATGCTTAATGCAAGATGTAGATTATCTATGCATTGCAGTAAGAAATGAATATAGAAAGGCTAATGACTTTGAGGAAGTATGCAAATTTTTTGATGCATTATATTCAAGTGATAGATTGGTATTACCCTTAAAAGGAATACTAATAATAGGATATTAAATAAAACATGGTGAACCGCATCATAAGTAAATTTGAGATTTAATGGAATTAAATGAATAGTAAGCTAAAGGTATCATGTTAATTAGTAGTTTAATTTATTTAGTATATAATTAATTATGTCAAAAAAGTACTGGTGAAATTATAAGTATTCACTTTACAATAGAACATTAGTTCTATATAATCAAAAAAAGATATACAAATTATAAGGAGAATATAAAAAGCATGAAATATAAAATTGTTGATTTATTTGCAGGAGTTGGGGGATTTCATTTAGGATTTGAAAAAGTAGGATATGAAACAGTAATGGCAACCGATTTTGATAAAGATTGTGCTTTATTTAATGAAAAAAATACTCCATGGATACCATTTATATTTGGAGATATAAATGATTTGGATGAAGAGACTATTAATAAATATATTAATAATAAAGAAATAGATGTTCTTATAGGAGGACCTCCATGTCAGGGGTTTTCTACAATTGGTGCAAGAATATCTGCAGATGAAAAAAAGAGAAGACAGAAAGACAAAAGGAATTTATTATTCAAGCAATATATACGAGTATTAAAAATTATTAAACCCAAAGTATTTTTAATGGAAAATGTAGTTGGAATGCTTACTCTTGATAATGGTTCATATTTTGATATGATAAAACAGGAGTTTAATGAACTAGGTAAAGAAATGGGATATAAATTTGATGTGTTCATTTTAGATGCTGTTAATTATGGAGTACCTCAAAGGAGAAAAAGAGTTTTTGTTTTTGGTAATAGAATAGGGATGAACATAAATCCTCCTGAACAGACTCATGGGCAAGAGATGATGTATAAACCTTATGTAACAGTTGGTGAAGCTATTGGTGATTTAGCAGGAAAAGAAAATACTATAGCAAATCATGTTCCTTTGAATCATACAGAAAAGAATATACTTAGATATAAGTATATTCCTGAAGGTGGAAGATTACCAGAGGAGAAATTGCCACCAGAGCTTTATAGAAAGAACTTTGGTAATACCTTTAAAAGATTACATAGAAATGAACCATCATTAACAATGGTACCTGGTCATAATGCATTTCCAATACATCCTTGGCTTGATAGAAGTTTAACTGTGAGAGAAGCAGCAAGAATACAGACATTTGATGATAATCTAATATTTGTTGGACCTAGACATAAACAATGTATGCAAGTAGGAAATGCTGTACCTCCATTGCTAGCTAAAGCTTGGGCTGAACACATAAAGAAAGGATTAGATGAATATTATGAAAAGCATAAATAAACCTAAGTTTATAGATTTATTTTCAGGAGCAGGAGGGTTCTTAAGAGGTTTTATGGATGCTGGTTTTGAACCAGTTTTTTCAGTAGAAAAATGGGAACCAGCAATTGAAACTCATAAGCTTAATTATCCAAATGTGAAGCTAATTGATAAGGATATAAAAGAAATTGAAGATTCAGAATTAGCTCAATATAAGGATATAGATGTAATAATAGGTGGACCACCATGTCAAGGCTTCTCAACTATTGGTAAAAGATTGGTAAAGGATCCAAGAAATGAATTAGTTTTTGAATTTATTAGATTTGTGAACGTAATTCAACCAAAAATATTTTTAATGGAAAATGTTAAAGGATTATTAAGTTCACATAATGGAGAACTTAGGGATATAATAAAGAATGAATTTGAAAAAATTGGATATCACAAAATAAAATGTCAAGTATTATGTGCTTCAGATTATGGTGTGCCTCAGCTAAGATATAGAGTATTTTTTATGGGAATAAGAAATGATATTGATGTTGATTTGCAATTTCCTGATCCAATTATAAAATCAAAAGATAAATATAAAACAGTTGGAGAATCAATAATGGATTTAGTAGGGAAAGAAAATATAATTGCAAATCATGTACCAATGAATCATAAGGCGATAGTAAAAGAGAGGATGAAATATATACCAGAGGGTAGTGGATTACCAACTAATGGGTTACCAGAACATCTAAGTTATGGTGCAAGACAAGATTTTAAAAATAATAAGGTTAAGAATTTTAGTCATGTATATAAAAGATTACATAGGCAGCATCCAGCTACAACTATGGTACCTGGACATAATGCCTTTCCATTACATCCAACAGAAGATAGAAGTTTAACAGTAAGGGAAGCAGCAAGAATACAAACATTTCCAGATGATGTAATTTTTTGTGGAAGTAGACAAAATCAATGTATTCAAGTCGGAAATGCAGTGCCAGTAAAGCTTGCTTATGAATTAGCTAAAAATTTAAAAAAATATTTATAAATATTTCCATATATAATTCATAATATATATTATAATATAAGAAAAAATATTATGAATTTGGGGGAGTTTTTTTGTGGGAAAGACACATGATGAATTAGCCTCTTTTGTAGGTTCTACACTATTAGATAATATAAGAGAAGAAAAAGAAGGATGGAAACAGATATTTTCAACAGACATATTTAGAGTTGGAGATTGGGATTGGCCTAGACCTGATTATGTATTATTGGATAATGAAAAAGATGTATCATATGCAAATGAGTTTAAACCACCTAAACAAACAAAAAGAGAATATTTAACGGGACTTGGACAAACTATTGCATATTTACAAAAACATGATTATGCGGGAATAATTCTACCTAAATATGCTGATGATGGGTTCCCTATAAGTAAATATATAAGTGATATTTTGAAAGGTGATGAATTTAAGCATTTACCAATATCAGTTATAGAATATGATGAAGATAATTTAACAAAAGATGAAATAAAAATTATAAAATCAATAAGTGAAGAAAGACAGAGAAAGCCTATTGCTAAAAATGATAATTCAGTAAGTAAAACTTTTTGGTGTTTTTGGAGAGATGCCAGCCATTATGAAGTATACGAATTACTAAAGTTATCAGATAAGTATAATGATAAAAAAGGAGATATTTACACAGATTATATATATGAAGAATTTTATAATATGTTAATAAACGGTAAAACAAAAATGTGGGATGGAAAAAGTAGGTGTAAAAAACCTAGTGAATCTTCAAAGAAATCAGAAAAACAAAACTATAAGATTTCTTTATTTCATTTAGGCTTGTGGTCTCAAAGTGAAGGTAGATTAACAATAAAAGGATACAAACTATTAACTATAGGAAAAATATATGGGCCAGATAGTAAAAAATTTATGGACTATTTATCTTATTTGATATTAATTGATGGAAAGCATTTGCAATTAATTAATGAAGTTGAAGAGTATCAAAGAAGTGTAAGTAAGGAAATATTAAATAATAGAAATTCCTACTATTTAAATTTGGATATTTATTTGGATAATAAAGGATATATAGGTAAAAGAAAGCCAACAGCAATTACAACTAATGCTAAAGGATCATATATTAGAGATGAACCTAAGCTGTGGAATCATTTGGGTCTAGTAAATAGTAAAAATGCTAGATATTTTGTTAATGGATTTGGAATACAATTTAATTGGAATAAAATAAGTGAATTACTTTTAAATAATTATGAATTATAGTGTAGAATGTAATAAAAATAGCATATACAACAATATAAGCTTGAATGTAACATTTCTACAGAAAGAATTAAAATGAATTAACAAGAAGTTTATAAGCATATTATTTAATTGTTTTATTACTAATAAGAATAAAAAATATTAAACAAAAGTGATATAATTTTAATAAGATACAGAGAAGCATGCTATAAATATAAATAACAGAGATATTTAATATATATTTAAATCTTTTTTTTAAAAGTAGTACTTAGTTTTAGGGTACTACTTTTTTGACTACATTAAAAGGTTTATGGAAACAATAAAGTAAAATTAATTTATTAATTTTAGGAGGTAAATATTATGGATATAGCTATATCAAAGGCTATTATTAATATGATCGGAATGGAATATCTTTGTCGTACAGCTGGAATGGAGCAAGATGCAGAGTTAGTTATTTTCTTACATGGTTTTCCTGAAAGTTCTATAATGTGGGAAAGTACAATGAAGAAGCTAGCTAAATTAGGTTATCGTTGTTTAGCGCCAGATCAAAGAGGATATTCTGATGGAGCAAGACCAGAAGGATATGAAAATTACTCATTTAAAAAGCTTGTAGATGATGTAATTGGATTTGCAGAAAGTGTTGGAGTTAAGGGCAAATTTCATCTTGTTGGACATGATATAGGAGCAGCTGTTGGTTGGAATGTTGTTACACTTTATCCTGAAAGAATACAGTCATGGACAGCTTTATCAGTACCACATTGGCCAGCATATAAATGGGCATTAGAAAATGATGAAGATCAAAAAGAAAAAGGAAGCTATATAGGTATGCTTATGCAAGAAAATGTACCAGAAGCAATGCTAGCTAAAGATGATTTTGCTATTTTACATAATCTATATAAAGGCTTTGACCAAAAAATAATTGATGATTATATGAGGATTTTCTCACAAGCCTCAGCAAGAACAGCAACAATAAACTGGTATCGTGGAATTATGATGGTTAAAGATAATATTTCTTATGGTGAAATAAAAACACCAACAACTCTTATTTGGGGAAATGAAGATATAGCAATTAGACGTGCAGGAATTGAAAAGAATAAAGAATATATGAAAGGATATTATGATTTCCATGAATTAAATGCAGGTCATTGGCTAACAGAATTTAATGAAGCTGAAGTATCAGAAATAATTATAAATCATATTAGAAAGTTTCCTATAGATTAGAATTTAAAGAAGTTTTGAAAAAATAAATAAATTTTGCTTAAATTATAGATATTAAACAAAAGAGGAGATGAAAAAATGATTAAATCATTTTTAATGTTAGGACAGTCAAATATGGCTGGAAGAGGTTTTATTAATGAAGTACCTCCAATCTATAATGAAAGAATACAAATGTTACGTAATGGTAGATGGCAAATGATGACTGAACCAATTAATTATGATCGTCCTGTTGCAGGAGTAAGTTTAGTTAGTTCATTTGCAGATGCATGGTGCTCTGAAAATAAAGAAGATACTATTGGTTTAATTCCTTGCGCTGAAGGTGGAAGTTCATTAGATGATTGGGCTATAGATAA
>NZ_JAXFPT010000026.1:0-13636 GCF_034179595.1 Clostridium sp.
ACTATATTAGTTATTACAGATAGAAATGATTTAGATGGTCAATTATTTGGAACTTTTGGTGAAGCACATGAGTTTTTAAGACAAGAACCTGTTCAAGCTGAAAGTAGACAAGATGTTAAAAGATTATTAGATAATAGAAAAACTGGTGGCGTAATCTTTTCAACTATACAAAAGTTTGAAGAAGAAACTGGTCTTTTATCTGAAAGAAGAAATATTATTGTTATGGTTGATGAAGCTCATAGAACTCAATATGGACTTGATGGAAAGGTTGATTTAGAATCTGGTGAAGTTAAGTATGGATATGCTAAATATTTAAGAGAAGCTATGCCAAATGCTACATATATTGCATTTACAGGAACACCTATTGAAACTACTGATAAATCAACATATGGAGTATTTGGAGATCTTATAGATGTATATGATATGACTCAGGCTGTAGATGATGGGGCTACAGTTAAGATTTATTATGAGTCAAGACTTGCAAAGGTTAAGCTAAATGATGCTATGCTCCAAAGGATAGATAATGAATATTGGAATATGCAAGTTAATGAAGGTGTTGAAGATTATGTTGTAGAAGCAAGTCAGAAACAACTAAGCAAGATGGAACAGATTATTTCTAGTGACGATAGAATAAGAGAACTTATTAAAGATTTAATAGCTCATTATGAAGAAAGAGAAAACCTTGTTAAGGGTAAGGCTATGATTGTAGCATATTCTAGAAAATCTGCTTTTAAAATGTATAATGAAATAATGAAGCAAAGACCAAAGTGGAAGAATAAAGTAAAGATGGTTATGACAACAAATAACCAAGATAGTGAAGAGATGGCTAAGCTTATAGGTAATAAAAGTTATCAGAAAAAACTTGAAAAAGAATTTAGAAATGAAAATAGTGAGTTTAAAATAGTTATTGTTGTAGATATGTGGCTTACAGGTTTTGATGTTCCATGTCTTGATACTATGTATATAGACAAGCCAATGAAAGCTCATAATTTAATGCAAGCAATTGCAAGAGTAAATAGAGTTTATCCAGGAAAGACTGGAGGACTTGTAGTAGATTATATTGGCATAAAGAAAGAACTCTTTGATGCATTAAAGACTTATACTACAAGAGACCAAGATAAAATACAAGAAAATGAAGAAGGTAAAAAAATTGCACTTGATATAGTTGAAGTGCTTAGAAATTTATTTCATTATTTTGATTATAAAGACTTTTTTAAAGATTCTGATAAAAGAAGATTTGAACTTATAAGAGATGGGGCAGAATATGTACAAGAAACAGAAGCTCGTAAGAAGATGTTTATTACTGAAACAAAGAGATTAAAAGATGTATATAAGATATGTGTAAGCTTATTGAGTAAGGAAATTAAAGATGAAATAGCATATTTTATAGCTGTAAGAAGTTTTGTAATGAAAACAACTAAAGAAGGGGTACCAGATTTAAAAGAAGTTAATAAGAGGATATCTGATATGCTCGAACAAGCTATAGTAAGTGATGAAGTATTAGCTCTTACAGAAGCTGGAACTAAAGAAACATTTGAACTACTAACAGATGAAAATTTAAATAAACTTAGAGCATTACCTCAAAAAAATATGGCAGCTAATATATTAATGAGGGTAATGAAAGAAAAGATAGCTGATGTAAAGAAAACTAACTTAGTTGTAAGTAAAACCTTTAGCGAGAGATTAGAAAAGATTATTGAAAGATATAACAATAGAAAAGTTGAAGAGGATGTTTATGAGGTACTAGAAGAGTTAGTTAAATTTAAGCATGAGCTTTTAGATGCTATAGAAAAAGGACATCAAGTAGGATTAACATATGAAGAAAAAGCATTTTTTGATGTTCTTACATCTGATCCAGAAGTTATTAATGAAATGGGAGATGATATTCTTATAAAGATAGCAAGAGAACTTACCAAAACAGTAAAGCAAAATATGACTCATGCTTGGTATGAAAAGGCACAAGCACAGGCTAAAATGAGAAGTGTTATAAAGAGATTACTTAAAAAATATGATTATCCACCTAATAAGAGTAAAAAGGCTATAGAAGATGTATTAGAACAAGCAAAACTTCAATGTGTAAATATGTAAAAGGGTTTATAAAAAGCACTTATATTTAATAAAATATAGGCGCTTTTTTATTTTATTTTAAATTTTTGTTTTAATAAATTAATAAAAAATATATTATACATTTATATAAAATACTCGTAAATGATAATTTATTATAAAATTAATACCATATATTTACAAAATATAAAAAATGTAATATAATATACATAAATTAAAATATATGGAAAAAAGAGGGGATTTAAATGAGATTAAATAAGGCAACATGTGAGTGTATAAGAGATGAAGTGAAAAATTTAGGGGACGATGTCTACATAGATTTAGAAGATGAAAGCGGAGTTATAACTGTTATATCTGGGAATTATACAATAAAGGTAAGGGTAAATAAGAAATAATTAATATAGATAAAAATATAAAATAATAATTTAAGGTATTAAAAGGATTTAATTTAAAAGGGTAAAAGGGGAACTTATTTTATAAAAAATAGGTTCTTTTTTTTATAAAGTAAAATGATTAAGAATTATTTAATGACTTATTGCTAAGATAACACTATAATATATTATAGTTAAAAACATTTTACTAGAAAAAATAGAATGGAGAGTATATAAATGAAAACTAAAAAAATAGTTTCTATAATAGCATTATCAACAATAATAGCAATAGGAAGCAGTACATTTGCTTTTGCAGATCAATTTAATGTAGTAACTCTTGGAGCTAATTTAACTCAAGAGCAAAAGGATAATATGCTTAAGTATTTTAATGCTAAAGAAGGAACTTATCAATTAATAACAGTAAATAATAAAGAAGAGAGAGAAGCATTAAAAGGAATTGCAAGTGAAGCTGAAATAGGAAATAAGACTATATCATGTTCATATGTACAACCTACAAAAGAGGGTTCTGGAATAAATGTTAAGACAGTAAATTTAACTTGGGTAACAGCATCTATGATATCAAATACTTTAGTAACAGCTGGAATAAATGATGCTAATGTAATTGCAGCAGCACCATTTCAAGTGTCTGGAACTGGAGCATTAACTGGTATCTTAAAAGGGTTTGAGGATTCAACAGGAGAAAAGCTAGATTCAGAAAAGAAAGAGCTTGCTAATAAAGAACTTGTAACTACAGGTAACCTTTCAAATGATCCAAACATAGGAAAAGATAAGGCAGCAGCTGTAGTTAATGATGTAAAAACTCAAGTTATAAAGGATAAAGCAGAAACTCCAAGTACAGTAAACAATATAATAAATAATGTAACTAATAATTATAATATAAATCTTACACCACAACAGGAAAAAGAATTAAGTGATCTTATGGTTGACATAGGAAAGCAAGGTTATAATTATGATGAAATGAAAAATACATTAAATAATATAGGAAACAACATTCAAAATGTATTAGAAAGTTCAGGACAAGCTATTAAAGATTCAGGATTCTTCCAAAATCTATGGGATAATATAAAAGGATTCTTTAGTAATAGTAAAGAAAAGTTAGAACAAGAAAATAGTGATGCTGGAATATTAAATCAAACTAATAATGCAGCATTAGGTGATAATGCAATAGTTACAGGAACAAATACTGAAATCCAAGAAAATGGAGAAGTAGGTAGTAATGAAGCTCAAACAAATGGAACTGAGAATAATAAGGCAAATAATAATGAAACTACAGAAAATAATGCTGATTTAAATAATAATTCTACACAAGATAAAGAAGGTATATTTACTAAATTTATGAAATGGCTTAAAGGATTATTTAATGGGGATTCAAATAAAGACTCTAATACAGAGCAAAATACAAACACAGATAATAATACAAATGTAGATCAAAACTCAAATACAGATCAAAATACAAGTAATTCAAATGAAAATTCACAAACTACAACAAATTAATTTCCTAAATTTGTGATACAATTAATATAGATACTAAATAAAATATGTAATTGTATTAATAGGAGGAAAGATATATGGATTTAAATGAAAAGATAATAAATGAAGAATTAAAGTATGAAGGTAATTTTTTAAAGTTTGTTAGTATAGATGTTGAATTACCAGATGGAAATAAAGGTAACAGAGATGTTATAAGACACCCTGGTGCATCAGCAGTACTTGCATTTTTAGATGAAGAAACAGTTTTATTAGTAGAACAGTTTAGAGTTGCATTAGATAGAGTTTTACTTGAAATTCCAGCTGGAAAATTAGAAAAGGGTGAAGATCCTAAGGTTTGTGCTTATAGAGAACTTGAAGAGGAAACAGGATATAAGTCAGAAAATATAGAATACTTAGGAACTATTGCAACTGGAGCAGGATTTACTGATGAACAAATACACATTTATAAGGCTACTAACCTTTATAAAGGGGTAAAAGGCGGAGATGAAGATGAATTTATAGAAGCTAAGCCATATAAATTAAAAGAAATAAAAGAAATGATAAAAGATGGAAGAATAATAGATACAAAGACAATCTCTGCATTTATGTATTTATAATATTATGTATAGTTTGTTTTAAAGAAGTAACTTTTAATAGAAGTTACTTCTTTTTTGTTTAAAAATACTTATATTTACATATTTTTAGTTAAGTTTTAGGAATAAATTACTAAAAAATATCATAGTATTATCTATAATAACTTTAGGAGGATAGAAAGATGAAAACTTTAGTTAAAAAAATAGGTGATGCATTTGAAGAACAGAAGTTATATTATTTGTTAGTGCTATTGTTTTTCTGTGTTGGAATTGTACTTGGAGTTTATGCAGTAAAGAGCATGAATCCTACAAATAGACAAGATTTAACTAGTTATTATACAAGTTTTATAAATAGTATAGGAAAAAAACCAGTAGATTATGGAACATTGTTATTAGAAGTTGTTAAGAAGAATATAATTTTAATAGTACCAATAATCATATTTAGTTTCACATTTTTTGGTAGCCCTATAATATTAGCATTAGATTTAATTAAAGGATTTACTATAGGATATACTTTTACATTTTTGTTAACTACTTTTGATGGACGAGGTTTAGGAATTGCATTAAGTTCTGTGATACCACAAAATATCATTTATATTCCAGGGATTATTGCTCTTAGTATCATGGCACTTAGCATTTCAACGATAAAATTTAAAGAAAAATTTATTAGAAAAACTCCAATAAAGAATTTAATTTTAAATAAGGGAGGCATAAATATATTCATAATATTACTATGTATTATAGTGATAGGTATGGTAGTAGAAACTTATGTATGCCCAAGCATTATTAAATTTATAATAACTAAATTTTATTTATAAAAAATAGGTAATCAAAAGAAAATAAAAAGGAAAATAGGAGAATTTGTCGAATGTATATAATAGTAATGGTGTAGGAGAGAATAATGTTAGAAATTATAGAGAGTTATAAGGAGTACTTATTAGATAACGAAAAAAGCGAAAATACTGTATATGCGTATGTTACTGATGTTAATCTTTTCATTAAATTTCTTAAACTTAAGAATATGGAACTTTATACAACAGATAATATAGCTATTACAGAATATATTCAAAATCTTTTAGATGGGGGGAAATCTGAAAGATCAATAAACAGAATAGTTATAAGTTTAAGAAGCTTTTATGGATTCTTAAAGATAAAGGGAAAGATAAATGATATTCCTAAAATAACATATAAAAGCAGTAGGACAAGTAAAAAATTACCTCAGATTTTAACTATAGAGGAAGTAGATAGAATAATTAAATCTGTAGATAAAAATGGAGTTAAAGGCATAAGAGACAATGCATTGCTTGAACTTATGTATGCAACAGGAATGAAGGTATCTGAGCTTATTTCATTAAATGTTGAGGATATAAATTTAGATCTTTCTTTTGTAAAGTGTACTGATAATAAACACTATGAGAGATTGATTCCAATAGGAAGAAGTGCAACTAGGGCTCTTGAAGAATATATTTTAGTTAGAGATGAAGTTGCTGAAAACGGAGTTAATAAGTTATTTGTTAATTTAAATGGAAAAGGATTAACAAGACAAGGAATATGGAGAATTGTTAAAGAATATTCTCATAAAGCTGGAATAAAAAAAGATGTAAATTTAAATACCTTTAGACATTCATTTGCTGTTCATATGTTACAAAATGGTGCAAATGTTAGGGCGGTTCAAAAATTATTAGGTAATCAAGTATTAACTTATATGGATACTTATTATGAAATAATAAATAGTGATAAAATAAATTTAGTATATAAAAATGCACATCCTAGAGCATAAAGTTTAATATAATAATGATTGTGTTTTAAAAGAAGTTAAATTTAGATATTTAGCTTCTTTTTATTTTAAAAAGTTTTGGATTTTAAATACAAATTATATAAGAAATAACTAGTGTTAAAGTTTTTCTTAATGGTAACAATAACTTTGAGAGGAGGATAAATATATGAAAAATATATATAAAAAATTAGCGCAAATAGTGAGTATAGCATTATTAATATTTACGTTGCCATTATCATCTATTAGTGCATTTGCAAAGGAAGAAAAAGAAGAGAAAGGTGGAATAAATATAGAAGCAAGATCAGCATTACTTCTTGAACCAAAGAGTGGTAAGATTATATATGAAAAAAATGCTGATGAAAAATTTGCTCCAGCTTCTGTAACAAAGATAATGACTATGTTACTTGCAATAGAAGCTGTAGATAGTGGAAAAATAAAGCTTGATGATAAGATAACATGTAGTGAAAATGCTAAAAAAATGGGTGGTAGCACAATGCTACTTGATACAGGAGAAATTAGATCTGTAGAAGATATATTAAAAGGAATTGCTATTGCATCAGGTAATGATGCAGCTGTAGCTATGGCAGAATATTTAGGAGGATCTGAAGATAGTTTTGTTGAATTAATGAATAAAAGGGCTCAAGAATTAGGTATGAAAAATACAACTTTCAAAAACTGTAATGGTCTACCAGCTGAAGGTCATGTATCAACAGCAAGAGATATCGCATTAATGTCAATGGAATTATTAAAGCATGAAAAGATATTAAAATATACTGGTACATATATGGAAACAATATCTGAAGGAAGAAAAACTCCAATAGAACTTGTAAACCATAACAAACTTGTGAGATTCTTTAAAGGTTGTGATGGATTAAAAACAGGATATACATCAGAAGCAAAATACTGTATATCGGCTACAGCAACAAGAGATGGAGTTAGAATGCTTTCTGTAATAATGGGAGCACCAACTTATAAAATAAGAAACAGAGATGCAGGAATGTTATTAAATTATGGTTTCTCTAAATATGCTGGTAAAAAGGTAGTTTGTAAGGATGAAGAAATAGGAAAAGTATTTATGGGAGAAAAAACTGATAAATACTTTATAGCAAAAGCTAAAGGAGATTTAGTTGCTATATTAGAAAAAGGTAAACAAGGCAATGCTGAAAAGAAGATTAAGATTGATGAAATAAAAGATAAATATAGTGCTGGCGATGTAGTAGGTAAATGTGAAGTATATATTGGCGAAGATAAAGTTGGAGAAGTAGATATATATACAGATAGAGATATTAAAAAACCAAACATAGTGGAAAAGGTTAAATTTAAGGTTAAAAATATTTTATCTAAGGAAGATGAAGAAAGCACAGAAAAATAGTCTAAAAGGAATCATACGTGTTTGTATGGTTCCTTTTAAAATTTAATTTAAAAACAAGATTTTTTAGTGTATAATTATAATGTTATTTTGCTCGAAAGGTGGAAAAAACATGGGATTACCTAAGATAAAGGTAGCAGATTTTGAAGGTCCATTTGACCTGCTTTTGCATCTTATAAAGAAAAATAAGATGAATATAAATAATATTGAAATATTTAAAATAACAAGTCAATATCTAGAGTATTTAGATAATATGAAAGAGATGGATCTTGAAATAACATCAGAATTTATAGTTATTGCAGCTACATTAATAGAAATAAAATCTAAAAGTCTTTTACCTAAACCTAAAGTAAAAGAAGAGCATGAAGAGGATATAGAAAAAAATCTTGTTGAAAAGTTAGTTTTATATAAAAAGATAAAAGCTTCTACGGAATATTTTAAATCAATATCATTAGATACTGGAGTTTCTTATTCAAAGAAACCTGAAGTGATTGAAGAAATAAAAGAAGAAAAGTTAAGTAATGATGATATATTTAAAAATATTACATTAATAGATTTATATAATATGTATAATAAGCTTATAGAAAGTTATATAGGTAAACAGAATAAAAATAATGTTATTCAAAGAAATATAAAATCAGATTTATATAAAATTGAAGATAAGTATGATTATTTGCTTAAAGTTTTAAAGGATAAAAAAATACAAAATTTTAATGTTATCATGGATGAATGTGAAAATAAATTAGAATGTGTAGTAACATTTTTAGCTTTATTAGAGCTTATAAAGCAAAGAAAAGTAAAGGTTTATCAAACAACGAATTTTGGAGATATAATGGTTAAAGGATGTGAAGAAGATGGAAACAGTTAGCATAGATCAATTTGAGTTTAAGGGACTATCTAGAAAAGAACCTATTAAAGCAATAATTGAAGCATTATTATTTGTAAGTGGAGAGCCATTATCTTTAAGAGATATAGCAGTAAATTTAGAGATAACACCTAAATATGCTGAAGAGATTTTAGGAGAAATGATGCTTGATTATGAAACAGGAAATAGAGGAATAAAGCTTATTGTTTTAAATGGAGCATATCAATTAGTAACAAAAAATGAGTATAGCGAATATATTCAAAAACTACTTAAAAAGAATAAAAGACAATCTTTAAGTCAAGCATCTTTAGAAAGTTTATCTATAATAGCTTATAAGCAACCTATAACTAGAGTAGATATTGATGAAATAAGAGGTGTTAAATCAGAAAGTGCAATACAAAAGTTGGTTGAAAGAGATCTTGTTTCTGAAGTAGGAAGACTTGAAGTTCTAGGAAGACCAATTCTTTATGGAACAACAGATGAGTTTTTAAGACAATTTGGATTATCTACTTTAGATGAGTTACCATCTTTAGATTTATTTGGTGATGATGAAGAGGAATTAATAGAAGAGATTGTACTTGATACTACTGAAATTTAAAAACATTGCTACTAAATTTGTAGCAATGTTTTTTGTTTAATTTTTTAAATTTATGTGAAACTAATGTTATCATCTTCGCAGTTATTAGAATATGTAGTAGAAACATTAGAAGAATTAGCTTTAGAATTATTTTGATGACATTTTGAATCATCTTTATTACAAAAAGCATCTTTAAGCATTTCTATTACTTGAGGAACTGTATCTACAATTCTATCATAAGTAGTATCTTGTTCAACTGGTAAAAGTCTAACTGAATTTTCTTTAACAACTAAAAATGCAACAGGTCTTACTGAAACTCCAGCTCCAGAACCACCACCAAAAGGATAATTAAATTCTTCATGATGAGATATATTATCGTGTGAATTAAATTCAGTTCCTCCAGATGCAAATCCAAAAGAAACTCTTGAAATTGGAATTATGTATGTTCCATCTCTAGTTTCTACGGCATCTCCAATTATAGTATTTACATCAACCATATCTCTTATATTTTCCATAGTGCTTTTCATTAAATTTTCAATTGGATGTTCTCTACTCATAAATTTCCCTTGCAAGGGACACCTCCTTAGATTTTAATACTGATTTTATAAATATTATAAATATATAAATAACTTGCCCTAAAGAAATAAACATTATACTTTGAAAATAAAGTTCAACAAATTTAAGATCTTTAAAAACAGGGTTTACTGGTAATTTTGACTTTTTTATCTTAAAAAATAAAAGCAAAAATTTATAAAAAATAGGAAGAAAATAAGAAATAATGCCTAAAAATAAAGCTGTATTACCTGCATCCCCTAAAGAATAATCTGCATAACCATTGAATTTTAAAATAGGCTTAAATTTATTTTTTTTAAGTTCTTTAGTTATTATGCTTAAAAATACTTTAGATTTAATTATTCCGCTAAACTTATCTTTAAGATTAGATTTTTTATATTTATTTATAAATAATTCTGTGAATTTAGTGGTTTTATCTGCATTAATTTTATCTTTTTTAGAAATTATTTTGCTTTTATATAATTTTATATAATAATCTTCGTTAGAATAGAAAATACTAATCTTAATAGGGATTGGAATTAAAAAAAGCATAAGTAAAATAATTAGCAAAAAAATCAATAATTTCATTTTTATCCTCCATACAATATTAATATTATGTTCAGCGATTAGGAAAAATATACTACTAGCTAAACTGAATATTCATAAAAATTTTTTGCAAAATAAGTTATAGAGGTGATTTTATGAGAAAGCTTAAAAAATATATAGGCTTTATGTTTGCATTTTGTTTAGTATTTAATATGATATCAGTTCAAGCATTTGCTTCTAAAAATGATAAATTAAGAGTTTCAGCACGTAATGCTATTGCAATAGAAAAAGAAAGTGGTCAAATTCTTTTTGAACAAAACGCATATGAAGTAGTACCTATGGCAAGTACAACTAAGATATTAACAGCACTAGTAGCTATAGAAAATGGTGATTTAAATAAAGAACTTGAAGTATCAAAAAATGCAGCATCTATTAGAGGTTCTAAAGTTGGCTATAAAGCTGGAGAAAAGATTACATTAAGAGAACTTTTATATGGACTTATGTATAAGTCAGGAAATGATGCAGCTATTACGATTGCAGAAGGTTTAGGCGGATCAATTGAAGGATTTGCAGAAATGATGAACCATTTTGCAAAAAGTATAGGTATAATAGATTCTCATTTTCAAACACCACACGGATTAGATAAAGAGGAACATTATTCATCTGCATATGATTTAGCACTTCTTGCATCAAAGGCAATGGATTATGATTTATTTAGAGAAATAGTAGGAACTAAAGAAATAAAAAAGACAAGATATAATTTTACAAGAGATTATAATAATATAAATAAAATTCTTTGGAAAATACCAGGAGCAAATGGCATAAAAACAGGATATACAGGAGGGGCAGGAAAGTGCCTAGTATCATCTGTAAATTATGAAGGAAAGGATATAATAATGGTTGTTCTTAACTGTCCAGATAGATGGAATCAAACAGAAAAGATATTTAATTATGTTAAAGATAGATATGCATTTAATTCAAGCACTACAAAACAATTAGTACTTAAAGATGGAAATAAGGTATTAAGTAGCTTAGTAAAAGATGAAAAGGTAACAAATGCGTTTTCTCAAGAAAATACCCAATATGAAGTGGATGTTTTTAAGCCTTATTCAGATATTAAAGAAGGAGAAATAATCGGTTGTTTTAAAATTCAAGAAAATAATATAAAAAAGATGGAGCATCCTTTGATTTCTTATAAAGAAATAACAGGAGCAGATTTTATAAATATGTTAGATATTAAATAGGATTAGAGATTGTATATAAGTTGTTATTTATATACAGTCTCTTTTTTATAGTATAGAAAAATGTTAACAAATTAAATTTATAACATATTCTATTATAAGAAGTAATTTTTAAGGAGTAACAATGATTAGAGAAGCAACAGATTGCATTGATGCAGGAAGTGAATTTTGTCCTTGTAAGCTTGCAGAAACAGGTGAGTGCATAATTTGTTCACAGATGCATGGAAAATGTTTTTGTGATTGTTCAAATTGGAAAGGAGTTTGTATATATCAAGAATTTTTTAATAATGGAATGAAAGCAAAAAAAGGAAGAGATAAATATAGCTCTAAGATACTTAGCATAGATAATTATAAAAATGATTTACTACTAATTAAATTAGATGTACCTCATAAGTTATCTTTGCAACTAATAAATCCAGGAAGTTATATTTTTGTATGTCCTGATGAAAATATGTATTTTGATATACCAATTTCAATCTTAGAATCTGATAGTGATAAAAATATCATTACATTAGCAGTAGAAGTGCGTGGAATAAAAACAAAGAAATTATTAGATTTTAAAGAAGGAGATAAAATCAATATACGTGCTCCTTATTGGAATGGAGTTTTTGGAATTAAAAATATAGAAAAACAAAATGGAACAAATTGCTTAGTTTTAGGAAAAGGAATAGGTCTTGCACCTATGATTCCAGTTATAAGAAGACTTAAATTACAAGATTGCAATGTTTCAGTTGGTATAGATTATAGCAGTTTGGATAAAGAATTTATAGATGAATTTATTTCTAAATATGATACAAAAAATAATGAAATAAATCTATTAGATAAAGGGGAATTAACTAAAGAGTGTAAGAAATTAATTAAAGATAGTTTAGATTCTGGAACAAATTATATCCATACAGCTGGAGCTGATATTTTAAGCTTAAGGGTTATAGAGTTTTTAGATTCTTTAAATAGAAAAGATGTTTTATTATCATGCTGTAATAACTTTAAGATGTGTTGCGGTGAAGGTATTTGTGGAGCATGTACAGCTAGATACAAAGGACATAGAGTAAAAAGATTTTGTAAGGTTCAAACAGATCCTAGAAGTATTTTTGAAGAAAGGAGATTAATATGAAGGTAGTTGTTATAGGTGGAGGATGGTCTGGAGTTGCAGCAGCTATAACTGCAAAGAAAGCAGGTGCAGATGTTAGTATATATGAAAAAACAGATCTTTTACTTGGACTTGGAAATGTTGGCGGAATAATGAGAAATAACGGAAGATATACAGCTTCTGAAGAACTTATAGCATTAGGTGCTGGTGATTTAATAAACTTAACTGATAAATACTCAAGACATAGAAATATAGATTTTCCAGGACATAAACATGCAAGCCTTTATGATGTTAATTTAATTGAAGGTGCTGTAAGAGAATATGTAGAAGATATGGGAATAGATATTTTTGCAGAAACACGTGTTAAGGATGTAGATTTTGATAATGGAAAAATAAAAGGAATAATATTAGCAGATGATACTTACGTTAAAGGGGATGTATTTATAGAAACAACAGGATCTACAGGACCTATGGGTAATTGTTTAAGGTATGGGAACGGATGTTCTATGTGCATATTAAGATGCCCAGCCTTTGGACCTAGAATTAGTATAAGTGAAAGATGTAATGTGTGTGATATCCAAGGAGAAAGAAATGGAGATGAACTTGGAGCATTTTCTGGATCTTGTAAACTTGCAAAAGAAAGCTTATCAAAAGATATAAGAGATGAACTAGATAAAAATGGAGTTGTTATATTAAAGGTTCCAAAAGAAGATGTAAATTACGATAAATTAAATAGTAAGGTATGTCAACAATATGCATTAAAAGAATTTGCTGAAAATATTATACTTTTAGATACAGGACATGCTAAGTTAATGACTACCTATTATCCATTAAAGAAGCTTAGAAAAATTAAGGGATTAGAAAAAGCAAAGTATGTAGATCCTTATGCAGGAAGTAAAGGGAATTCTATAAGATATCTTTCTGTAGCGCCAAGAAGTAACGATATGAGAGTTGATGGAGTACAAAATTTATTATGTGGTGGAGAAAAATCAGGACTTTTTGTTGGACATACAGAAGCTATATGTACAGGAAGTCTAGCTGGTCATAATGCTGTAAGGCAAGTTATGGGAATGCCTTTATTAATACTTCCAAGAAGTCTT
>NZ_JAXFPT010000037.1:0-14123 GCF_034179595.1 Clostridium sp.
CTATAAATAAAATTAAAATACCCAACAAAAATTCAAACTTTAGATTTTTGTAAGTTTCATTGCAAAAATTAAAGCACACCTATCGTCCATTTATATATCCAATTCTATCCAAAACCTCATTTATTTATGATACGGTTCATTCTTCATTATTCTAAACGCCCTATATATTTGTTCTAAAAGCATTACTCTAAATAATTGATGTGGAAATGTCATCTTTGAAAAGCAAAGTTTATAATCAGCTCTTTTTTTAACTTCATCAGATAATCCAAGGCTTCCTCCAATAACAAACACTATATTTGAATTTCCTGTAACTCCGCATCTTTCTATAAATCCTGAAAATTCTTCTGATGTTATTTGTTTTCCGTTAAGGTCCATAGCAACAACATAAGATGCATCTTTTATCTTTGAAAGTATTGCTCTACCTTCCTTTTCTTTTATTTGTTGTTCTTCTCTTTCAGATGCATTATCTGGTGTCTTTTCATCTGCAAGTTCAATTATATCAAGTTTGCAATATCTACCTAATCTTTTTGAGTATTCATCTATTGCTTGCTTTAAATACTTTTCCTTAAGTTTACCTACTGTTACTAACGTTATATTCATATGTCCTCCTATACAAATAATTAGCCAATATTCTATAACTTAGATTATTGGCTCTTTATTTAAACTATTAAGTTATGTAGTTTAGTATCCTAAATTTTCATTCAAGAATATTACATGCATTCTTTCAGATGATCTTTGTTTCTTTATTAGAGTGTATTCATTACATATTCTTTCTGGACTATTACAATTCATACAATATCCAACTTTAGCACATGGAGTTTTTTTATTTAATCTTTTAGCATTCATTGGTGCTGAAATCTCTCTATTTCTTTTTATAGCTTCATCAACATCTTTAACTATCTTATTTATTCCACATATAACTATAACTTTATCTGGTCCATAAAGCATAGCTGCCACTCTATTACCATTTCCATCTACATTATATAATTCACCATTTTCAGTTATAGCATTACAACTTGAAAGATAAGCATCTGCTAAAAATGATTGCTTAAATATATTTGTAACTTCTTCTCTAGTAAGCCCCTCTTTATATCTATCTAAAAAATCATATCTTCCACTTCTTAAATGTTCTAAAATTCCTAATTCTGATAAAGTTTCTGAACCACCAACTGCAACCTTTGATCCTTCAGACACAATATCTTTTATAAGTTCAATAACTTCATCTCTATTTTTTGCATAATATCCATTCATATTATTCTTTTTTAAAGCTTCTATAGTTCTATTAATTTTCATTTCATTTGACCATAAAGCAACACTATTCATTATAAAAACCTCCTAAAAGTATACATAAATAAAAGCTCATAAAAATATGAGCTTTTAAACTAAATTACTTTCCACAGCACTTTTTATATTTTTTACCGCTACCACATGGACAAGGATCGTTTCTACCTATCTTTTCTTCATTTCTAACGATTCTTGATTCTTTATAATCTTTTTGGATTTCTTTTCTCTTTTCTTCTGAGAATATTCCATCCCATTGTGGTAAGTTGTATAGATAATCTGCCTTAGCATCTAGCATATTGAAATATAATTTTTCAAGATTTATGTCTAATACTAATTCTGTATTTTCATCTATAGCTTCTAAGTCGTATGGATTATTTAAACTATCGTTTATTCCATCAACAAATCCCATTATAAATTCTGGTGTAGAATTATATTCTTTAGCTAATTTTTCTATTGTAGTTTTTTTAGCTTCTTTATGATTTAATAGTAAATCTTTGTATATGTTTGTTTCTATATTCCCATACTCTTGCCAGAAAGCCTTTTCGCCTTTCTCTTTTACATACTCAACAACCATATCTGTCCAACTTTTATATAAACTCATTTCATTCTCTCCTTCTTCTAATATAAGCTAATTAATGAGCTAGGTTCGTGTCTACTAGCCATCGAAATTTTAACATCCAAATTTTGCTTAATTCCTTTGTCTTCTAACACATTTAGAACTGTTTGATAAGCTAAGTCTGGATGATTATTAGTGCCACTTAAATGTCCTAATACTATTTGTTTATTATTTCCGTACTTTATTAATTCTGTTATAGCCTCAGCACAATCATCATTTGATAAGTGTCCAATTTCACTTAAAATTCTTCTTTTAAGATTATATGGATATGGGCCAAACTTTAACATACTAACATCATGATTGCATTCTAAAAGTATTATATCTGATTCTTTGATATTATCTTTTATCTCTTCTGTGAATACACCAAAATCTGTTGCTATACTTATTGCTGAATCTTTTGATTTTATTGTGTATCCTACTGGTGCAATCGCATCATGAGGAATATTAAAAGACTTAATTGATAAATCTTTTATTTCCACAGTACTTCTTTTATCCATTATTCTAATGTTATGCTCTTTTATTTTACCTATTAAACCTTTCATGGCTTCCCATGTCTTATCATTAGCATATATAGGGATGTCATACTTTCTTGATATAACACCCACTCCTTTAACGTGATCCGAATGTTCGTGAGTAATAAAAATTCCATCAATCTCTTTTGGATTTTGATTTATTTTTGCTAATGCTTCATCTATTTTCTTTCCTGGTACACCAGCATCTATTAGTATTTTTGTATTTTCACTTCCTACAAAAATACTATTCCCACTACTTCCACTATAAAGTGAACAAAATATCATTTGTTGTTCCCCCAAATTCTATTCTACTACACTAACTCTTCTTACGTCTGCTCCAAGTTTTCTAAACTTATCTTCGATATGTGGATATCCTCTATCTATGTGTTCTATATTAGTTATTTCTGTTTCTCCATCAGCTATAAGTCCAGCTATAACCATTGCTGCACCTGCTCTTAAGTCTGTAGCTTTAACTACAGCTCCTGTAAGGCTTGGAACTCCATCTATTATAGCAACTCTTCCTTCAACCTTTATGTTAGCACCCATCTTCTTAAGTTCATCTATGTGCTTATGTCTGCTTTCCCAAATAGATTCAGTAATTAAACTTCTTCCTGGTACTATACTTAATAATGTTGACATTGGTTGTTGAACATCTGTTGGGAAACCTGGATATGGAGCTGTCTTAACGTTAACCCCTTTTAGTTCTCCTACATATCTAATTCTTACTGAATCATCACTATCTTCAACTACAGCTCCCATTTCAGTAAGCTTTGCTGATATTGATTCTAAGTGTTTTGGAATAACATTTGTAATAGTTACATCACCTTTTGTAGCTGCTGCAGCTATCATAAATGTACCTGCTTCTATTTGGTCAGGAATTACACTGTATGAGCATCCAACTAATTTATCAACTCCAGTTATTCTTATAACATCAGTACCTGCACCTTTAATATTAGCTCCCATTGAGTTTAAGAAGTTTGCAACATCAACTACATGAGGTTCTTTTGCTACATTTTCTAAAATAGTAACACCTTCAGCTCCTGTTGCTGCTATCATAACATTTATAGTAGCTCCAACTGAAACAACGTCAAAGAAGATATTAGTTCCAACTAATTTATCTGCTTTAACTGTTACTGCTCCATGTTCTATAGTTACATCTGCTCCAAGAGCTTCAAATCCTTTTATGTGTTGATCTATAGGTCTTACCCCTATAGGACATCCCCCTGGAAGTTCTACCTTTGCTTGCTTAAATCTTGCAAGAAGAGCTCCTATGAAATAATATGATGCTCTCATTCTTCTAACATCTTCTGTACATGCATCATATTTATGTACTTCCCTACTATCTATTTCTAAAGTATTATTATCTATTTTATTTAATTTACATCCTAAGCTTAAAAGTATTCTTTCTAGACAATGTACGTCTTCTATATCTGGTATATTGTCTATAATACATTTTCCTTCACTAGCAGCGATTGCTGCAGGTAATATTGCAACTGCTGCATTTTTTGCTCCATTTATATCAACTAAACCTTTTAGAGGATTACCTCCATTTATAACTAACTTTTCCATCCAATTCACCCTTATTTTTTAGATTCTATATGCTTAAAATTCCCAATATTTATATCAATTATCCAAAAAAATATTTATTAGACATTATAATCCTATTATCATTTTTTATAGTTCGATTATCATTATATCACAAAGTTATATTATTGAAATATTTTTTTTAAGAAAGTTAAAAAAATAGGATAGATAAAAGCTTTAATAAGCTTTTATCTATCCATTAAATGAGTTTATTATCAATATTTAGTATTTACTAACTTAGTTCAAATGAATTACAATCTGTACATTTTTTTGAATCAGCTTTTAATTCATGTTTACCTACTTCAATTTCACTTAATGTACAATAATTTTTATTATTTGCATGATATTTGCATTCATTAACAGAACATTTTATGCTTGAATTACAATCTCTCATTTTTAACTCCTCCTAAAAATTTAGTTTACAATTTTATTATGCGAGTATTTTTGTTATTTATTCTGTTTAGTTTTTTTCTGTAAAGTATTATGTTATAATTTATAGAAAAGTTTGGATAATAAAATCCATAATAACAAGTTATGTGAGGTAAGATATGAAATATTATATTGTTGCATTATTTGATGATTCTTCATATGAATTTATTGCTCCAGTTCAAAAAACAGTATCTAAAAAACTAAAAGCAAACAGAAATTCACCAGCACCTTATATTGCATTAGAAGTAGTTGATAATCCCAATATAGAAAAATTAACTTCTGTTATCGAAAAAGTGCTAAATCCTTATAAAAAATTTAAAATAGAACTTTCTAGCGAAATTTCTATTAGTGAAGACTTAAAAACAGTAAATTTAGGTATAAGTTATAGAGGATACATAAAGAAAATAGAAAGATCTTTAAAAGATACTTTAAAACTACACGGATTTAATGTTAGAGAAAATAATTCAAACAATCTTTCTATATCTTTGGCTAATCTAAGTTATATTTCTAAAGATTCTAAAAGAAAAGCTTTAGATGCACAAATCATTCCTCAAAATAAAATAGAAAATAAGACACTTAAAATAAATAAATTTCAATTATGGAAGGTTCCTGGCAGTAAAAAAGAATCTAAAATTAAAGATTTTGAGTTAAAGGCTTTCTAACTATATTAATTGACCTTCTAAAACTTCATTTATTACAAATGAAGTTTTTTATATATTTAGTTCAAATTTTATAAATTTTTAGAATTTTTTTAAAAAATAGTATTGAATACGTTTTCTAACTCTTTTCATTAATAAAAAGTTTTTGTAAAATAAATAAGTATATTTACCTTAAGTACAAGGGGGGTTATTAGTGTTTATTTCAGATTTATTTAAATTACAAGAAGAAAATTATAAAAAACTAAATATTAATCCAGAGTTAGATGAGTATAAAATTAGAGCTCGTCAAAATTTAGAATTACATGTAAAGGTAAGTGACCTAGCAAGCAAAACAAATTGTTTTGCATATACAACTGATGTAAAAAATGATTTTGATAAAGATGTAATCTTATTAAAGTTTGTGCAATGTTTAAAGCAAGTCCTTACAATAGGTATTAATAATGGCTACAATACTTTAGAAGAAGTTTCTATTAACCATAATGAATATTGTTTAAGTGACCAATTTCTTAATTTATATATAGATATAAATGATTTAATTATTTCTCGTTCTGAGGATCATTTTGAAACATTACTTGAAGATTTATTAAGTATTGGAAATACATTAGGATTATCAGAAGAAGAAATAGTGAAAAAGTTTGATGAATTATCTAATTAATTTTTAGCTATAAGAGTTTTCTTATAGCTTTTTTTATTATATTTAGTATTTAATTGGTAACACTAACATTGAGGTGATCAAATTGTTAGGAATTATATGTGCTATAATATCTGGTATTTCAATGAGTATTCAAGGAGTATTTAATACAAGACTTGGAGAAAAAATAGGAACTTGGGAAACTAATACTCTAGTTCAATTAACAGGCTTAATAATTACATTAATTATTACTTTTTTCATTGGTAAGGGTAATTTCAAAGCCTTAGCTAATGCTAATAAATTATATCTTTTAGGGGGTGCCTTAGGAGTTATTATTATCTTTACAGTAATGATGAGTATAGGAACTCTAGGTGCTACATGTGGTGTATCCATTATTTTGGTTTCTCAACTTGTTACTGCTGCATTAATTGATTATTTTTCTCTTTTTGAATCCAACAAAGTAAATTTTACTTTAAAAGAATTCATAGGTGTTGCAATTATGATAATAGGTATTATAGTATTTAAGTGGAAAAGATAACCTAATTTTAAGGAGAAATACTATGAATAAGGAGAAATACTATGAATTTTTTTAAGAATATACACTTTTTATCAAAGTTAACTTATAACAATATAAAAGAATACTTTAAAACTACAGAAGCATCACATAACGATCCAATAGAAAATAATTCTATACATTGGTATGGTCATGCTACAACCATAATAAATTTATCTGGGAAAATCATTGTAACAGATCCAGTTATCTCAAATAGATTAGGATATTTTAAAAGAGTAATTGATAAACCTTTTAATCTATC
The DNA here is from genome assembly GCF_034179595.1 of Clostridium sp. GTDB lineage: Bacteria > Bacillota > Clostridia > Clostridiales > Clostridiaceae > Clostridium. The sequence continues at coordinate 6,531 of NZ_JAXFPT010000037.1, forward strand.
TAAATTAAAAATTGATTATATTATTCTTTCTCATGGTCATATGGATCATATGCATTTTCCTTCACTAAAAAAATTAAGCAAATTAAACAAAGATGCTACAGTTATAGTACCAAAAGGATATAAAAAAATTCTTTCTGCAATGGGATATAAGAATGTACATCTAATAAGAACTGGTGATACCTTTGAAGATGATTTTTTAAAAGTTTCTTCAATTCAGGCAAATCATGATGGTCGTAGATTCTATATAGGAATAGATGATGAAAGCAATTCTTATCTAATAGAAAGAAATAATACTAAGGTGTTTTTTGCAGGAGATACTGCTTATACTGAGAATTATAAAGGCATTGAATGTGATATAGCAATAATGCCAGTAGGATGTTATAAACCTGATAGATTTAAGCATATGCATTGTTCTCCAGAAGAAAGCTATAAGATGTATAAAATGATGAAGAGTAAAGCAATGATTCCAATTCACTACAAAACATTTAAGATATCTTTAGAGGATTTCAATGAAACACATGAAACTCTAGTTAATTTTAATGATGATACAGTAAAGATTTTAAATGTAGGTCAAACCTATAAGCTATAAAAATATAATTAACACTTAAGGGACTCAAATTATAATATGGTATTATAATAAATATTATAGGAGTCCTTTATGTTTAATCTAGGAAATAAGCTTGACTACAATTTAAATATTGCTATAAAAAATAATGCTTATCAAAAATATAGAGTTCTTATAAAGTGTAAGACCTTATTTTCTTCTATTGCAAAAAAAGTTTCTCACTTTAAAAATGCTCTAATTTATGAACTAGAATATTGCAATATTGTTGTTGCAAATTTAAATAAATATGAAATCAAGTCACTATTAGAATATCCTGAAGTTGAAAAAATATTCTTTGATGAGTATTTATTTTTATGTGGTATAAGCATAAGTACAGCTAATAACTGCTATTCCTTAAATCAATATAACCTAAAATATACTGGCACTAATATAAGAATAGGATTAGTTGATAGTGGAGTATATCCTCATCCTGATCTTTTAAGACCTAGTAATAGAATCGAATATTTTTATGATATTATTAATGGTTTCGAAAATCCATATGATGATAATGGACATGGTACTGCAATATCAGGCTTAATTTGTGGTAGCGGTATCTCTTCAGATAATTTATATAGAGGAATTGCACCATCAAGCAAAATAGTTTGCTATAAGGCATTTGATAAATTGGGTAAGGGATTTTGCTCAGACATATTATATAGCATACAAAATCTAATAAAATCATCTGCAAGTAAAAATATAAGAATATTATGTCTTCCATTTGAATTACTGAATCATAATTATTATGTTATGGATGCATTTAGTTCTATATTTGATGTTGCTATAAAAAATAAAATGATACCTATAGTACCAAGCGGAAGTAATAATTCAAATTTTAATAGCATAATGGGAATTGCAACACTAAAGAACTGTATAACAGTTGGTGGAATAGAAACAAAAAATTATAGCACCCCCTATTTATATTCTTCAAAAGGACCTTACTCTAAATTAGTTAAACCTGATTTTGTTTCCGCATGCACTAATATAACTTCTCTTAATAGTAATACATCTTATATATCCGAAAAAAATGGTAAGAAATTATATCCTTCTAAACTAGATGCTAATTATAAAACATTTAGTGGAACTTCATTGTCAGTAGCTTTTGTAAGTGCAGTATCTGCCCTTATATTAGAGCATAATAACTCTTACTCATTTAATGATGTATTATCAATAATAAAACTTGCATGTGACCGTAAGGATTTACCTAAAGAAAATGTTGGAGAAGGTATTTTAAACTTAAATAATATCTTAAAATAATCAATTTATATATCCTTTAGGGTCTACAGGACTTCCATTTATCCTTAATTCAAAATGCAGATGAGGTCCTGTACTCCTTCCAGTATTACCAACACTTCCTATGATATCCCCTTTTTTAACCACATTCCCTTCTTTAACTGCAAAACTATTCATATGAGCATACCTAGTTTCTATACCATTATCATGTTCTAGAATAATTACATTTCCATATCCATCTTTTTCATAAAACCTACTTTTAACCACCCCATCAAAAGACGCCATAACAGGATCTCCAATATTACCCGATATATCTATACCCTTATGCATCCTCCCCCAACGCTCTCCAAATGATGAAGTTATATAGCCACCTTTAGTTGGATTTCTTAAAGATGTTAAAGTACTATTTAAAGATCTTTTTGTCTCTTTAACAACTGCCTTATCCTTACTCTCTTCTACTATATTTTGAGATAAGACTGCAGTATTAAGTTCTTCCCCATTTTTACATGAAACAAATAAAAAAATCATTAAAGTCATAATAATTGAAAAAATAAGCTTTTTCGTACTACTCGAATCCATAAATTTCTCCTCTTTTTTCTAAATTTGTGACACGTATTTTAAATTAACCAATAATTATTTTTTTATACATATCTTATACTTTGTGTAAGTTGTTATAGCATTACTACTTTGTTATAATTAATTTACATATGATTAATACTATAATTTAAACTAATTAAAATTAATTTGAAAGGCAGAGATATGTTAAATGAGCACTTTTATGCTTAAAAATACAGCCATGAACTACACACCAGTAAGTAATGTATTTATAGAAAAATACATGCCAAAAGCTCGTGGTAAGTTCGTAAAGGTTTATTTACTATTATTAAAATATAATATTGCCAGCGAACCTGGAGTTAGTTCTTCAATTTTAGCTACAACATTGAATTTATTAGAATCAGATATATTAAATGCTCTAAATTACTGGAATGATGAAGGAGTTATTAAATTAATACCTATAGATAAAATGAATAATTTCAGCATAGAATTTTTACCACTTGATGATGAAGATCCTAATGTAAAAAAGGATAATATAAACATTCTAGAGGCTTTAAATAACAGTGAAACAACTGATATGCTTAAAGATATTGAAAAAATCCTTGCAAGACCTTTATCTAGCAAAGAAATGGAAATATATTTAGGATGGCAACGTGAATTTAATTTTCCATCTGAGCTTATCCTAATATTAATAGAATACTGTTCATCAAAGGGCAAAACTAATTTTAGATATATTGAAAAAGTTGCAGAGGCTTGGCATGACATGAATATAAGAACTGTTGAAGAAGCCCAAATACATATTAAACAAAATGAAGATAAATGGACTAAAATAAGAAGAATACTTTCATACCTTGGAATGAAAACATCAGAAGTTATGAAACCTCAGGAAGAAATGCTTGAAAAATGGATTTTTACTTATAAATTTAGTATGCAAGTAATTGAAAAGGCATGTGATATATGCTTTGAAAGACTTAATAGAGCTGATTTTAAATATATAGATGGTATATTAAATAAATGGTATCAAAATGATATTAAAACTTTAGAGGATATTGCTCTTAAAGATAAAAATACAAATCCATCTAATAATAAACAGTTTAATAACAATTATAACAATACTAATTTTAATAAACAGAAAGCTATAAGGTTTAATGACTTTACTCAAAGAGACTATGATTATGATTCTCTAGAAAAGAAATTGTTAGGATGGGATAACGATGATTAAAGGATATCAATCACAACTAATGGAAGTATATGAGAAAATCAGAAGTGAAGAGGATAGACAGTTAAAGCAAAGAAAAGCAGAAATAAAAGCTTTATATCCTGAAATCTTAGACTTAGATAATGATATTCAAAAACTTTCATTAAAGCTTACAATGACAATTTTAAAAACAGATATTACTGAAGATGATATAAATAAAATAAAAGATGAAATTACAGATTTAAGAGCAAAAAAATGTGAATTATTAGTATCACATGGGTATGACCCTGAATATTTAAATATGCATTACAAATGCAATAAATGCCAAGATACTGGATACATAGGAACTAAAAAATGTGAGTGTTATAAAAATAAATTAGTTAGACTTTATTATAAAGATTCCGAGCTTCAAGATATCTTAAAAGATAATAATTTTGCTAACTTTGATTTAGATTTATTTTCACCAACAAAAGAGATGGGAGAAAAATATTCACCAAGAGCAAATATGAAAAATAATCTTGATTTTATAATGAAAGATTTTATTCCAAACTTTGCTCATGGATCAGATAATTTATTGTTTTATGGAACTGCAGGAAGTGGAAAAACATTTCTTTCATACTGTATAGCTAAAGAATTATTAGACAGAGGTTTCCTTGTAGTTTATAAAACTTCTGATGAATTAATAAGATGTTTAAGAGATATAAAATTCAACAATAATTCTCATCTTGAAAAGTTATTAATAGATTGTGATCTTCTTATAATTGATGATTTAGGTTCAGAACAATTAAGTGATTTTGTTGCAACTGAACTTTTTAATCTTATAAATAAGAAACTTCTTAAGAAAAAGAGAATGATTATATCAACTAATTTAACTTTATCAGGAATTGCTAAGCATTATAGTGAAAGAATTTCTTCTAGGCTTCTTGGTAATTTTAGATTATATAAATTTTATTCAGATGATATAAGAATAAAATTAAATCTATCAAAAAGATAATATTTAAAATAATTAAAGGAGTATTATATTTATAATACTCCTTTAGAATTTAAGCGAATAATCTCCATAATTGCGTTGTAACAAAACAAATACTTATTCCTACAATTGTTGGTATTAAAAATGCAAGAACAGTCCATTTAATGCTCTTTGTTTCTTTTTTAATAGTCCAAAGCGTTGTCCCACATGGAAAATGCATTAAACATAGTATCATAACATTAATTGCAGTTAGTATCGTCCAGCCGTTTGCAACTAATAATTCTTTAAGTTCAGCTAAATTACTTAATTCTAACATTGTTGTAGCTCTTAAATAACTCATTATTATTATTGGCATAACTATCTCATTTGCTGGTAATCCTAATATAAATGCCATCAATATATAACCATCTAAACCTATTAAATTTGCAAATGGATCTAAAAAATTAGCACATATAGATAACAATGTGCCATCTCCTACAGTTATATTAGAGAATAACCATATAACCATACCAGCTGGAATTGCAATAACTGCAGATTTACTTAATACATATAATGTTCTATCTAATACTGATCTTACAATAACCTTTCCTATTTGTGGTTTTCTATATGGAGGCAATTCTAATATAAAGTTTGAAGGAACTCCTTTTAATATAGTTTTTGATAAAATTCTTGAAATAATAAGTGTTACAAAAACTCCAAATATTATAGTTATAGTTACTGTAATAGCCGAAATAAAACTTCCCTTAATACCTACTGCTAAGCCTCCAATAAATATAGATGCTATAGAAATAAGCATAGGAAACCTTCCATTACAAGGCATAAACACATTTGTTAATATAGCTATAATTCTTTCTCGTGGAGAATTAATTATTCTACACCCTACTACACCTGCTGCATTACATCCAAGTCCCATGCACATAGTAAGAGCTTGTTTACCACAAGAACAACATTTCTTAAAACATTTATCTAGATTAAACGCTATTCTTGGTAGATATCCTGAATCTTCTAATAAAGTAAACATAGGAAAGAATATTGCCATAGGTGGTAACATTACGGAGATTACCCAAGCTAAAGTAGTATATACACCATCAATAATTAAACCTCCTACCCAAGATGGAAGATTAACTTTTCCAAAAACATCTCTAAGGAAATCTTCTCCCATTCCAAATAGTCTAGCTAAAAGATCTGATGGATAATTTGCCAAGGTTATAGTAATCCATAATATAATAAGCAGAGTTAGTATCATAATAGGTATTCCGGTCTTTTTAGACACTAATATTTTATCTATTTTTCTTTGAGTTTTGTTATATTCTTCATTTGAATTAACAACTCTATTACTAATATTTTCTGCTTTCTTTATTATAGATTCTACAATTTGATCTTCTATTGATTTATTAGCTTCTATATTTTTTATACCAGCTTTTATATCATCTATAGCTTTTATATATTTTTCTTTTATATCATATTTATAGTACAATGAATCTAAAATATTTTTATTTCCTTCTAATATTCTAATAGAAAGCCACCTGTTTTTTCTTTTATCTACTTCAATAGCTTTATTAATTATATTTTCTATTTTTTTCACTGATTCTTCTATATAAGAACTATAAGTTATTGCATGTTTCTTTTCTTTATTTGATTTTAGTTCTTTTAATATAGCTTTTTTTAAATCATCTATTCCTATTCCTGACCTAGCCGATGCTGGAACAACAATAGAATTTAATTCATCTTCTAATAAATTAAAATCTATTTCTATATTCTTCTTTTTAGCTTCATCAATTAAATTTACACATAACAATACCTTATATGTTATTTCAGAAATTTGTATAAACAAATTTAAGTTTCTTTCTAGTGATGTTGCATCAGCTACAACAACTACTACATCTGGCTTACTAAAGCATATATAATCTCTAGCTATTTCTTCTTCTTCAGAATTTGACAGCAAAGAATATGTTCCAGGTAAATCTACAACCTTTACTATTGAACCATTAAATTCATAATACCCTTCTGCATTCTCTACTGTTTTTCCTGGCCAATTTCCAGTGTGTTGATTTAATCCTGTAAGTTCATTAAATACAGTACTTTTCCCAACATTAGGATTACCAGCTAGTGCAACCACATAATCTTCTTTAACATTTATCTTTTCTTTATCAGACGATAATAATTTCATTCCTGTAGAATTTTTAGTTAGTCCCATACGCCTCTCTGCTCCTATTTTATATTACTTCTATTTTTTTACCATCCTCTTCTCTGATAGCTATTACAGCACCCCTTATTAAATATGCCTTTGGATCACCAAATGGACTTATATACAAAACTTTTATAATTGTTCCTTCTATTATTCCTAAATCAAAAAATCTTCTTCTCAACTCTCCATCTGCATTTATAGCAATAACTTTAACAGTTGATGATACCTCTGCTTCTTGTAAATTCATTTTTATTCCTCCTCTAAGAGTACATTACTAGATTAGTATTCTAGATTCGTTTAGTAAATTTAAATTTAACCCTATTGATTGTACCTTTGCTTATAATAAATTATGATGAAAAATGGTGTATTGTGATTAATATAATTTATTGCATAAAAAAAGAAGTAAGACTAATCTTACTTCTTTTGGCGACTCAGAAGGGGCTCGAACCCTCGACTTCCAGCGTGACAGGCTGGCACTCTAACCAACTGAGCTACTGAGCCATATTGAATTTATGTGGTGGGCACAACAGGGTTCGAACCTGTGACCCCCTGCTTGTAAGGCAGGTGCTCTCCCAGCTGAGCTATGCGCCCACATAATAAATAAAAATTAAATGGTGACTCCTAGGGGAATCGAACCCCTGTTACCACCGTGAAAGGGTGGTGTCTTAACCGCTTGACCAAGGAGCCATATTGAATTGTTATATATAAAATTTAAATGGCGACTCAGAAGGGGCTCGAACCCTCGACTTCCAGCGTGACAGGCTGGCACTCTAACCAACTGAGCTACTGAGCCGTATTAAATTCATGTGGTGGGCACAACAGGGTTCGAACCTGTGACCCCCTGCTTG
>NZ_JAXFPT010000052.1:0-2823 GCF_034179595.1 Clostridium sp.
ATCTTGAAATTCTAACATCCGAAGCAGGGTTAGAGGAATTAATGAATAAATATTCGAAAAGAGATGCAATAAATTAAGGAGGTTTTCTAATGGGTTTATACTCAATTTTTGTAATAGAAACAGTTCATTATCAACCAAATGTTTAGCACATACTATTACTGTACCAAAAAGTAATTAAAAATTCTTCCACCTAGTATTTTCCAAACCTCTTTTTGAAATACTAATTGGTAATAATATTAAGAAAAGAGGTTATCGTGGAAGGTGATTACATTGAATGAAAAACAAAAAATTATACTTTATTACACTAAAGATAATATGTCTCAAAGGGAAATCTCTCGCAGAACTGGCGTAGCCAGAGATACGATTAGAAAATATATACGTGAATATGAAAGTAAAGTACAAGAATTGGGGTATGCCCTATCGGACATTGAAAAAGCAGACTTAATTGAAGAGATTACCAAAAAACCTAAATATAAGTCATCTCCTAGAACTAAAACAGCAGTTACCGATGAGGTTATTGAAAAAATTAAAACCTTCTTAAAAGAGAATGAAATAAAAAGATTGAAAGGCTTCTCTAAACAACAGATGAAGAAAATAGATATGCACGAGGCTCTATTAAAAGAAGGATTTAATATAAGTTATTCATCAGTTATAAGTGTTGTTAATAAGTTAGAAAAAACAAAAAAAGAAGCATTTATAAAGCAAGAATATGCTCCAGGAGATGTAGTAGAATTTGATTTTGGTACTGTAAAATTATCTACTGAAGATAATATTGTCAGAGAGTATCAATTAGCTGTATTTACTAGTGCCTACGGCAATTATAGATGGGCTAGATTGTTTCCAAAGCAAAACACAAGCTGCTTTTTAGAAGCTCATGCACATTTTTTTAAAGAGATTGGTGGTGTATTTAGAACTGTTGTTTATGATAATACAAGAGTAGCAGTAAAAAGGTTCATAGGTAAATCAGATAGGGAACCTACTGATGCATTATTAAAATTATCTATGTACTATAAGTTTGAATATAGATTTTGTAATGCTTATAGTGGTAATGAAAAAGGTCATGTAGAAAGAAGCGTTGAGCTTATACGTAGAAAAGCTTTTGGAAAAGATGTAGAGTTTAAGTCTATAGATGAAGCTAATGAGCATCTTATAGAAGTACTAAAAGAAATAAACTCTAAATGTAGCTTTGGAAGAAATAAAACAGCATTAGAATTACTTGAAGAAGAAAAAATTAATTTTCTTCCAGATATGCCGTTATATGAAACAGCTACTATTGTTGAAGTAAGAGTTAGTAAATATTCAACAGTTATGATTGAATCATCATTTTATTCTGTTCCGGATAACTACGTTGATAAACTAGTGCTTTGTAAAGTATATACCAATAAAATCTTGGTATTTTATAATGATGAAAAAATAGCTGAGCATAAAAAAATTATTGGATTTAATAAATGGAAAATAGATATAAATCATTATATATACACACTTTTCCGTAAGCCGAAGGCTCTTGTTAATAGCACAGCTTTTAAACAAATGGATAAAGTGGTTAAAGATATCTATAATGATTACTTCAAGAACAATGAAAGAGAATTTATTATGCTATTAGATTGTATTGGTAAATATAGTGTTGATGCAGTAGTTAACGCTATAAATTATATCAGGGAAACTTGTCCTACCAATATAAGTGTAGATAAAATTGAGTTTATTTGTTGTAGAAAAAATGATGAAAAAATCATATATATGGATGATTATAAAGATACAATAACAGAAAATTCATTAAATATGCTAAATGAATTTAATGATTTACTTAATAACTAAGGGAGTGATGAAATGGCATTAGAATCATACTTATCTCAAGCTAAAAATTATGCTTCTGAGTTAAAACTAAATGCTATAAAAGCCGATCTGGATGAAACTATTATGGATGCTGAAAAGAATAATTTATCTTATGCAGAATTTCTATGTAGGCTTCTTCAAAAAGAATATGATATTCGGCATTATAATCTTACACAAAGCAGAATCAAAAATGCTTGTTTCCCTTATAAAAAGTATTTTGAAGACCTAGATATATCTGCATTACCAGATGATGCTCAAAATAAATTAAAACATTTAAGCAGTTTAAAATTTATTGATGAAGGTCAAAATGTAATTTTATCCGGAAACCCTGGAACGGGTAAAACACATATAGCAATATCACTTGGTATTAAAGCCTGTTTAGAAGGATATAAGGTATTCTTTACAACAGTGCCACTTTTTATTACACAACTTAAGGAATTAAAATCATCAAGATCACTTAGAGCTTTTCAAAATAAGTTAGCTAAATATGACTTAGTAATACTTGATGAATTTGGCTACATCTCCTCCGATAAGGAGGGGGCGGAGCTTCTCTTTACTAATATATCTATAAGAACTGGATTAAAATCTACCATAATAACAACAAATCTTTCTTTTGATAGATGGAATGAAATATTAGGTGATCCTATTATGACAGCTGCATTAACCGATAGGTTAACACATAAGTCTTTTATCATTAATATGAATGGAAGTTCTTACAGATTAAAAGAAACTAAAGCTTGGCTAAAAACACTAAACTAAAAATTCAAAAAATATACGCATTAAAAATTATTCATTTACTGGTGGTATAATTTTTAGCTGTGTTTTGGTATAGATTTTAAGTATAAAAAACAAGAATTACAGCAACAGCTTCTTATACAAGCAAAGTCCAAGAATGACTATGAAGATGTGGCTGATGAAATTTACCGCCTTCGAGAATTAAAGCAAAATGCACTAGTTGAAAATGCAGAGCGAGAAGGAAAAAGGCAACGA
>NZ_JAXFPT010000060.1:0-44489 GCF_034179595.1 Clostridium sp.
ATATATTATAGTTGTACAATATAAAAATATATAACTAAAAAAAGTCGCAAAAAAAAAATAACTATACGAATTCTGTATAGTTATTTTTTTTAATAATTAATTATTTGTTATATAAATATGTCCTAAATCTCCAAAAGTAGCTTTTACATGTAAACCATCATAATCTCCTTGAAAATTTTCTCCTGTTTCAAATGACTTCTTGATTTGAGGTACAGCACTTGGAACGACTTTGCTGAAAGCTTTAAATATTTGTTCTTTTTCTTTAGGTGAAGAACTATTATCTGATATAAAATGTATACTATTAGGAGTAAAGTCAAAAGCAACTTGACCAAGCCCTAACCCATTATTATATACAGAACTCCATTTACCAACACTCTTTATAGCACCATAATAATCATAAAGATTCTTCTTCGCTTTTTGTTGAGCTTTTGGTTGAATCTTAGTTGTTCCCTTAGCTACATAATCTTTAGAAACATAACCAGTTTTACCTTTATAGTTTATTTTATACCATGAACCAGTTTGTCCAATTATATCTACCTTATCGTTTTTATAAACTTTTCCTAAGACTTTACTACTTGTTGAAGCATTACTTCTTACATTTAGATATGAAGTTATATTTACTACAATACCTTGAGCTGTTGTATTTTGTGATTCTATTTTTGGTTGAGCTTTTGATTGTGATTTTGAATTAGTATTTGTTTTAGAATTATTTTGAGATTTTTGTTGTGGTTTTGCTTTAGCAGGTTGAGTAGTTTTAGTATTATTAACTTTCTTTACATAATCTGCTGAAACATAACCAGTTTTACCTTTATAATTTATTTTATACCATGAACCAGTTTGTTCAATTATATCTACCTTATCATTTCTTCTAACTGATCCAATAACTTTTGAATGAGTTGATGCAGAACTTCTAATATTTAAATAAGAACTTACATTAACTATTCCTTGAGTTTTTGATACTTGATTTTGTGTGCTTACTTTAGTAATTGGACTTGCACTTGCTATTATAGGGGTAGAACCCATTCCAGAAAATACACAAGCTGCAATTAAAAGTGAACAAATTTTCTTTTGTTTCATTAATTTCTCTCCTTATACCTTTATGTAGTATTATTTGTAAAATTTAGATTACATAACTTATTTTACAATTTTACTTTAGATTAATAAATATTGTAAAAATTAACTTTTTTTAAATTTTTTAAATTTAATACATTAATTCTTTATGATGTAAAAAAATCCTCTCTACCTATTTAAGTAGAGAGGAGGTTTATTTTATAATATTAGAAACTTTATTCATAAGCTCTAGAAATTCAAAGTGAAATTCAAATAAATTATAAAATGCAAATAAAAAACCAAATACTGATAAAAATATACAAGACATTTTGCCTAATATATCATGTCCCATATATTTATTTATTAAATATATCGTTCCAAGAATAAATAACATAAAAATATAACATTGCATCACAGACAAAATAGAACCTCCTATTTCAAAGCTAAATTAGAAAAATATATTCTATTAATTAAATAATCAGTATAAATATATTTAACAGTTTAAAAAATTATGTAATAAATTTTTATTATCTATTTGTCTGTTATATTATTTGATTCTTTATAAACTTTATATCCCCAATCTTCAAGTGCATGAAGGACAGGGCATAATGATTTCCCAAGATCAGTTAGTGTATATTCAACTCTAGGGGGAATTTCATTGTACTGTTTTCTTGAAACAAGGTTATACTCACTAAGCTCATTTAAAGAACGAGATAGCATAATGCTAGATATACCATCTAAATTTCTTTGTAATTCATTAAATCTTACAGTTCCAAGTTTTGAAATTTCCCACATTATTTGTAGTTTCCATTTTCCATTTAATATATTTAAGGCATATTTTATCGCAAAGCTTTTTTCGCAATTTGTTTTATCATTATAGTCATACATAAATTTACCTCCATAACTAAACTTTTTGTTACCTAATTAGTAAAGTTTTAGTACTTGTATTCTAGTAATTTAGTTACTATAATAGCTTATATAAAAAAATAATTATTGTAAAGTTTATTTGTGTAAGTGTTATTTTAATATTAATCATTTATAATCTTAAAATTAAAAAAGATAAAAAATGATAAGAGGAGTGTTGAAACATATGATGAAAGTAGATAAAGAAAAATGTATAGGCTGTGGATTATGTGTAAAAGATTGTTTTGTTCGTGATATAAAATTAGTAGATAAAAAAGCTGAAATTGCTAATGAAAGATGCTTTAAATGCGGTCACTGTATAGCAATATGTCCAATGAATGCTGTATCTACAGATGAATATAATATGGATGATGTAAAAGAATATGATAAAGAAACATTTAATGTAGAAGCAGAAAATCTTCTTAACTTCATAAAGTTCAGAAGAACTGTAAGAAACTTCAAAGAAAAAGATGTTGAAAATGAAAAATTACTTAAGATTATAGAAGCAGGAAGATTTACTCAAACTGCAACTAATAGCCAAAATGTTTCTTATGTAATAGTAAAAGATAAGATAAACGAAGTAAAAGAATTAGTATTAGAAGGTCTTAAAAAATCAGGAGAGTACATCTTAAATAGTGAAGATGAAAATCTTAAGAAGTATAGAATGTATGCAGAAATGTGGATATCAATGTACAATGGATATAAAGAAGATCCAAAGGGAGCTGACAGATTATTCTTCAATGCTCCAGCAATCATAGTTACTGTTTCAGATTCACAAGTAAATGCATCACTTGCTTCTTCAAACATGGAACTTATGACAGATGCTTTAGGACTTGGAACATTCTTTAGTGGATTCTTTGTAAAGGCTGCAAATGAAAATAAAAATATTAAAGAATTCCTTGGATTAAAAGAAAGCGATCAAATAGTTACTTGTATGGTAATTGGATATCCAAATGTAACATATAAGAGAACAGTTCCTAGAAAAGATGCTGTTATATCATGGAAATAACATAGATAAAAATGCTGTAGTAATATTACTACAGCATTTTTGTTATTCTTTATGTACAATTTGATCAAAGTTAGAGTTATTATTTTCCAATATAGAGGTGCAATTAGGACATCTAGTTGCCTTTATATTAATTTCTGTAAAGCAATATTTACATACCTTTGAGGTAGGTAATTCTTCTTTTTTCTTTCTTATAGCAAAGTCTTTAAATTTGTTTGTTTGTCTTATAACTATAAATATAGAGAAAGCTATAATTAAGAAGTTTATTACATTATTTAAAAATAAACCATAATTAATAGTAGCAGCCCCTACAGCCTTTGCTTCTTTAAGTGAATTGAAATTTTCACCACTTAAATTTATATAGAGATTAGAAAAATCAACTCTTCCAACTAAACTTCCGACTATTGGCATTATAATATCATCTACAAGTGAAGTAACAATCTTGCCAAATGCACCACCTATAACTACACCAATTGCAAGATCTAGTACATTGCCTTTCATAGCAAACTTTTTAAATTCTTCCCACATATTAAAACTCCTTTTATAGTATTGTATCAATAGAGCTTTAATTTTAATGATACATAGAATATTTTTCCCATTATAAGAGATATTAATCATAAAAGAGCTTAAGTTATATTATAAAAATAACTTAAGCTCTTTTTATTATTTATTTAATTTATAATGTCTATATATTAGAAATATAACAATAATAACAAGTACAATTAGGATTAATATATCTAGATTACTAAATTCATATCCAAATACATTAAGAGATACATCTTCAGCTTTCATCATAAAGAAGGACTCCTTATATTTTCTTATATATAAAATATATGCTAAGAAATTTTATATTGAGCATAATTTATGGAAAAGATAAAAAATAATTGAATTTATTTATATTAAGATATAAAATAAAGTTAATTATAATATTAATAAATATATAAAGGAGGAGATAACTAAGAATTGTAATTGGTTATAGTTTGTGAATTAACAATCAAAGTGAAAAGGGAAGAAAATATACAAAAGTCTATTATATTAAAATAATTTTTATAGTTATGATATAATGAGGATTGAGGGGATTTTATTATGAATTTGAATTTAATGGACATGAAAGTAGAATGTGAAAGCATATATGATTCATTTGCAGAGGCAATGCCATATGGTGTGAAAAGTATAAAAACAAAGAAAGTTATGGAAGATTTTCAGAATTATATGAATGAAAAATTTTCTATATTTTCTGTAGGAGAGTTTGAAGAACTTAGTCAATTATATATTAAAGATAAAAGTTTTAACTCTTCATTAGATGAAAAGAAAATGGGACTTGGAGAATTTATAGGACAAGCTATATTATATTGGTTTTAGATAAAGTTTTTAAAAAGCATTTTTACCTAGATAGGTAAAAATGCTTTTATTATATCTAGATAAAAATTTAAAGTATTCATTAAATATTAAGCTTATATTAATAATCTAGTCTTTGAGTAAGGTATTTAATGAGATATATAATTAATTTATAAAATAAGTTAGGAGGTTATTATGGATGAAATAATAAAATCATTAAAGATAAAGACTATATTAGAAGGGGTTTTTATTGGGTGTCTTGTTGGTTTTATAGTATCTTTTTATAGGCTTTCTCTTAGATATGTTGGAAATAACTTTACTATAAAGGCATATGATTTTATGAGAATGCATAAGACATATATTATTTTAGGATTTATAATTTTACTAATTATAGGATATATAGTTGGATTAATTTTAAAACATGATCCTATGATAGGTGGTAGTGGTATTCCACAAATTGAAGGCTTATTAAAAGGCTCTCTTATTATAAAAAATCCTTTTAAAATTCTTATAGGAAAATTTGTAGGTGGTGTACTTGCAATCGGTGCAGGTTTATCCCTTGGAATAGAAGGACCATCTATTCAATTAGGAGCTAGTATTGCTCATATTTATACTGATTTAACTAAAAGGTTAAAGCTTGAAAGAGATGTATTGATATCAGCAGCAGCAGGGGCAGGACTTGCAGCGGCATTTAATGCACCGTTTGCAGGAATAATGTTTATACTTGAAGAAGTTCATAAAAGTTTTTCACCAATTTTATTTATATCAGCTATATCAGCTTGTGTATCTTCTGATTTAATTACATGGATATTTTTTGGTGGACAACCAATTTTAAATGTACATAATTCATTAAGGTTACCATATCAATATTATTTATTACTTGTATTACTTGGAGTAATAGTAGGGGTATGTGGTGTTTTTTACAATAGTGTTTTACTTAAAAGTATTCATTTATATAAGATTATAAAAGCTCCTTTAGAAATAAAAGTTATGATACCATTTGCAGTAGTAATAGTATTTGGATTATTTATTCCAGATGTTTTAGGTGGAGGAAGTAATATTATAAATAATATTTTGGTAAATGGAATCATTATAAAGCTTGCAATTATACTATTAGTTGCTAAGTTTGTACTTTCTATGATTAGTTTTGCATCAGGTGTACCAGGTGGAATATTATTTCCACTATTAACACTTGGAGCATTAGTTGGAGCGATTTTTGGAGATGTATCTGTAAGTGCAATTGGTGGAGATAGTAGATTTATTGTTAATTTTATTCTTCTTGCAATGGCAGGAATGTTTTCATCAATAGTTAGAGCACCAATAACAGGAATTATATTAGTATGTGAAATGAGTGGATCATTTACTCAGCTTGGACCATTTGCTGTAGTTTGTGGTGTTTCTTATTTAGTTGCATATTTACTTAAGAGTGAACCAATATATGATTCATTGTTAAAAATTAAAATAGAAAATCAAAGAAAAATGGAAATTAAAAATAATTCTAAATAAAAATATTAAGATAAGAGAAAGGAGAAAATATTATGAATCTTAAAAAAATACATCATGTAGCTATAATAGCTTCTGATTATGAAAAATCTAAACATTTCTATGTTAATATTCTAGGTCTTAAAATTATAAGAGAAGTATATAGAAAAGAGAGAAATTCTTATAAGCTTGATCTTAAATTAGGAGATAGTCAAATAGAACTATTTTCGTTTCCAAATCCACCTAAAAGGCCAAGTTATCCAGAGGCATGTGGGCTTAGACATTTAGCTTTTGAAGTTACTAATATAGAAGAAACTGTAGAAGAACTTAAAGAAAATGGCATAGATGTTGAAGATATAAGAGTTGATGAATATACAAATCGTAAATTTACTTTTTTTGAAGACCCAGATGGACTGCCATTAGAATTATATGAAATTTAAAAATAAAGTAACCATGATTATAAGATTTTTAGACAGTTTATATGCTGTCTTTTTTTATTTACATTATTTTATATTAGAAAAAATAGAAATATATTATGGAGAAAATATAGAAAATAGTAATTTGAAATGATATAATTATTGTAAATATATGGAAATGAAAAGGATTAAATTTAAGATGAGATAAAAATTATTATGAAAAGGAGAGTAGTAGAAGAATGATAAAGTATTTTATGTCAGAATGGAATAAATATAAGTCTGATGAAGCATTTGATAAAATAGAAGAATTAAAAAACTTATTAGAAGATGAAGAATCAAGAAAAGTATTAGAAACTCGTATTAGAACATATGAAACTGGAAATATGGAGTTATTAAAAGACATTGAAATAGATAATGATGAATATTTTGATAAAGATATAATTAACTTATCAGATAATGAATTTTTTATTGATGTAGGGGCATATATAGGGGATACAATAGAAAATTTTATATATCATGTTCAAGGTAATTATAAAAAAATAATTGCTTTTGAGCCAGATAATGAAAATATGCTTTCATTAAATAGTTATATATTAGAAAATAATATAGATAATATAGTTGTCTATAAATTAGCCGCTTGGAACAAAAAAGAAAAAGCTAAATTCTATGAAAATGGATCACTTATCTCGCAAATTTATGAAAAAGGTAATTCAATAACTGATGCAGATACATTAGATAATATATTACTTCATATTGCACCTGCTACATTTATCAAAGTAAACGTTGAAGGTGCAGAATATAAAACAATTGAAGGTGCAAAAGAGATAATAAAAAGATATAAACCTAAGCTAGCAATATGTATATATCATGGAGCAAAAGATGTATATGAAATTCCGCTTTTTATAAAAAAATTAGTGCCTGAATACAAGTTATATCTAAGGCATTATTCTGAATCGCTTTTAGATACTATATTATATGCAGTATTATAAAAACAGGGTGACCTGTTTTTTTCTTTTATATCAATAATCATCTTAAAGAATAATATGATAGTAAAATGATTTTTTTGGAGGATAAGTATGCCACAAGAAAATGAAAAAGTTATTATTGATGCTAAAGATGGAAATATAACTGATAAATTTTCACAAGATAAAGTAATACTTACTGGCGTAAAAAAATTTGAAAGTAGTGATTATTTAGATGATTTAGTTATAACCATAAATAAGGATGTTTCAGGGGATTCAATAGAAAAAAAGATATCTTATGCTGGATATGATTTAAGGTTATTTCTTGGAGATTTTAATGGAGATGGAGTATCAGAAATAATGATAAAAGGTCTACTTGAAAAAAGCATAGGATCTTATATGTTTGTTGTATATGCATTTAAAGATGATGATTTAGTTGAAATTTATAATTATAATAGGTTTAACATGATGTCTAAATTTGATTGTAAGTATCTAGATAATTATAGAGCGGAGATAATATCAGAAAAGACAAAAGAAAAGTATATAGTAGATTTATCATTAAGACCAAGAAGATATTTAGATTTAGTATATGATGATAACGGAAAGCTTAAAGAAAATTCAAATATAAAGGTAACAAATTTAAGGAATGTATATGCTATTGAAACTGATGAAATGGATATATATAATTTAGCGCTTACTCAAGTAGTGGTTGGTCAAGATAATGAAGATATTATATCAACTATTGAAAGCATAGTTAGTCTTACAAATAATATTCCAAAGATTAAAAAAATAGAAGTATTAATATCAGGGGCAAAAGAATATATAATGTCAAGAAAAGAAGTTTTAAAAGATAAATTAATTAATAATTTACCACCAGATGCTATAAATATACCACTTGGGGATAT
Organism: Clostridium sp.; assembly: GCF_034179595.1. Lineage (GTDB taxonomy): Bacteria > Bacillota > Clostridia > Clostridiales > Clostridiaceae > Clostridium. Next base: position 8,063 of record NZ_JAXFPT010000060.1, read on the forward strand.
TTCAAATAATAAAATTATAAGTAAGGATTTTGACGGTGATGGACAAGAAGAGGTATTAGTTGCATATACGTTAAAAGGAAAGGCGTATGTTGGATTAAATAAAAAATATGATGGTGGAATGTATTTTATAGATGCTTTTGAAGGAAATGGACATAGTATAAAAGACTTAGATGTAGTTAATGTGAATAAAGAATTTTATATATTAGTTGGATGGATAGATAATAAGCTACAAAATAATATTGATATACTATCTTTAAAAAATGGAGAATTGAATAGAGCATTTAAATATAATTTACCACATTATGATAAGATGTTTTTAGAAGATATAAAAGGAGATGGCAAAAAGGAATTGATATTATGGGTTAAAGATATAGATAAAGCCTACAATATAGCTATTTATGAATTTTGTAAAAGTGGTATAAGAAAAACTAATAAATATGACTCTATATATTTTGAGAAGGTTATAAAATATTATGATACTTTATTAGATAATGATACAAATTCAGCAGTTTATCTATACCATTTGGCTATAGCACAATATAGGACATATGATTATAGTGGAGCTAATGACACCATAAAAAAAGCATTAAAATTAAAAGATAGATATCCATCAAATGATGAATTTAATAAATTAAGATTAAAGATAAGAAAATCGTTTAGAAAATAAAAGAGAAATTTATAGAATATTTAATTATATAAACGCATATAATAAAGTGAATAAATATTTATTTAGAAATATAAAGGGCAGTTTTGGCTTTAATTAAAATATTAAGGCTAAGATTGCCTTTTATTTTAATAAAATCTAAAAAAGAATTGCTTTAAAACTATTTAAAAACAATTCTTTATATGTTAGGAATATTATTTAATATTTCACGTCTTGCACTTATTCTAGCCATGTATGCTAATAATGATGGTATATAGCTTAATGCTATTTTTCTATAAGGATTTGTATGTTGTGGATCTTCTTGAGATTTTTCATTATATCTTAAAAATGCTGAATAAGTAAATATAAATAAAACAATAAGTCCTAATGTTTCTCCAACATCAACATAAGGAGTAGAATCTAAGCCAGAATTTATACCATTAAGTTCACTAAGAATAATTTGTTGTCCTACTAATGAAGCTTTAAGATAAAATATAGATGACAAAAAGGATAAAGAAGAAGCAAATACTTCAAGAGTAGCTATTTTTAAATCTAATTCTAAAAAATATCTTTTGCGTTTTTTAGATTCAGGATTTCCACTTTCATCGCCTAGCTTAGAGTTATTTATATATGGATTAGAAATATTATTTAAATTATCATTATTAAAACTCATATAATACCTCGCGAAATTAATTTATATAAAGGCTTTACGTTTATATTTAATATATGATTAGTATTTTTCTTAGGTGAAAATTATACTAAAAGCAAAGAGGGCTTATTGTACTTATTACAGCTTCTGGATATACTTTTTTAAATTCATTAAATATTTCTAATGAAGGGTCTATAACTTCTATTTCATCATTATCATATTTAAATGATATGTAGTTACAATCAAAATCAAATCTAATATCACCAGGAGTTTCAGCTATAGAATCATATTTATAATTTTTCATAAAATCTAAGATGATTTGTCTATTTTTATTTAATTTACAAAGCTCAATAACATACTTTTCATCAATCATAAACTTATCTTGAATTTCAGTTATGAAATGATTAAATCTTTCTAATGGACGTATTATGAAGTTTCCATTTTTATCTACGACATTATAACCATCTACTGTATCTTTAGCAAAATAATTTTCGCTTATGCTCATAAGTAATGCTTCATGCTTATTATTATCATATTCAGCATATTCAATTTTAATTTTAGAGAATTTCCAATTAAATAATTCATCTATATTTTTTTCTTTATCATATAAAAGCTTATCTAAGTTTTCTTCTTCTACATAAGGAATATCTTTTTCAATACATGCTTTATATTCATTTAATTCCTTGATAAGTTCATTGATTTTTTTAATCTTAAGTTCTTTATTCAAAGTAGCATTCCCCCTTGTTTTATTTAAACATATTATAGCATTAATCGAGAAAAAATTCTCTTCATATATATCCTAAAAAAATAATTTTATATAATTTTGAAATTAAATGGTATAATTAATGAAAAGTATACTAAAATTAATAAGAATTATAAGAAATAAAGGGGAAAATTTCTATGAAAAAAACGATGAATAAGCATCAAAAAGAAACCATATTTATTGGTGTAGGGCTTATAGTGTTATCTTTATTTTTGCATTATTTACACTATAAAATTTTTAATGATTTACATCATACTTTAATATTTTTATTTGCAGATATAGCATTTATTCCAATGGATGTATTTTTCACAGCCTTTGTTATAGAAAAGTTTATAGAAGGTAGAGAAAAAAGTCACAAGATGGAAAAATTGATGATGATAAAAGGCATATTCTTTTCAGAATTTGGAGAAGACCTTTTAGAAGAATTCTCTAAAGGTGATGCAAATGTTGAAAACATAGCAAAACAAGCTATTGTTAATAAAGAGTGGAAAAAAGAAGATTTTAATGAGCTTGAAAGAATAGTAAAAAATCATGATTTTCGTATTGATGTTAAAAAAATAGACTTAGAAAAGGTTAAAACTATTTTACATAATAAAAAGGATATGATAATTTCTTTTATAGGAAATCCAACATTGATGGAACATGAAGTATTTTCAGAATTACTTATGATGCTATTTCATTTAATACAAGAATTTGATGATAGATATTATAATGTTATATGTAACTATTGTGATGATAATCATATAGGAGAAGATATAGCTATTTGTTATAGAGAATTATCTGAAAGTTGGGTTCAATACATGAAACATTTAAAAGGAGAATACCCACAGTTATTTGTTAAAGCAATGCTTCATAATCCATTTGATAAAAGAAATGTAGATAAAAAGCTTGAAACATGTGGACTTAAGATAGTTAAAAAAGCGAATTAAAACTTAAATATGTTTTAAAACAAAAAATCAATAAATACAAAAATACTCAAAACTAATATAAGAAAAGGTTTTGAGTATTTTTATAGGCAAATGTCACTAAATTTTATAATAATTATTAATTTATTCATAAACAATATATTTAATGAATAACTTAATGATTTTTTGTAAAATTATTACTATATTAATTTATAATATTTTTAATATATATTATTATAAAGATATGTAAATCATACGGTTAGTATAAATAACTTAATGTGAAGGGAAGTTTAAACATGGATATTTTACTTATAAAAATAACAATAAGAAATTCTTGGGTAAGTTCCTTAAAAGAGAAAAGAATGATAGTTAAGAGTATTACTCAAAAATTAAGAAATAAATTTAATATATCAGTTGGAGAAGTAGATAAACAAGACAATAATAAACTTGCAGTTATTGGAATATCAGCTGTGTGTGGAAATATAAAAATAGCTCATTGTACTAAAGAAAAAATATTAAACTTTTTAGAAGATAATATTGAAGGTGAAATTATAGATATTGAAGAAGAAACAGAAGTATTTTAAAAAAAATATTGACAAGTATTTACTTTAATATTATACTAATTAAAAAGAAATTAAAAAGAAGTTTGAAAAATTTAAATATTAAAATTTAATATTAGGTTTCTTATCAAGAGTGGTGGAGGGACTGGCCCTATGAAGCCCAGCAACCTACGGATAATAAAATTATTCGATTGTAGATTCTTAAAGATTTAAGAGTTTATTTGTTATGGATATTTATATTTTATTATTACATGTGGTGCTAAATCCTGCAGCAATATTATTGCTGATAGATGAGAGAATAAATTATAGATGATTGCATTATGCACTAGAGGTTTATTCTCTAGTGCATTTTTTAGTTTTCTAAAATTTAAGATAAAGTATATAAAAATTACATAAAGATTGTAGTAGGATATCTTATCTAAATAAAAGGGGGCAACATTTATGATAGAAGTGAAAAATATAACAAAAAATTTTGGCAAATCGGAGGTGTTAAAAGATATATCATTAAGCATTAAAGAAGGTGATATATATGGAATTATTGGCCATAGTGGGGCTGGAAAATCAACTCTACTTAGATGTTTAAATGGGCTTGAAAGTTATAACTCCGGTTCAATAAAAGTAATGGGGAAAGAAATTAAAGAGTTAAATAAAAATGAAATAAGAGAGCTTAGAAAAAACTTAGGAATGATCTTTCAAAGTTTTAATCTCTTAAATAGAAAAAATGTATATGAAAATATTGCATTACCATTAGAAGTTTGGGGATTTAGCAAAGAAAAAATAGATAAAAAGGTATCAGAATTATTAAAATTAGTATCTTTAGAAAATAAAGCTAATAGTAAGCCATCAGAACTTAGTGGTGGGCAAAAGCAAAGAGTTGCAATTGCAAGGGCCTTAGCATTAGAACCTAAAATATTATTATGTGATGAAGCAACATCAGCATTAGATCCAAAAACTACAAAAGATATATTATCACTATTATTAAAAATTAATAAAGAGCTTGGAATCACAATAGTTATAGTAACGCATCAAATGGAAGTTGTTAAAGAAGTGTGTGAAAACATAACACTTTTAGAAGATGGAGTTGTTAAGGCACAAGGTAAATCATCAGAATTATTCCTAAAACCAGGCCTTTCGCTAAAAAGATTTTTAGGAGAAGATGATATGGATATATTACCGAATTATGGAGTTAACATAAAGGTATTTTTTCCAAAAGATTTTTCAGAAAATGCGCTTATAACTAAGATGGCAAAGGACACAAATAAAGATTTTTCAATAGTTTGGGGCAAACTTGAAAAATTTAGAGAGGATATACTTGGTAGTTTAATCATAAATATTGATAAAGAAGACAAAAAAGATATAGTAAATTATTTAAAAAGCAAAAGTGTTGAATGGGAGGTGGTATAAATGTTTGAAGAAATGATAAAAGCTACAGGGGAGACAGCTTATATGGTATTATTATCTACTTTTTTTGCATTAATAATAGGAATTATATTAGCTATAATTCTTACTTTAACTGCACCTGATGGATTAAAGCCAAATAAGAGTGTATATAGAGTATTAGATTTTATAGTAAATATTTTAAGAAGTTTCCCTTTTGTAATACTTATGGTAGCAGTATTTCCACTTAGTAAACTGATAGTTGGGACAACCATTGGAAAAGAAGCTATGATAGTTCCGCTTTCAATTGCAACAGCACCTTTTATTGCAAGAATAATAGAAAGTGCATTAAGAGAAGTTGATAAAGGAGTTATTGAAGCTGCAAAATCATTTGGTGCAACAGATAGGCAAATAATTTTTAAAGTAATGTTTAAAGAAGCAGTACCATCTATGGTGTCAGGATTGACACTTACAATAATAAGTGTAATTGGATATTCAGCTATGGCTGGGGCAGTAGCTGGAGGTGGACTTGGAGATGTTGCTATAAGATATGGATACCAAAGGTATCAAACAGAATACATGATAGTAACAGTAATACTTTTAATAATCATAGTGCAAGTATTACAGAGTTTAGGGGACTATTTTTATAAAAAACTTTCAAAATAGAAATTAAAATTTAGCAAAAGCAATAAATAGGGGGATTTTTAATATGAAAAAGAAAGCATTAATATCAGGAATTTTAGTAGGAATTTTATCATTAGCATTAGTAGGATGTGGAGGAAACTCTAAAGAAGATGATAAGACAATAACAATTGGTGTTACACCAGTTCCACATGAGGAAATAGTAAAACATATAAAACCTAAGTTAGAAGAAGAGGGGTATAAAGTAGTTATAAAAGAGTTTACTGATTATGTTACACCTAATAAGGCATTAGCAGAAGGTAGTTTAGATGCAAACTATTTCCAACACATACCATATTTAAATGAACAAAATAAAGCAGAAAATTTAGGATTAACTTATACAGCAAGAGTTCATTTAGAACCATTAGGGTTATACTCAAAGTCTATAAAAGATATTAAGGATTTAAAAGATGGCGCAACTATAGCAATTCCAAATGATCCATCAAACGAAGCAAGAGCACTTAAACTTTTAGAATCCCATGGACTTATAAAGGTTAAAGATGGAGAACTTGTAACAGTAAAAGATATAACAGAGAATAATAAAAATTTAAAATTTAAAGAGTTAGAAGCTGCTGCAATTCCAAGAGCATTAGATGATGTTGATGCGGCTGTTATAAATGGAAATTATGCTATAGATGCAGGATTTTCAGTTAAAGACGATGCGCTTATTGCAGAAGATAAAGATTCAGAAGCTGCAAAGCCATATGCAAATATTATAGCAGTTAGAGAAAGTGATAAGGATAGTCAAAAGATTAAAGATTTAACAAAAGCTTTAACATCAGAAGATGTTAAAAAATTTATAAATGAAAAATATGATGGATCTGTTATTCCAGTATTCTAAATAATAATTTGAAATTTTATATATGTATTTATAAAAAGCTATATCTAAAATGATATAGCTTTTTTAAAATATTTTAAAAAATTATTGATTTAAATATATAATTTACATTACAAATATAAAAAGGTAAAATTAGATGGATATTAATATTTGGGGGAGGATAAATTTTTATGAATATATCTAAGGTATGTATAAATTTAGAAGGGAAAGATATTTTAAGTATAATAAACGATTTTGTTGATGTAAAAGGATTAACATTAAATGAAGTTATTATAAATAATGAGGTTTTAATAAGAGGAAGTTTTGTTAAGGGGATAAAAATAAATTTTGAAGTAGCTATAGATAGCCTTGGAGTAGAAAATGGAAAGATAGTTGGGAAATTTTCTAGATTTAAAGTATATAAATTAGGAATATTTAAAATTTTTAGAAGTTTAACATTAAAAACACTGTTAAAAACTATTGGTAATATAGGAATAGAAGCAAATGAAGATAGATTAATAGTTGATTTAGATAAAATTTTAGAAAGTGTTCCTTTTGTTAAATTAATGGTTGAAGAAGCACATATAAAGGAAAATGTTATTATAGCTAATGTTTGTAATATATCAATAAATATGGATAAAATACTTAATGAAACTAAAGAAGAAAAAGTTTCTAATAATGAAAAAATAGATGAAAAAGAAGAGTCTTATGAAGAAGTATTTGAGTTAAGAGAAAGTATTGTAAAAGAAGAATATATAAATAATGAATCACAAGAATTGATTAAAGAAGAGGAAAGTGAAGAAATACAAGAAGTCTTAAAAGATACTAATAAAAAAGAAGATTATTATTCAAAAGGAAGGGAAACAACAAAAGAAAAGTTAGAAAGAAAGTTATCAGATAATACAAAACGATACTCGGATTATGTTTTTTTAATACCAGATTTAGTTGCATTAATATTTAGATTATTAAAAGATGATAGGGTTCCACTAAAAACTAAGCTTGCAGTTTCTGGGTCTGTAGCATATATAGTTTGTCCAACAAATATAATACCAAATAATATACCCTTTATAGGTAGAATTGATGATTTAGCTGTACTTTTCTTTGCTCTTAATAAAATAGCAAATGATGTACCATTAAAAGTAATAGTTGAAAATTGGTCAGGAAAAAATGAATTACTATTAGTTTTAAAAACTGGAATTAAGTATATATCAGATTTTACAGGTGCAGCAAATGTCGAAAAAATTTACAGTATTGTAGAGCAATTAAGTATATTATAAAAGGAGAAGGATATGGCAAAATATTATTCAGTATTTAAAGGGAAATCTGGAAAACCTAAAATATTTACAACTTGGGATGAATGTAAGGCAGAAGTTATAGGATGTAAAGGTGCTATATATAAAAGTTTTAAAACTATGGATGAAGCAAAAGAATTTATTGTTTTAAATGAAAAAAGTAGTGGAAATAAAGGTTTTAAAAAATCAAATGATATAGAAAAAATTAATGTTAAGCAAAATAATTTTGATGAATTTAATGAAGATGGATTAATTATCTATGTTGACGGAAGTTTTTCAGTTGAAAAAGGGAATTTTTCTTATGGGCTTTTAGCTATAAAAGATAAAAAAGTTATTTATGAAGATAAAGGTGTTGGATCTGATAAAAATGCAATTTCACTTAGAAATGTTTCTGGAGAAGTGCTTGGAGCAAAGAAGGCAGTTGAGTATGCTATAAAAAATAACTATAAATCTGTAACTATAGTTTTTGATTATCAAGGAATAGAATCTTGGGCAATTGGAACTTGGAAAAGAAATAATGATATAACTATTGAATATCATGAATTTATGAAAGAAAAGATGAAACAAATAGATATAAGATTTAAAAAAGTAAAAGGACATTCAGGAGAAAAATATAATGATAGAGTAGATTTTTTAGCAAAATCAGCACTGGGAATATTTTAATTAGTTGTCTAGCCATAAATTTCTTAGTTTAAAAACAGCTAAATTACATAATATATAGATAACATCACAAACAAATAAATTTTTAATAAAGAGGTGTTATTTATGGGAAGATTACTTACAGGAATGGCTGCAGGAGCTATTATAGGTTCAGCAGTAAGTATGATGATGATGCCAGAAATGAATAAAAGAACTACAAAATCAATAAGAAGAGCAGGTAGAAAAATGATGAATGCGACAGAGGGAGCAATAGGCAATATAATGTCAAAAATGTAATAAACAAAAAAAACACTTGCTAAAAATAGCAAGTGTTTTTTATTTATTTTTTAAAATATGTCGACAATCCATGATAATATATACAAAAATTAACTTTAATTAAATGTTTTTGTTAAAAAAATTAACAAAGTTTAACAAAAATATTGTATATATACAATAAATCATGTTATAATAACTTTAAATTTATACAAAATGTGAATGATATTAATAAATTGTTAATAAAATAAAAACTGAAAGAAAGAGGATAAAAACATGGAAATTCTATCTTTAGGAGAAAAAATAAAAAGAAAAAGAAAAGAATTAAATATGACATTAAAAGACCTAGCTAAAGACAGAATAACTCCTGGTCAAATAAGCTTAATTGAATCAGGAAGATCAAATCCATCAATGGATTTATTAGAATATTTAGCATTAAATTTAAATACAACAATTGAATATTTAATGGAATCGGAAGAAAGTCAAGCAAAAAATATATGCACTTACTATGAGAGAATGGCTGAAGCATATATACTAGATAAAGATTTTATAAAAGCAGAAGAATATATAGAAAAAGCATTAAATTATTCAAAAGTTTATAATCTTGAATGCAAAAAAGCAAAAATGTTATATCTAAAAGGGAATATACATGCTAAAAAAGGAGAATTTACTTTAGCTAAGCAATCATTACTATCGGCAAATATTATATTTATAAAAAATAATAAACATAAAGAGATAATTGAAACTTTTTTAAATCTTGCAAAGATAACATTAGAACTTAAGTCATATTATTCTGCAAGTAGTTATTTAAAACAAGCAGAAAAAGTATTTATAGACAATAAAATTAGTGAAGAACATCTTTTAGGAGAAATATATTTTTATTTAGCTAAAGCATATTTTTGTATGGAGAACATAGGACAAGCTATGTCTTATGCATCATTAGCTAAAGAAAGATTTGAAAAGATAAATAATAAAGAAAAATATGTAAAAGAATTACTAAGATTATCAGAAGAGTATGATAAAAATGGAGATTTAGAAAATGCTTTAAAATATTCAAAGAAAACGCTTAGAATTTATAAAGAGTTAGTTGATTTTGAGGATATGGCTGATATAGAAAATGACTTAGGAAAGCTTTTCTATGATTTTGAGAATATAGAAGAATCTTTCAAACATTATGAAGTTGCAAAGAAAATGAGATCTCAAAACAATAATGAAAAGTTAGTTCAAACTTTAATAAATATATGTGAGAACTATTTAAAGATAAAAGATATAGATAAATGTAAAGAAGTACTAGATGAAATAAATGATAAGATTACTGATGAAGATATAGAAGCAAGAATAGTATGTAATATGATAATGTATAGAATATATATAATTTATGGAAATAAGTTAGATGCAGAAAATATATTATTAGATACTTATAGATATGCAAAAAATAAAGAAGCTTTTGATAAAGCAGGAAAAATTGCTATTATGATTGCTAAATTCTATAACGATGAAAAGGATTATGAAAAAGCAGAAAAGTACTTAGATGAAGGAGTTAATATACTTAGAGATTTTGAAATATTAAACATTAATTAGATGGGTGGTTTAGATGGAGATACTTTCAACAGGAGAAAAAATAAAAAGAGCTAGGGTGTATAATGGGATTACATTAAAAGAGCTATGTGGAGATAAAATTTCTATATCTAAAATGAGTTGTATAGAAAATGGAAAAGTAAAACCAGATGAAGATATACTAAGATATATTGCAGATATAATTAAACTTGATTATGATTATTTAGAAAAAGATGTATATGAACAAATAAATGAAAATATAGAGTTTTTTGAAAATAATACAGATATATATAGTGATATAGAAAAAGATATAAAATTAAATTTAGACTATGCAATTAATTATGAGTATTATGAATTAGCATTTAAGTTAATACATAAGCTATTTAACTATTATTTAAATCAAAAAAATTTAAATGATATTTTAGATATAGTTCCTAAATATTATGATTTATATAGAAAAAATAATGTGTATCAAAATACTATAATTTACTTTAAAGATATGGCAAATTATTTATATGAAAGTAAAGAATATGGGGAAGCTAAAAACTATTATAATAGGATTGTGAATTTATTAGTTGAAAAAGATGATATAGATAGTGAATTATATCCATACATGAGCTATAAAGAAGGAATATGTCTTTTAAAATGTGCTGAATATGATGAGGCAGAAAAATGTTTAAATATAGCTAAAGAGTACTTAGATAATATAAAGTCAGATGAAATTAAAGGCGATATATATCATGCTAATTTTATTATAGGTATACTTAATAATAGGGAAGAATATATTGATTATGTTAAAAAATCTAATGAACTGCTTAAAAATAATAATTTAAAGATTGCAGAATTAAAGTTTGATTATGCTGCAGCTTATTTTAGTGTTAATAAAGAAGAAAAAGCTATAAAGCAAATAAGTGAAGCAGTAGAGATTTTACCAAAAGATCAATTATATAATGTTGGAAATTTATATATAAAAGGTGCAAGATTATTTAATAGAAATAACAAGTTAGATTTAGCAGATGAATTTGCAGATAAGGCTTTAAATATTGCTATAGAAATAGATAATATAGAATTAATTGAAGAAGCATATTATCTAAAAGGGATGTTACTTCAAAAACAAGGAAGATTTAGAGAAGCAGAACTTTACATGAATTTATCATTAGATTCTCTTATGAAATTTGGAAATAAAAAAGATTTATATACTAGATATGTAGATATGGCAAATATGTATCATAAAACTAAATCAGTTGAAGAGTCAATTAAATATTTTATGTTAGCAATTTCTATGAAAGATAAGATATAGAAAAAGACACTCTATTTATAAATAGAGTGTCTTTTTATTTTTGTAATTAGTCATAAATAAAAATTTAATAAATAAATTTAACAATATTGTAGAAAATAATGAACAAAATAAATTAATGATATGCATATATTATGCTTTAAAAGATTTTGATACAAAATTTAAAGAAATAATTAGAGATTATTAGAAAAATGAAGTATTATAGATATTATTTTAATAAGATATATAAAAATAAATAAGAATTAAAGTATTTAAAGAAAAAATACACTTTGACTTTCTTTGACTAATATAATATCATGAAAATATAAAATGAATTAATGGATTTGAGAGGTGAATTAAAAGATGGATGTAGAAAGAATGACTTTAAGAGTACAAAATGCTCTAAACGAAGCTAATTTAATAGCAGTTAAAAATAGTAACCAACAAATGGATGTAATTCATCTTTTTTTAAGTTTAGTTGAACAACAAGATGGATTAATACCAAATATATTTACAAAAATGGGAGTGCAAGTAAAAGCACTTGAAAATACAATAAATAAAGCAATATCAGCATTACCTAAGGTAACATCAAATACAGAAACAAATGTTTATATAACTAATAAGATACAACAAGTTTTAATAAAATCAGATGAAATTTCAAAAAAGTTTGAGGATTCTTATATAAGTGTAGAACACTTAATGCTTGCAATAATGGAAGTGGACAAGAACGGTACTGTAGGAGAAATCCTTAGAACTTATGGAATAACAGAAGATAAGTTTATGGAAGTTTTAAAACAAGTTCGTGGAAGTCAAAGAGTAGATACTCAAGATCCAGAAGGAACTTATGATGCATTAGCTAAGTACGGAACAAATTTAAATGATTTAGTAAAAAGCCATAAATTAGATCCTGTTATTGGAAGAGATGAAGAAATAAGAAGAACTGTTAGAATTCTTTCAAGAAGAACAAAGAATAACCCAGTCTTAATTGGTGAACCTGGTGTTGGTAAGACAGCTATAGTTGAAGGACTTGCTCAAAGAATAGTTAATGGAGATGTACCAGAAGGCTTAAAAGATAAGGTAATATTCTCATTAGATATGGGCTCATTAATAGCAGGTGCAAAGTACAGAGGAGAATTTGAAGAAAGATTAAAGGCTGTACTTAAAGAAGTTCAAAATAGTGAAGGAAGATTAATACTATTTATTGATGAAATTCATACAATAGTTGGTGCAGGTAAAACAGATGGTGCAATGGATGCAGGTAACTTAATTAAGCCATTACTTGCAAGAGGTGAGTTACATTGTATTGGTGCTACAACTTTTGATGAATACAGACAATATATTGAAAAAGATAAAGCATTAGAAAGAAGATTCCAACCTGTAATTGTAAATGAACCTTCAGTTGAAGATGCTATATCAATTTTAAGAGGATTGAAAGAAAGATTCGAAATTCACCATGGAGTAAGAATTCACGATTCTGCTATAGTTGCAGCAGTTAAGCTTTCAGATAGATATATACAAGATAGATACTTACCAGATAAAGCTATAGATTTAATTGATGAAGCTGGAGCTATGATAAGATCAGAAGTAGATTCACTTCCAACTGAACTTGATGCAGTTAGAAGAAAGATATTCCAATTAGAAACTGAAAAAGAAGCTTTATCTAGAGAAAAAGATGAAAATTCTAAGAAGAGACTAGATATAATAGAAAAAGAACTTGCAGAACTTAGAGAACAAAATGATGAAATGACTGCTAAGTATGAAAAGGAAAAAGAACATATCGTAGACCTTAGACAATTAAAAGAAAAAATGGATGAAGCTAAGGGTGAACTTGAAAGATATGAAAGAAATTATGACTATAATAAAGTTGCAGAAATTAGATATAGCGTAATTCCAGATTTAGAAGAAAAGATAAAAGAAAAAGAAGAAGCAGTTAAAGAAAATTCAGAAGGTGCTTTATTAAAAGAAGAAGTAACAGAAGAAGAAGTATCAGAAGTTCTTTCAAAATGGACTGGAATTCCAGTGTCAAAATTATTAGAAGGAGAACGTGAAAAACTTCTAAGATTAGATGAAGAGTTACAAGCAAGAGTAATAGATCAAGATGAAGCAATAGAATCAGTATCTAATGCTATTTTAAGAGCAAGAGCTGGACTTAAAGATGAAAACAAACCAATAGGTTCATTTATATTCTTAGGACCAACTGGTGTTGGTAAGACAGAACTTGCAAAAACTTTAGCTAGAACATTGTTTGATAGCGAAGAAAGCATGATTAGAATTGATATGTCTGAATATATGGAAAAGCAATCAGTATCTAGATTAGTTGGACCACCTCCAGGATATGTTGGATATGAAGAAGGAGGACAATTAACAGAAGCTGTTAGAAGACATCCATATTCAGTAGTATTATTTGATGAAATTGAAAAAGCTCATCCAGATGTATTTAATATATTCTTACAAATATTAGATGATGGTAGACTTACAGATAATAAAGGTAAGACTGTAGACTTTAAAAATACTATAATAATCATGACATCAAATATAGGATCTCATTTCTTATTAGAAGGTTCAAAAGATGGCGAAATTTCAGAAGAATCTAGAGAACTTGTAATGGGAGAAATGAAATCAAGATTTAAACCAGAATTCTTAAACAGAGTTGATGATATAATAATGTTTAGACCATTATCACAAAATGGTATCAAGAAGATTATTGATATATTCTTAAGAGATGTTGAAAAGAGATTAGTTGAAAAGAATATATCATTAGAAATAACTGATGGTGCTAAAGAAATATTAGCAAGAGAAGGTTATGACTCAATATATGGTGCAAGACCACTTAAGAGATATATACAAAATACTTTAGAAAATCAATTAGCAAGAATGATAATTAAAGGAACTATTGGATATGGTTCAAATGTAAAAATTGATGGTAATGGGGATAACTTAACAATTAACCCTACTAATTAAAAGTATACAACCTTACAATATTACAAAAAATAATTACAAATAAAATAAGTAGGATAAGAGAATATTTCTTTTAATCCTACTTTTTTTATAAATAATATTTTAGGAGGAATTGTTATGGAATATATAACTCCAGAAGATAATTATTTAGTAGTATTTCCAGATGGAAGAGGTGTTACTTTTAAAGATATCGAAGGTAGTGATGCATATATAAATAGATATTATGAAGAAAGAATAAGACTTCATGCAATAGAAAGTATATATGAGGATTATGATTTATCAAAAGAGGATTCAAGAGAAAGAATATCAACTATACTTGGTGCTGAAGAAGGAGATCCTAAAATATATTATTTAGATGATGTATTTGAAGCCATACAAAATTCAGGAGCATTTATAGAAGAGCAAGAAGAAATAATAGGACATCTTTTAAATAGAAATTCAAAGATAAATATTACTCATTATGGACTAGATAAGATATTAGTAAATGTACAAGACATAATAGAAGGAAGATTTTAATTATAATTAAGATTTAACTTATATAAGTAATTTAAAATTCAGTATATAATTAAGAAATTATATACTGAATTTTTTTATTTTAAAGATAATTTATTCATAAATTATAAAAAACATTATTAATATATAATAAGGCAATAATTATGCCTAAAAAAATTAATTATAATAATTGGATTTTTATTTAAAAGAAAGGGATATAGGTATATAAAAATGTTATCACATAAGTTTTTATTGGATATAGCAATTATTCTGCTAAGTACTAAATTACTAGGATTAATAACTAAAAAATTTAACATGCCTCAAGTAGTTGGTGCATTACTTGCAGGAGTAGTTCTTGGACCAGCAATGTTAAATATATTACATGAAACAGAATTTATTCAGCAACTTGCATCGTTAGGTGTAATAGTATTAATGTTTACGGCTGGTCTTGAAACGAATATAAAAGAATTAAAGAAAACAGGAAAGGCATCAGCATTAGTTGCGCTTCTTGGGGTTATAGTACCCTTAGTTGGAGGTTTTATAGTAGCTTATATATTTAATAAACAAGATGTTTCTAATGTTAATCAGAATCATTTATTACAAAATATATTTATAGGAGTAATAATTACAGCGACATCTGTTAGTATAACAGTTGAGACATTAAAAGAAATTGGGAAATTAAATACAAGAGCAGGAAATACTATATTAGGAGCTGCACTTATTGATGACATATTAGGGGTTATTGCACTTACTATAATAACTAGTATGGCAGATTCATCAGTAAAAATAGGAATTGTATTATTAAAGATATTATTATTCTTTATTTTTTCTAGTGCTATAGGATATTTATTTTATATATGTTTTATTAAGTGGATTAGAAGATATCATAAAGATATGAGAAGATTTGTAATTGTATCTTTTGTTTTTTGTTTATTATTATCATTTACAGCAGAAGAGTTATTTGGAGTAGCAGATATTACAGGAGCATTTATAGCAGGGCTTATAATATCAAATACAGAAAGAACAAAATATATAAATTCTAAATTTGAAACATTATCTTATATATTGCTATCACCAATATTTTTTGCAAGCATCGGAATAAAGGTTGAACTTTCTAATATGTCAATGCATATTTTATTGTTTACAGTAGTATTAACAATAGTGGCTTTACTAAGCAAAATATATGGTTGTGCATTAGGTGCAAGAATGTGTGGATATGATAAATATGAGTCACTTGAAGTTGGCATAGGAATGATATCTAGGGGAGAAGTTGCATTAATAGTTGCAAATAAAGGTGTAGCAGTTGGACTTATGAAATCTACATTTTTAGCGCCTGTTATAATAGTAGTTACATTTACAACAATTATAACCCCAATACTTTTAAAAATTATATGTAAAAAAAGTACAGTATAGATTGAAGAAATAAAAAAAGAGAAACATTCAATATATGAATATTTCTCTTTTGTATTTTTACAACAAAAAATTTAAGAAATGTGTTCTATAATATTATTCTACTTCTGAGAATTGATCCTTACCAACTCCGCATAATGGGCAAAGCCAATCTTCTGGAACGTCTTGGAAGCTAGTTCCTGGATTTACTCCGTTATCTGGGTCTCCTAATTCTGGGTCATAGATGTAACCACATACATCACAAATATATTTTTTCATAATTGTATCCTCCTAAATATCTTTTAATTTTTTTATTTATATTTAAATTTTAAAATTTAACTTAATAATAAATCTACGATATAATAAGCTGCTCTTCTAATCTTTTCAGCTTCACTATCATTTATTGAGAATCTTACTCTAACTGGGAATTCAACATCATTCATACCAGTAGATTTGATTATACTTGAAGTATTTAATACAGTCATATTAGTTTTATTTAAGTAGTCTTGTATTATTTCAATACCTTCACCACTCCAACCAAATGAACCAAATGCTCCAGCAATTTTGCCTTTTAAGTCTTTTCCTTCAAGTAATTTAAGTAATACTTCCATGTTTCCAACCATATCACCATATCTTGTTGAAGTACCAAATAAAGCAACATCAGCATCTTCAATAGCCTTTATAATTTCATCTGCAGGAGTTTTATCAGCATTGAATAATAAAACTTCTATATTGTTGTTTGAAATTAAATCTCTAAACATTTCAGCTATTTTCTTAGTGTTTTGTCTAAGAGTAGTATATGCAATGACTACTTTTTTATTACTATTATTTACTTGGCTTAAATCATCATATATTTTAATGAACTTATCAGCATCTTTTCTAATTATAAATCCATGTGATGGACAAATCATTTTAATATCTAAATCTTTTATAGCATTTAACATATATCTTACATAAGATGCATGAGGTTTCATTATTGCATTGTAATATCCTATGAAATCTTCTGTTATATCAAATCCACATGTATCGTTAAAGTAATCTTTAACAGCAACGTGTGTACTGAAGATATCACATGAGAATAAAGCTTTATCTTCTACACAATAAGTAACCATTGTTTCTTTAGTATGTAAGTAAGGTGTTAACTTAAATATTAAAGTTTTACCTCCAATATCTAGTTTATCTCCATCTTTCACAACTAAGAAATTTCTGTTTTGTAATTTATACATTTCTTTAAGTTCATATACAGCAGGTTCTGTGCATACTATAGTTGCATTTTTAGCTCTTAATGCAAGTGAACCTAATGCACCAGAATGATCTGGTTCTGTATGGTTAATAACTATGTATTGAATATCTTCTAAATTTATTAGTTCTGAAAGCTTTTCTATATAAGATCTTCCAAACATCATGTCAACAGTATCAATGATTGTTGGTTTCTTAGTTTTTAATAAGTAACTATTATATGTAGTTCCTTTTTCTAAAATAAGTCTGTGAAATGGAACGCCTCTATCATCTATCTTTCCAACACAGTAAGCATCATTATTTAATTGTTCTACTTTTATCATCAAGTATGTCCTCCTTGTTGCGAATTTCAAATCATGTTTATGTGTATATTGTAGCTAATACGGAAAAATAAAAATGTGATTCTAATTACAAAAGTTTTTAATATAAGGTTAAGAAAGTTAATAAAATAAATATAGTAAAACTAGGAAAATGAATTTATAATAAAGTATAAAGAAAATTATAATAATGAAAATATACATAAAATTATGACAAATTGGTAGATTTAAAATGTATAATAATGATAGAAAGAGAAAAAATTAAATTTGAAGGGAGATATTTATATGCGTATTGGGGAAACTAATCCAGCATTAGCAAAGGGATTTAAATCAGTAACAAATGATGGAACAACTATGAGTATTGCAGGAACAATATCAAAGATTTTTATTTTACTTGCAATAGTTGCAGCTGCATTTTTATATAGTTGGTTTTACATACCTTATAGTAGTAAAGTAATATCAGGGGTTGCAGTTGTAACATTTATAGTTGCAATGATAACAAGTTTTTTTCCAAAGTCTGCTCAATTTACATCTATAATTTATGCAGCTTTTGAAGGATTGCTTTTAGGAAATATATCAAGATTATTTAACTATATATATCCAGGTATAGTATTGCCGGCAATTGCTTTAACAATAGTAGCAGTTATAGTGACTGTTATAGTATATGGAAAAAAGCCTAGTTTAGCTAATAGAACTAGTAAAGGGGTTATGATAGCACTTTTAACAATAGTAATTACATCATTAATATCAATGTTACTTAGTAGATTTGGAATAATATTACCAATATATAATAATAGTCCTATAGGAATTATATTTAGTTTAGCAGTTGTAATTATTGCTACAATAAGCTTAATGCAAGACTATGATTTTATATTAAGAGGAAGTCAAAGTGGAGCACCAAAATATATGGAATGGTATGGAGCTTTTGGATTAATGGTAACATTAATTTGGTTATATATGGAGATAATACAATTATTGTCTAAGTTACTTTCAGATAGAGATTAAAATAAAAAAAGCTACCACCTTTGTGGTAGCAGTTTTTATTTAGTAAATTTCTTAATAGGTATATTAAATAAATGGTTAAATATAAAATTATATAATACAAAACCTATAATTGCAGTTGTTACAAATAATTCAATAGCAAGTATTTGATTTACTATATTTGAAGCAGCAGTATAACCTAAACCTAATAAATAAGCTTTTACCTTAAGTGATGCTACGCATGAAATAGCAAGTGGGAAGGTAAGTGCTGCAAAAGTTACATTAAATTTTAGAGATAAAATTTTTCTAAAATTAATATAAACATATAGTGTTGTAAGTAATGTTATTATGAAGAAGAACATTACTATATATGTATTAGCATTTTTAAATAATGTTATATAACTTATAGTACAAAGACTTGCAGGTGCTGCAATAATTGCAATTAAAGGATACTGAGCATCTGGAACCTCTAGTGTAGCAAGTCTATATATAACTACTGGTAAAAATGTGAAGAATGTAATTACTACAAAGTAGAAAATTGGTGTAACTAATTTAACTGCATTTACTTGAGTACTAGTTGTGCAAGAAACAGAAATACCAACTAATAATGCATACCAACATGGAAGTACAAACTTCATATTAAACCCAATTAAAACGTGTCTTATTAAGAAAAATAAAACAAAGAAAACATTTATTATTAATCCTATAAACCAAATTGTTCTTCCTAAAGTATAGTTAAACTTAAGGAAATAAACACCTATGTTCATAAGTAACATAGTTGAAGTTGGATATAGTGCCATTAAAATTGTATTATTCATTTCATTCCATACCACATCAGGATGTTTAATTACCTTAAAAACTCCGACTAATAATGCTAAGCAACCTATTATAACAAAAATTGGTTTTATTATTGTAAGTTGAAGGGCGTCATATACATTAGAAAGAGTTACAGCTCCAAGACATGCGCCAATAAATCCTATAGGATATTCTTTTAATTTAATATTAAAAATACTATTGTTCAAAAAACCACCTCTTAATTATTTAGAATATAATTTTTGTTCTGATAAACTATAAAACTTGAGTTAGATAAATAATTAACAAAGAAAAGCAAAATCCAATTAATGCTAAAATTTTAACTAAAAAACTAGTTTTAGGTGTATCTAAGTTACTCCCTTTCAAATAAATCCCTCTCTTTCCTATTTTAAACTACAAATAGTACACTTTTATTATAACGATAAGTTAAACTTAAAAACGTGATGATTATCACGAAAAAAGCAAAAAAATTATTAAAATAGTAAAAATTCGTGATAATGGTCACATTGTAAAAAGTTAAAAAATGTTAAAATAATAACTAAGTTAGTGTACAAATGAGGAGATGATTAGTAATGGAAGTAAAACAATCTGTATGCAATTATTGTGCTACAGGATGTAATCTTAAATTTACAGTAGAAGATGGTAAGATAACAAAAATACTAGGAGCAAAAGATTACCCAGTAAATGAAGGTAGTGCATGTATAAAAGGATTAAATTTAGATAAACAATGCACTAAGTATGGAAAGCAAAGATTACCTCTACTTAGAGGAGAAGACGGAAAAATGCATGAAATATCATGGGATGAAGCGTTTAAAGTTTTTGCAGAAAGAATGACTTCAATACAAAAAAAGTATGGAAAAGAAAGTGCAGCTTATATAAGTACTGGACAATTACCTTTAGAAGAGATGGCTTTACTTGGATTAGTAGGTAGAGGATTTATGGGAATGCATGGAGATGGTAATACAAGACTTTGTATGGCAACATCAGTTGTAGCATATAAGCAAAGCTTTGGCTTTGATGCACCACCATATACTTTAAATGATTTATCACTTTCAGATACTCTTATATTTATAGGAGCAAATCCAGCAGTAGCCCATCCAGTATCATGGATGAGAATAAGAAAAAATAAAGATGCTAAAATGATAGTAATAGATCCTAGAAAATCAGAAACAGCAAAATTTGCAGATGAATGGTACCCAATAAGACCAAAGGCTGATTTAGTATTCCTTTATACTTTATCTAATGTTCTTATACAAAAAGGATATATCGATGAAGAATATATTGAAAAATATACAGAAGACTTTGAAGGATACAAAAAGCATGTTAGTAAGTATAAATTAGAAGATGTTTTTGAAAAGACAGGAATAACAATAGAACAAACAGAAGCTTTAGCTGAAACTATACACAATGGAAAGAGAGTTTCATTCTGGTGGACTATGGGAGTTAACCAAGGTTATGAAGCAGTAAGAACAGCACAAGCAATAATAAATATATCAGTAATGACTGGAAATATAGGAAGAGAAGGAACAGGCCCAAATTCAATGACTGGTCAATGTAATGCTATGGGTTCAAGATTATTTAGTAATACTACATGTCTTTATGCTGGAAGAGATTTTGCAAATAAAGAAGACAGAAAGTTTATAAGTGATGTTATGGGAATTAAAGATGAATATATTCCAACTAAGCCAACAATGGCATATCCAGAAATAATACAAGGTGCATTAGATGGAACTATGAAAGCTCTTTGGATAGTTTCAACAAACCCGGCAGATTCTTGGGCTAACAATAGTAAATTTAAAGAAGCAGCAGAAAAACTTGATTTTTTAGTAGTACAAGATTTATATGATGATACAGATACTGCAAAAATGTGTGATTTATTCTTACCAGCAATTCCAGGAATAAAGAAAAATGGAACATATATAAATACAGAACGTAGAATCTCAGCATTAGTACCAATGATTGAAAAAGATGAAAATGAACTTACAGACTTTGAAATAATAACTGGAATAGCTAAAGCATTAGGAAAAGAAAAAGAATTAGAAAAATGGAAAACACCTAGAGATGTATTTGAAATTATTAAAAAATCTACAGAAGGAATGCCTTGTGATATAACTGGTGTTGATTATGAAATGATTAGAGAAAGCAAAGGTGTGCAATGGCCATTTAGAAAAGGTGAAAAATTAGAACAAGATCAAAGAAGACTTTTTGAAGATGGAAAATACTATACACCAAGCGGTAAAATGAAGTTTATTTATGAAGATGTCATGGAAAATAAGGATAAAGAAACTGAAAAATATCCTTATATATTAAATACAGGAAGAGGCACTGTAGGACAATGGCATACTCAAACTAGAACAAGAGAAATACCATTAGTTGAAAAGTCAGTTCCAGCTGAAGCTTATATAGAAATAAGTGAAGAAATAGCAAAAACTCATGATATAAAAGATGGAGAGATAATTGAAGTATCATCATCAAATGGAAAATCTGTTAAGGTAAAAGCTAAAATAAATGCAGGACTTGAGCCAGATGAAGCATATGGCCCAATGCACTATATTGAAATCAATGCTTTAACACCAAGCATTTTTGATACTTATTCAAGAGAGCCATCATATAAGTATGTAACTATTAATATAAAAAAGATAAAGTAGTTATATAATATCATTTTAAAATTTTAATGCTCATTCTATTTTAGGGTGAGCGTTAAAATTAAGAATTACTATTAGTTTTAAGAGGTGTATATTTATGATAAGTTTAGAGGATGCTAGAGAGTTATTATTAGGTAAGACTAAAAAGATGACATATGAAGAAGTACACATTGAAGATGCACTAGGGAGAGTGCTTTATGAAGACATATATTCTGAAATTGATAACCCACCTTTTCCACGTTCACCATTAGATGGTTATGCTGTAAAAGGAAATGATACTAAGGGTGCAAGCAATGAAAATCCAATAAGTTTAAGTGTTATAGATAAAGTATATGCAGGTCATGTATCAGAAAAGCATCTAAATAAAGGTGAAGCAATAAGAATAATGACTGGAGCACCAATACCAAATGGAGCTGATTGTGTTGTAAGACAAGAAGATACATTAGAAGAAAATTCAATAGTTAAAATATATAAAGAACATAAGCCTTATGATAACTATTGTTATGAAGGAGAAGATTTTAAAATTGGAACAAAACTTCTAGATAAAGACACATTAATAACATCATCAGAAATAATGTGTATAGCAGCGCTTGGGCTTGAAAAAATAAAGGTTTATAAACAGCCAAAAGTTGGAATAATAAATACTGGAGATGAAATTCAAAACCCAGGAAGTAAATTAAAATATGGGAAAATTTATAATAGTAATGGATATTTCTTAAAAAGTAGGTTACAAGAACTAGGTTGTGATAGCATAATTTATGATCTTATATGTGATGATGATTTAGAAATTATAAAAGCAATAGAAACATTAGAAAAGGATTGTGATATTATAATTTCAACAGGGGGAGTATCTGTTGGTGAAAAAGATAGAGTTAGAATAAGTGCTGAGAAGGCAGGTTATGAAATTTTATTCTGGAAAATAAACATGAAGCCAGGCTCACCAATGTTTGGTGCGCATAAAGATGGTAAGTTATATATAGGTTTATCAGGAACACCGGTAGCTGCAGCGACAAGCTTTGAACTTACTTGTAGAGGGGTTTTAAGCAAGATGATATCTTCAGATAAAATAGGTCTTAAAGAAAGAAAAGCTGTTGTTATGGATGATTATAACAAAGTATCAAAAAAGAGAAGATTTTTAAGAGTTAATATAAATGAAGAAGGCGAAGTTTACATAAATAATGTTTACCAAACTCCAGGGCAAGTACACACTATGATAAATAGTAATGCAATACTTGAAGTAAAGCCAAATACAGTATTAAAGAAAGGTGACATTGTTAAAGTGTTAGTGTAGATATGATTGAAAAGAGTGCAGTAATTCTATCTGGTGGAAAAAATACAAGAATGAATTATAAAACAAAAGCTTTTTTAGAATATAAGGGTAATACTTTTATAGAAAGAACTTTAGATGCAATTTCAGATTATGAAGAAAAGATAATTTCTTGTAATGATGTAGAAAAATATAAAGAATTTAAAGATAAAGCTTTAATAGTTTTAGACCACTTTAAAGAAATAGGTCCAATTGGAGGAATATATTCATCTTTAAAAGAGAGTAAGTTTCAATATTGTTTAGTAATTGCTTCAGATATGCCTTTTTTAAATAAAGAAGTTTTAAATTATTTAGGCAATTATGATTTTCATAATGATGCATTAATTCCAGTTGTTGATGGGCGTATACAACCTCTTTGTGGAATATATAAAAAAGATATTTTAAGTACAATTGAAAAAATGATAAGTGAAAAAGATTATAGAATTAAAAATTTATTATGTAATATAGATACAAAATATATTAATATAGATGATAAATATAATTTCTCAAATATTAATACTGTAGAAGAATATGAGAAATTAATAAGAAGAGATGGTGAGTAACATGGCATTTGTAGTAAATATTGTTAGTGAAGTTTCAAATGTTGGTAAAACAACAGTAATTGAAGGAATCATAAAGGAACTTAAAAATAGGGGATATTCAGTAGGAACAATAAAGCATGATGCACATGAATTTGACATAGATAAAAAAGGAAAAGATACTTATAGGCATAGAGAGGCTGGATCTGAAACTGTAATAATATCATCTAAAAATAGGATGGCTATGATAAAAGAAGTTGAAAATGAAATGCCTCTTGAAGAATTGCTTGATATGGTATCAGATAAAGATTTTATAATAGTTGAAGGATATAAAAAAAGTCCTTTAAGAAAGATTGAAGTATTTAGAAGTGGTGTAAGTAAAAATATTATTACTCCAAAAGATAAGCTTATATGTTTAGCAACAGATACAAAACTTGATATAGAAGGCATCGAGCAGGTTTCAATTAATGATTACAGAAAATTAACAGATTGCCTAGAAAAATTGAAATATAATGATGAAAGGAGGTGTTAAATATGTATACATTAGGCATAATAACTAGTAGTGATAAAGGATCAAGAGGCGAAAGATACGATAAAAGCGGAGAAGTAATAAAAAATATAACGGAAAAATGTGGATTTAAAGTAGAGAGATATATAGTTATTCCAGATGAAAGAGAAATGCTTTCAAATGAGATGAAATACATGAGTGATGAATTAGGTGTAGATCTTATTCTTACAACTGGGGGAACTGGTTTTAGTGAAAGAGACGTAACACCAGAAGCAACTAAAGATGTGATACACAAAGAAGCTTTAGGAATAGCAGAAGCTATCAGAAATTATAGCTTCACTATAACTAAAAGAGCTATGTTATCTAGAGGAACAGCTGGCATTAGAAATAAAACATTAATTGTAAATATGCCAGGAAGTCCAAAAGCATGTGAAGAGATATTAGATTACATATTAAATGACTTAAAACATGGGTTAGATATAATGAAAGGAAGTGCATCGGAATGCGCAAGAAAGTAATAGCAGGTTTATTAGTCGGGGTTGCTATGGTGTCATTAGTCTTAACGGGATGTGGAAATAAAAAAGAAGCAAATAAAGAAATCACTGTAAGTATAGCGGCAAGCTTACAACAGCCAATGGATAAGATTAAAGATGAATTTAAAAAAGAAACTGGAATAGATGTTAATTATAATAGTGGTGGATCAGGTACATTAAAAAAGCAAATAAGTCAAGGTGCAAATGTTGATTTATTCTTATCAGCTAATACTAAATATGTAGATGAATTAGTAAATGAAGGTTTAGTAAATAAAGATAATGTAGAAGATTTATTAACAAATTCTTTAGTGGTAATAGGAAATAAAGAAAATGAAAAAAAGTTAAATAACTTAGATGAATTAAAGAATACAAATGGCAAAATTGGAGTTGGAGAAATATCAACAGTTCCAGCAGGACAATATACTAAACAAACTTTAGAAAATCTAAAGCTTTGGGATTCTTTAAAAGATAAGTTTATTTATGCAAAGAGTGTAACAAATGTATTAAACTATGTTGAAAACGGAGATGTTAATTATGGTTTTGTTTATAAAACAGATGCCATGAATTTAAAAAATAGCAAGATAGTTTATGAAGTTCCAAATGATTATCACCAAAGTATAGAATATTCTTTATGTTTAATAAAGGATAGTAAAAATAAAAAAGAAAGTAAAGAGTTCTTTGATTTTCTAAACAGTGATACAAGTAAGAAAATATTTAAAGAATATGGTTTTGGAGTACAATAAAAATGATATTAAGTCCATTTTTAATATCATTTAAGGTTGTAGTTATTTCAGTTGCTATAAGCTTAATTATATCTATAATAGGATGTTATTTTTTAATTGAAAAAGAAATGAGAGGGAAGAGCATTATAGAAACTATAATACTCTTTCCAATGTTTCTTCCACCTTCAGCTATAGGATATTTAATATTAATAGCTTTAGGAAAAAGAGGTTTTATTGGTGAGCTTCTTTTACAAAACTTTAATATAACAATAATATTCACATGGATTGCGGCAGTAGTTTCTGGTGTTGTTGTTTCTCTTCCTGTAATGTATCAAAGTATAAAGACACCACTTTTAGGCGTAAATGAAGATATAAAAAATGCAGGAAGAGAAATGGGAGCAAAAGATAGACAAGTATTTAGAATGATTAGTTTGCCACTTTGTAAAAAAGGAATTCTTACAGGTGTAATATTAAGTATTGCTAGGGTATTTGGCGAATTTGGTGCAACTATTTTAGTTGCAGGTAATATCCCAGGTAAAACTCAAACAGTTCCTATGGCTATGTATTATGCTATAGAGAACAATGATGAGATGCTTGCAAAAACAATACTTATTATAATTGTTATTATCTCTATGGTTTTAACAATGTCATATAATAAGATACTAAAAAAAATAGCTTAAGGGGAGAAGTATATGAAAAGTGTTAGAGTACAAGATGCTGTAGGTATGGTATTATGTCATGATATAACAAAAATAGTTCCAGGAGAATTTAAAGGAAGAGCATTTAAAAAAGGACATATAATAAGAGAAGAAGATATAGAAGAATTATTATCAATAGGAAAAGAACATATATATGTTTGGGAAAATAAAGAAGGTGTTCTTCATGAAAATGAAGCTGCGGAAAGATTAAAAGACTTAGTATGTGGAGAAGGATTAGAATTTGGAGAAATAAAAGAAGGTAAAATTAATTTTATGGCTGCAAAGGATGGTCTTTTAAAGATAGATAAAGAAAAGCTATTACAAATAAATATGCTAGGAGAAATAATGGTTTCAACAATACAAAACAATACTCCTCTAAAAAAGGGAGAACTTGTTGGAGGTACAAGAGTAATTCCATTAGTTATTGATGAACAAAAAATAATAGAAGCAGAGAAATTAATTACAGAAAAAATAATAAAGGTTGTAGACATTAAGCCTAAGAAAGTACACATGATAACTACTGGAAGTGAAGTGTATCACGGAAGAATAAAGGATGCATTTGGACCAGCTGTAAAGAAGAAGATAGAGTATTATGGATGTACTTTAGAAAATCAAGTCATACTTCCAGATGATAAAGATAAAATAGTTTCAGAAATCAAAAAAGCAATAGATGCTGGAGCTGAAATGATTATATGTACAGGAGGAATGTCTGTAGATCCAGATGATGTAACTCCAACTGCAATAAAAGAATCAGGAGCAGAATTAGTAACTTATGGAGCACCAGTACTTCCAGGAGCGATGTTTTTATTAGCATATAATGGAGACATACCAATACTAGGGCTTCCAGGATGCGTAATGTATTCTAAGAGAACTGTATTTGACTTAGTATTACCTAGAGTATTAAGTGATGAAAAATTAACTCTTAGAGATATCGCTGCATATGGACATGGTGGATTCTGTTTAGATTGTAAAGTCTGCACATTCCCACATTGTTCTTTTGGAAAAGGAGAATAATTATGAAAGAAAAGTTTACTCATTTTGAT
The DNA here is from genome assembly GCF_034179595.1 of Clostridium sp. Taxonomy (GTDB): domain Bacteria; phylum Bacillota; class Clostridia; order Clostridiales; family Clostridiaceae; genus Clostridium. The sequence goes on from NZ_JAXFPT010000060.1 coordinate 35,678, forward strand.
AGCCAAGGAAATGCAGTTATGGTAGATGTAACTGAAAAAAATAAAACTGAGAGAGTTGCAACTGCAACTGGAAAAGTTATAGCTAGTAAAGAAACTATTGATCTTATAAAAGAAGGAAAAATAGGAAAAGGTGATGTTTTAGGAGTAGCAAGAGTTGCAGGTATTATGGCTATTAAGAAAACATCAGATTTAATTCCCATGTGCCATCCAATAATGATAAATGGATGTAGCATTGATTTTGAAATAGATGAAGAAAATTCACAAATAATAATTAATTCTACAGTAAAGATATTTGAAAAAACAGGAGTTGAAATGGAAGCTTTAACAGGAGTTTCTGTTGCAGCATTAACTATTTATGATATGTGTAAGGCTGTAGATAAGAGAATGAAAATAGATGGAATACACTTAGTTAAAAAAACTGGTGGAAAGAGCGGTGAATTTAATTATTAATATTTTGAGGTGAGAACAATACAAGATAGATTTGGAAGAAATGTAGATTACCTTAGAATTTCTATTACCGATAAATGTAATTTAAGATGTGTATATTGTATGCCTGAAAAAGGCAATATATTTTGTCAAGAAGATAAAAGACTTTCAAGTGAAGAAATTTATAGAATTGCAAAAGAAGCATCAAAGCTTGGTATTAGAAAAATAAGATTTACAGGAGGAGAACCTCTTGTATATGATGGAATAGTTGATTTAATCAAAAAAATAAATTCTATAGATGGAATAGAAGAGATTGCGCTTACGACAAATGGAATATTATTAGATGATATAGCAGATGATTTAATCGATAATGGATTAAAAAAGGTAAACATAAGTTTAGATACGTTAGATAAAGATAAATACTATAAAATAACAAGAGGTGGAGACTTAGATAAAGTTTTATCCGCTATTGATAAATGTTTAAATAAAGGCACAAAAGTTAAATTAAATGTAGTTATAATTAAAGGAACAAATGATGACGAGATACTTGATCTAATAAATTTAACATTAAAGAAAAATATAGATGTTAGATTTATAGAGCTTATGCCAATTGGAGAAGGTAAAAATTATACTGGATTATCAAATAAAGATATAATTAAATTTTTAGAGGATACGGGCCTTAAATTTAAAGAAGAGAAAAGAAATGTACATGATGGGCCAGCAGAGTATATAAAGTTAGAAAATGCAATTGGCAGAGTTGGGTTTATAAGTGCAATGAGTAATTGTTTTTGTGATAACTGTAATAGAATAAGAATCACAACAGATGGATTACTTAAACAATGTTTAAATTGGAAAAGTGGAATCAATCTTAAAACGCTTTTAAAAAATGGAGCAAGTGATGAAAAGCTTAGAGAAACAATAAAAGAAGGCATATATAATAAACCACAAAAGTATCTATTTAAAGTTGAAGATGAAAACAAAGAAAAGAAGTTTATGAACGAAATAGGAGGATAATTATGGCGAAAGTGGTTGCAATTTGCACAAGCCCTAAAAAAGGAACTGTAAAAAATAAAGTAGAAGAGGCTATTTTAATTGAGGATTTTGGGATAAAAGATGATGCTCATGCAGGTAAGTGGCATAGACAAGTAAGTTTATTAGAACTTAAAAAGATTGATGAATTTAATAGACAAGGTGGAAATGTTAAGTTTGGAGATTTTGGAGAAAATATAGTTATAGATGGAATAGAAGTTGATAAACTTCCAGTTGGTCAAAAGATCAAAGTAGGAGAAGCTATATTAGAAATAACACAAATAGGAAAAAAATGTCACAATGAATGTGAAATATTCCATAGAGTAGGAAAGTGTATAATGCCTATTTATGGAGTGTTTAGTAAAGTATTAAAAGGCGGAAAAGTTGCTATTAATGATAAAGCTGAATTAATATAAATATTGTTAAATAAAAGAAGATATATAATTTTAAAATTATATATCTTCTTTCTTTTTATTATAGTAATTATATTTTACTTATTTAAGTTTTTGCTTTTTTTCATATCTATCATAAAGTATTAATGCTATAGCACCAAAGATTATTGGTCCTGCGATTTGGAAAATTGTTGATACGTAATCTCCAGAATCTAATGCTGGCTTTATGATAGTGAATATATTTGCAAATATAACAGTTATCATTACAATAACAGTCCAAACTTTTATTGTAACAGGGTTCTTATACATAACAAATGGTTTATGAATTTCTTCTTTTTTCTTGAATGAAATAAATGCAAAAGCAATAAATGCATAAGGAATTGTCATAGCAACATTACTCATTAATATTAAGTAATTTAAGAAAGCTGAAGCTGTATCTCCACCAAATGAAGATACTAATATAATAAGTACGACTACAAGACATTGAATCCACATTGCATTTTTTGGCATATTATTTTTATCAACTTTAACCCATGATTTTGGCCATATTTCTTTAGGTGTACCTTCAATAAGTTGTTTTATTGGAGCGTAAGTTAATGTAAAGAATGAACCTAGTAATGCTAAGAACATTGATAAACCGACAAATCTTGAGAAGCAAGTACCTAAGAATAGAGCCTTTTGTGTTCCAAGATTAAATGCAAGTCCTAATGTATAACCTAAGTTTTGCATAACAACATATCCAGCATTAGCCATGTTAACTGTATCTTTACCTAATGTAACACTCCAGTTTGTAAAGAATCCCACAAATAATATTCCTATTGAATAACCAACTGCAATTATTATAGCACCAGTCTTGATTGCTCTTGGGAAAGTTTTTTCAGGATTTTCAGTTTGGTCAACTAATCCTCCAACAGCTTCAAGTCCACCATATGCAAATATTGCAAACACTACAAATCCTAAAACAGCAATTGGTGATTGATATGTAGGGTTTGGTGAATTAACAAATGCTGAGGCAGATATTGGTTGTGCTAATTGGAACTTATTTGCCACAAGAACTACAACAGCTCCAACTAATAAAACTATATTTAAAAGAGCTATAAATGTTCCACCAATAGATGTAACTTTTGTAATTCCGCTTAATCCTTTTGAAGTAGCAAATGTAATTAATATAAATAATATTATTGCAAGAAGCGCCATAGTATGTGCTCCACTTAGACCAAATAAAGACCAAGTAGAAGTTCTATCTTCCCCAAATATCATATTAGAAAGTGGAACCCAAATAGAAGATGATGTAGTAACCATCCAGATGATATAAGAAGTGTACCACATGAATGTAACTATAAATGCATATTTAGGGCCAACTGATTTATCCATCCATGAATAGATACCACCTTTTTCGTTTTTAAATGCAGCACCGTATTCTGCTAACATGAATGAATATGGAATAAAGAATGTTATTGCTGATAATATATACCAAGGTATTGCGCTATAACCCATAAGCAAGAAAGCTCTAGCTATATTTGTAAAACCAAATACTGATGTGAAAATCATTAATATCAATGGTATAAGTTTCAGTTTTTTGTTATTTTCGCTCATTATTATCCTCCTATACTTATTATTTTTTAGTTATTCATAATTAACTCACTTTAATATAGTGAATTTATTATTTGACTAAAATTTTGTGAATATTTGATTATTATTATAATTATAATAGTATTTATGTAACATTACAAGAAAATTAATAAAGAATTATACTGTATATTGTGATTTCATGAAAGAAATATGCAAAAAATTAATAAAAAGTTTCAAAAAAATACATATTAAAACAATAAAATTATAATATTATTAAAATATTTGGAGGTGAATTATGAAAGGGATTCTTTCTATATTTAAGAGAGATATGAAAGCAATTATTAAAAATCCAGTTGCGTTTTTAATAATAACTGGATTATGTATTATTCCTTCGCTTTATGCATGGGTAAACATAGCAGCTTCTTGGGATGTTTATGAAAATACAGGAACAATTCCAATAGCTGTAGTTAATAATGATAAGGGGACAAAATTACTGTCTCAAGATATTAACATGGGGGATGAGGTAATTTCTGAACTTAAAAAGAATAAATCTATAGGATGGGAATTTGTTGATTCTAAACAAGCAGATATAGGAGTAATAGATGGGAAATACTATGCTGCTATAGAAATTCCAGAAGACTTCTCAAAGGATCTTGCAAGTCTTACAACAGATGACCCAGTAAAACCAAATATTGTTTATAAAGTTGATACTAAAGCAAATCCAGTTGCAGGAAAAATAACTAATGCTGCACAAGAAAAATTAATAGATAATATAAAGTCAAATTTTGTATCAACAGTAAATAAAACAGTATTCTCTTCACTTAATGAATTAGGTGATAAAGTTGAAAAGAATAAACAAAAGATTCTTGAACTTAAAAATGGAATACTAACAATGAATAAAAATATGGATCTTGTTTTAAATGCACTACAAAGCACAAATAATAATGCAAATAATCTAAATACATATTTAAATGGTATAAAAGATACAATCCCTCAAATAACAAGTGGAATTGATCAAATACAAGATAGCAATGAAGAATCAAAGAAATTAGCTACTTATACAAAAAATACAATGAATAATTCTTTCGATAGCTTAAATATTAATTTAGATCAAATAAATTCTTCACAAAAAAGAATGGCTACTTTATTAGAAAACTTAAATAAGTCAGTATCATCTGGAAATTCTAAACAAGTAAGTACAGCTATATCAATAATGAAGCAAGAAATTACTTATATGAATGGCAGTATTGATAATGTCTTAAAATTCTTAGAAGGATTAAACAAAAAAGTAACTTTAACTATAAATGGTGAATCAAATACTCAAATTATTAACATGATTACACTATTAAATGATTTAAAATCATCTTTAAATAGTGAAAGTGATAAGTTAAATGATTTAGAGAAGTCATATCAATCAACAAAAGATTTAAATAGTGATATATTAAGACAATTAAACCAAATGAACTCTTCAATTAGTGATGAAGTAAGTTCATCTATGAGTCAATATAACAATAATACTAAACAAGCACTTACAAAGATTTATAATAATTATATTAAATCAACAGAAGATGCAAATGAATTACTTGGAGACTCAAAAGAAATGGTTGAAAATGTAAATAAGCTTATAGAATCAGCAATGCAAGGAACAAAAGTAACAGCAGATGTTTCAATTGATTTAAAAAAACAATTAGAAAGCTTTGAATCTGGAATAGGTAAGTTAAGCGATAAACTTGAAAAAGTTAATGACAATGACTTAACTCAAATTTTAACTATACTTCAAAGTAATCCAGATGTAATGGGTGGATATATTTCACAACCATTTAATATTAAGGATGAATCAATTTATAAGGTCGCAAATTATGGATCAGGAATGGCGCCAATATATTCAGTACTTGCAACTTGGGTAGGAGCTTTAATGTTAACATCTCTTTTAACAACAAAAGTAGCTGAATTTGAAGGAAGTGAAAATCTTACAGTAAGACAAAAGTATTTAGGAAAGCTTCTTTCATTCTTAACATATGCCTTAATTCAAGCGCTTATACTTACTATAGGTGACAAGTATATAATAGGAGTTCAAACTGTAAATACTCCATTATTTATATTATTTGGAGTTCTATGTTCACTAACATTCTGTACAATAGTATTTACTTTAGTATCATTATTTGGAAACATAGGTAAGGGAATTGCTATAATACTTATGGTAATTCAAATTGCAGGTTCTGGAGGAAGTTACCCAATACAAGTTGATCCAAAATTCTTTAGGGTACTTCAACCATTCTTCCCATTTACGTATGGACTTGAAGGATTTAGAGAAGCAATAGCAGGACCGCTTGCAAGTAAGGTATTACTTGATATTGGAGTATTGGTTTCAATTATTGTAGTAACATTACTTATAGGAATATTATTTAAACAAAAATTATCTAAACAAGTAGAAAAATTTGATGAAAAATTTGAAAAATCAGGAATAGCAGAATAGAAGGATTAGGAGGAAAACATGAGAAAGATATTCAAGGTTTTTAAGAGAGATATAAAAAATATCGTTAAAAATCCAGCTGCTATAGTTATTATAACTGGTCTATGTTTTATTCCTTCACTTTATGCATGGGTTAATATAAAGGCATGTTGGGATCCTTATGTAAATACAGGAGCAATTCCAGTTGCTGTTGTAAATAATGATACAGGTGCTAAGATTAATGGAAAAGATATTAATGTAGGAAATGAAATTGTTGAGCAATTAAAGAAAAATAAATCAATAGGATGGAAAATCGTTGGAGATTGGCAAGGTAATTATGGATTAAATGAAGGTAAATATTATGCATTAATAGAAATACCACAGAATTTCTCTAGTGACTTAGCCACTTTATTAACTGATAATCCTAAAAAACCAGATATAATATACAAAGCAAACGAAAAGGTAAATGCAATAGCAACTAAGATAACAAATGTTGCTAAGACTAAGTTAACAGAAGAAATAACGAGTAAATTTGTAGATATAGTAAACGAAGAAGCATTTAAGTATTTAAATGAATTTGGAGGAGAAATTGAAAAAAATAAATCAACTATCCTAGATTTTAAATCAGCTTTAAATGATGCACAAGATAATTTAGATCAAGTATCAAATCAATTAAATGCTTCAACTCAAGATATAAGTGATGTTCAAGATTATTTAGCTAAAACAAAAACTCAATTACCAACTATTACAAATTCAATAAATTCTCTTCAAGGAATGATAGAAGGAAGTAAGGATTTGATAACAAGTACTCAAATGAGTGTTCAAAACTTAAGTAGTGGAATAAAAAATGACTTAATGCAAATACAGTCAATAAATAATCAGTATAATGAACTTTTAAGTAATCTTAAGGATACTTACAATAACACTATTGGTGATTCTAAAGATAATGCAAAGCTAGATAAAACAATAGAGGATATGCAAACAACACTTGATACATCAAATAACTATATTACAACTGCTAAGCAAATCTTAGGAAATATAAACGGAATTTTTGGAAGTAGTATAATTGAAACTCAAATAAGTACTCTATCAAATTTACAAGATATAATATCACAAGATAAGAATAATTTAACTAAATTAAAGAGTATTATTGATTCAGGAAAAAACACAGATGATGTAAATAATACTATTAATACACTAAGCAATTTAAATACAGACTTTACAAATAGATTAACTAATTCAAGTAATAATTTCTATAATAATGTAGTTCCAGTATTAAATGCAGTAGGAGATAATCTATCACAAGGGGCTACAAGTGCTAGTAATGTATTAGAAGGAAGTAAGATTATAGTTCCTCAATTAAATACTTTAGCAAACTTTGGTATAGCAAGTGGAGATGTAGCATCATCACAAATAGCAAATGTAAGCACTAAATTAGATGAATTTAAGAGTAAATTAAGTAAAGTTCAAGATAAGACAAAAAATATTACAAATAGTAATATTGATGAAGTAATAAGCATGCTAGAAAAGAATCCAGAAAAAATAGCATCATTTATGTCATCACCTATAGAAGTTACAACTGTAGAAGTTTATGATACAGGAATATTTGGTGTTGCACTTTCACCATTCTATACAGTATTAGGTATATGGGTAGGAATACTTCTAATGGCAGCTATTTTAACAACTGAATGTGAAGATTTCGAAGATGGTGAAAAAATTTCATTAGTACAAAAACATTTTGGTAGGATGTTATTATTTCTAACAGTAGGTATCATCCAAACTATTATTGTATTAGTTGGGGATATTAAAATTTTAGGAATAAAACCTGAAAATACAAAACTATTATTTTTCATGGGACTTTTAGCCTGTGTAGTATTTACTTTAATAATATTCACACTTATATCACTATTTGGAAATGTTGGTAAGGCATTAGCTGTAGTAATTATGGTATTCCAAATAGCTGGAGCTGGAGGAATATATCCTATTCAAACAAATCCAAAGATATTTGGAGTATTACAACCATTATGGCCATTTACTTATGCAATTGATGGATTTAGAGAAGCAATTGCAGGACCAATATGGAGTGATACAATTCATGACATAAAAATGCTTTGTTTATTTGGGCTAGTATTCTTAGTACTTGGATTCATAAAGAGACTTGTATATAAAGGAACTATGTTCATGGAACACAAATTTAAAGAATCAGGATTATAAAAAATACTGTATTAGATGAATTAAAACCTCATCTAATGCAGTTTTTTGATTTATAATATATTTTTAATATTGTGAATTAACATTATTATATCTTTACTTTTTAATTATTATGTAGATAATTTTTATATTTAGAATGGAATAAATTGGTTTAATAAAAAGTAGTAATGTTTTCATTAGCTTTTTAATATTTTATTAAAGTATAATAATTTTTTTAGGAGATTTTATGAAAAATTTATCTAAAATAGTGTCTATTGTAGCAATAGTGACATCAGTTGTATCAACATCAGCTGAAGCAGCAATGTCAATAGCTAGATTAAATTCAGATCAAGTATTGCTAACAAAAGCAACAATAAATAAGAGTGAGTTTGGAGTAACAAATACAGGAAATCAAAACCTTAATGTAAGAAAATCAGCATCAACAAATTCTGAACTTTTAGGAAAATTACCAACTGGAAGCAAGGTTGAAATAGTTGATAAGCTAGCAAATGGATGGTATAGAATAAAATACAAATCAAGTTATGGATATGTTGACAGTAAATATATTGATAGTAAAATTCCTGTATCAGTAACAGGAGTTAAACTAAATAAGGCAACATTAAGTTTAGAAAAAGGAAAGAGCGAAACATTAAAAGCAACAATATCGCCAAGTAATGCAAGTAATAAAGGAGTAACTTGGACAAGTAGCAATAGTAAAGTAGCAACAGTAGATAAAAATGGAAAAGTAAAA
>NZ_JAXFPT010000063.1:0-4487 GCF_034179595.1 Clostridium sp.
AATTTTAAAATAGTATTTTTTTCTCCATTAACATAACAACCACATACCTTAGTAAAAGTGCAGTGATCTTTTTTAAAACGCTTTTTAAGTTCAAGTATATCTTTCTTTTTAATATTCATATATAAAAACCTCTCAATCTAGTATTTTCTACTTATAGGTATAATTTTTTATTAACATAAATAAGTATATTATTTTTTACAGTTTAATTAAAGATTTTATTGAAGTATATAGTATGAAAAATAATATTTCTAAATAAATTATTTTAATTTATTTATGCTAAATTATAATTTTAGAAGTAAAATTAAAATGGTATTATTTTAAGATGAAAGGAGAAGATAAATATGATAAAACAAGTTGTAAAAGATGTATTATTTTTAGGGCAAAAATCAGAACCTGCAACTAAAAATGATGTAGCAGTTATTGATGATTTAGTCGATACTTTAAGAGCAAATTTAGATGGTTGTGTTGGTATGGCTGCCAATATGATAGGAGTAAAAAAGCGTATATTGGTATTTAGTTTAGGAAATATTATAGTTCCTATGGTAAATCCGGTTATAGTAAAGAAAGAAAATAAATATGAAACAGAAGAGAGTTGTTTATCTTTAAATGGTTTTAGAAAAACTACAAGATATGAAAAGATAGAAGTAGAATATCTTGATAGAAATTTTAAAAAACATAGAGACACATTTAAGGGCTTTACAGCTCAAATCATTCAACACGAGATTGATCATTTTGAAGGTATAATAATATAAAAAATTAACAGATTGTGAATATTTCTTTTTTTGTTTGACAATAATAAGATTGCGTAATATTATAATCGTATAAGATTAATCGCATGCGATTTAAAATGAAAGATTAGAAATGAGAGGTATTTTAAAATGAAGGTATTAGCATTAGAATTTTATAACAATGGATTTATGACAGAAGCTTTTGCTTTTGGAGGATCAGCAGAAAAGGAAAGTATAGATCAATCTAAAAAATATGAATCAAGTTTACAAAATTATTTAATAGATACAGGAAAAGAAGTTATATTAGTAGATACTGGAGTTCCAGTTGAAACACCTGAGGTAGACCCACAACCAGGACAAATGATATACCAAGGGAAAAAAGTTAATAACTTTGTAGATGCATTAAAAAAATTAGGATATGAACCTAAAGATGTAGATAAAGTAATAGTTACACACAAGCATCCAGATCATACAGGAGAACTTAGATTATTTAATCATGCTAAGATATACATATCAGAAATAGAAGCAGATGCAATGAAATTAGATGGTGATAATATAGTTAGAGTTAAGTTTGAAAGTGGTCCATATAAAAACTTTAAGCAAAGTGAAAGAATATCAGAAAACTTAGTTATGTTACCTGCATATGGACATACAAAAGGAAATTCTATAGCAGTGCTTGAATTAGATGGTTTAAATTATATGTTCCATGGTGATGTAACTTATACTGATGAAGCACTTAGAAGAAATGAACTTTCAGTAGTGTTTGAAGATAAAGATTTAGCTAGAGAAACTCTAGAAAATGTTAGAGAATTTGTTAAAGAAAATGACACTGTATATTTATCAACTCATACACCTGAAGCTTTAGTATCTTTAAAAGAAAAGAAAATCATGAAACTTTAATATTATAAAATTAGCTTTAGGTAAGATTAATATTCAGTAAAAGAAAGGTAGATATTAAATTTTATATATAATCAGATGAGTAATGAATTAAAATTAGAAAATCAATTATGCTTTAAAGCATACTCTATTTCAAAAAGCATTATTAGATTGTATGATCCCTTATTAAAGGAGTTAAAATTAACTTATCCTCAATATCTAGTTATGCTAGTTTTATGGGAAGATAATAAGATAGCTTTTAAGGATATAAGTTTTAAATTGAAAATGAAAACTGGAACATTAACTCCGATAATAAATAAGTTAGAAGATAAGGGATATCTAAATAGAGTAAAAGATAGTGCAGATGATAGAAAAGTTTATATTGAAATAACTGAACAAGGAATCAAGCTTAAAGAAAAAGCAAAAAGCATCCCTAAAGACTTAGTTTGTAAGTTACAGTTAGATAAAGAAGAGTACCTAAGGTATTCAAGAGATTTCAATGAGTTAATTGAAAAGTTAGATAACATAGAAAAGTATATTAAGTAAATCATATATCATGTTTTTATGATAAATATGGAATAAATATAGCCACACCTTAGAATGAATTATATTAAAAGTCTTAGGTGTGGTTATTTCTGTAGAAATGTATATTGTTAGTAAATAAAGCTATTATAAAATGTTATAGAATACTAAATAATATAATAATAATATAATTTTATTGTAGAGGTGAATTAATATGGAAAAAAGACAATATGTTTGTCCAAAGTGTGGCAATAATCATTATGAATCAGATCAATTTCAAGCAACAGGAGGAAACTTTGCAAAGATATTTGATGTTCAAAATAAAAAATTTATAACAATAAGTTGTACAAGATGTGGGTATACAGAGCTATACAAGGGAAAAAGTTCAGGTGGTTGGAACATATTAGATTTCTTAATGGGTTAATAAAGATTAAAAGTGTATTTCTTTAGAAATACACTTTTCTTATATTGATTTTAAATTAATGTTAAAAATCAAATGTTCCGAACTTTCCACTTTCAAAATCCTTAAATGCTTGAAGTAATTCTTTTTCTGTATTCATTACAAATGGACCATAAGAAGCTATAGGTTCATTTATTGGTTCACCACTTAAAACTATAAATGATGAATTTTCAGTTACTGACTCAACACTTATTTTACCTTCTACATTATTAAATAATATAAAATCATTTTCTTCAAAAGTTTTGTCATCATTAATTTTTACTTTACCATTTAAGATTAAAATACCTGTATTAAAATTACCTGGCTCTGATAATACTGTTTTTCCAAAATTCTTTAAATAAACAGTATATAAATTTATTTTAGAGAAAGTACTAGCTGGACCTTTTATGCCGTTAACTTCTCCAGATATTATCTTTATTTCTCCATAATCGTTATCTAATTTATAAACACCCATATCGTCCTTTGAAATTGCTTGGTATTTAGGCGGAGTCATTTTATATTTTTTAGGTAAATTAACCCAAAGTTGAATCATATGAAGGATTCCACCGTTTTTTGAGAAGTTTTCTTCATGATATTCTTTATGAAGAACTCCAGATCCAGCAGTCATCCATTGAACATCTCCAGGTCCTAAAATTCCATGATTACCCTTATTATCATGATGTTCAATATTTCCTGAATATACTATAGTAACTGTTTCAAATCCTCTATGAGGATGAATGTCAACTCCACGTCTAAAGTTTGAAGGTTCAAAATAATGAGGCTTATTATAATCTAATAAAATAAATGGTGAAAAACGTACAAGTAAGTCTTTACCCCCTGGGAAATACTGACTCATTTTAAATCCATCTCCGACCATATGAAATCCTGGACCTTTAAAGTATGTTTCTATTGTTCTAAATTTATCCATTAAGAATCATCCTTTCAAATATAATACTCTATTATGCTTGATAATTAGATAATATATTATCAGAGAATATAATTTAAATCTAATTGATAAGATTTATAACTATAAAAGATTCTTCACAATTAAAGTATGATATTTAACTATAGGTAAATAAAGTTTTAAGTTTTATATCTAAACCAATAAATAGAGTATAAATACTAACAATAAATAATAAATTTTATTAAATTTATTATGTTTATTTTTTCTTCCATATAAATTGTAATTTAGTAAGAAGTTTTCCGCTTCCACCTGTAATGTTATGGATTGTAGTTATTTTATCATTATCATTTTCAATTACTTGAGATGAAATATGTAGTGTATCACCATCACTTGTTTCTTTTTTAAATAGTACCTTTATATTAAAAAGTTTATAATTGTTTAAAATAGATCTTGGAAGAGTATCCATTGCCATTTCCATGTATCTTACATTGTTTACATGACCATTAGAATCTATATCGCTAAATCTAATAGGGTAATCCTTTATATAATCTTCTTTTTCAATTTTAGGAATATCATCTAGAGGAGGTACTTTATCTAATTCTTCTTTAAGACCATATATTTTAATTTGTTCAGGTGAAATTTTCATAGGACGTCTTTTTTCGAAATCTATTAATATAGCAGTTGAAATAACTTCTCCTATAATTTTTCCTTCAGAATTTTTAATGGTGTTTTGTCTATAACCATAGAATTTCTTCCAACCTAATGCTGTAGTATCTACAGTTATTACATCTTTATATTTAGGATATTCATGTATAGTTATATCGTAATTTAAAACTACCCAAACACAATTGTTATTTACAAATCCTTCAGTAGTTTCACCTAAATAATCAGATTGAGAAATAACAACATCCCATAAGTAATCTACTAAAGATGAAAATTTACAGTTATGTTCAGAATCAACATCATAAATATTTATTTTATATTCTTTTTCAAAAGTATTACTCATTTTTATATCTCC
>NZ_JAXFPT010000070.1:0-26232 GCF_034179595.1 Clostridium sp.
TTATATATCAGATTCTAGTGATAATTCATTATTCTTAATAAAGCAGGCATCACTTAAAATAACAGAAAAACCTCTTCAAGATATTATAGATATAGAAAACTTAGGCACTGCACCCGCAGTTGATGTAATCTATACTTTTAACATTCCTAAAAACGCTACAACAGATTTATCAACTATTAAAGCTTACTTAAATAATAATGCAATAAATATAAATTATAAAAAATTAGATGATTGTGTATTTTTTAAGCTACCTGTTATACCAGAAATAATTAATAATAAGATATCTAAACTTAGAATAAAATTTAATTGTCATAACAAAAATTCAATATATATTTCTAAAATAACTCTTAAATAATCATTACTATGAAAATACTTTATATTTAAAATTAAAAGGCTACCATATAATATATGGTAACCTTTATTTATAGTTTAATTATATTTATATAAGTTTATCTTCTTTTAATAAATTATACAATGTTGGATTAAAGTTAAATTGATTCATTAAATCTTTAACTTCATTTAAAGCCTTTTCTTTCTTTTCTTTAGATATATTAGATTTTGATGCTCTTATTAATATGTTTTTAGGAGAATGAGCTATATCTATAAATTCTAAAAGTTGTGTTTTATATCCTACACATTCTAAAAGATTTGCTCTAACTGAATCTGTCATTAAAGCTGCAACTCTCTCTTTAACTATTCCATACTTAGTAAGTATAGATAAAGATTCTGCTTTCATTTGATGATTAAATTCATGTTGACAGCAAGGAACTGAGAATATCATTTTTGTATTCCACTTTATAGCATTATATAAAGCGTAGTCAGTAGCTGTATCACAAGCATGTAATGTGATTACCATATCAACTTTATTATTGTATTTAAACCCATTTATATCTCCAAGTTCAAAGTGTAAATTTTCATAATTATATCTTTTAGCTATTTCATTACATTTTTTAATTACGTCTTCTTTAAGATCTAAACCTATCATCTTTACATTTATATTTTTTATCTTTACAAAATAATAATATAAAACAAATGTTAAGTAAGACTTACCACATCCAAAGTCTAATATTGTAAGTTCTTTATAATCATTCTTCTTTATTTCATCATCAATTATTTCTACAAATCTATTTATTTGCTTATATTTATCATATTTTGAATTAACAACCTTACCATCTTTAGTGAAAACTCCTAAATCTATAAGAGGCTCTATGATCATGCCCTCTTTAAGTATGTAATTTTTTTCTTTGTTGTGGCCTTTTTTAGTTAAATTCTCATTATTCATTTTCTTTTTACTTAAAAATACTTTTCCTTTTTTAGAAATCTTTAAGTCAAATGTATAGTTATTAGCCCATGCAGCAATTTGCTTATAATTTCCTTCTATAAATTCTAATAACTTTTCTCCTAAAATATCTTTATCAATGTTTTCATGAAATACTTGTTTATCAGTATATTTTTCTATTTGATAATATTGTTTTTTCTTGTTTTCTTTTAATATAAATGCTATTTTATTATACTTAACATCTTTATTCATTTTATTACTAACAACTATTTTTATTATATCTTCTTTTATAATTTCACTAATTGCTTTCTTTAAATCTTCCATATATACACACCTTATAATTTTTATTTAATATTCTACACAATAATATACAACACTATTATTATTTATAGCAAATTAATCTTTATCCATTTTATAAAAAAAGCCCTTATACACATATCTATTGTAATAAGGACTTAATAAAAATATTTTATTATTTTTTATATGTACTAACCTTGATAAACATTTCTTAAAGCATCACATAATTCTATAAAGCTTGGTTCATCTTGTATATCTTCATAGATTTTTTCTATAGTTTTATCTCCAACTAAATCTTCTATTAATAATCTATTTGTTTCACTATCATCTGTTAATGTTTTAAATATTCTTTCTTGGTTTTTAGTAAAAGTACGGAATAATTTATTCATACATTCAAAAACCTTAACTGCAGGCATTTCAAGTTTTTTACTTACTAATTCTGATATAGTAATATATTCAGATAATCTAAATATTTCTTTATCCTTTGGATTGCTAATTGACTTTCTTACGTTATCATAATCCTCTCCAAACTTACTTATCTTCTTTATAACATTAAGTTCTTCCATTAATAAAGTAAGATCTTTTGCAAATAAGTCAACATTTATTTCGTTGTTCATCTTCATTCCCTCTTTTCATTATCATTATATTGATATCATGTAAAAAATAAACTAAATTATTAAAATTTATAGTCTATTTTATTTAATTTTACAACAAAATTTCATCTTATTAAAGTGTTTTGTTAAATGATTATAGCTAATATACACAAAAATTTTCTATAATAAGAAAAATAAACAAAAGTTATTAATAAGATTTTATTAATAACTCTTGCTATAATTTATTATTTTACAGTTATTTGAGCATCATCTAATTCAATATATTGACCATCTTTTAATGTTACTTTTTCAGTATTTTTAAATTCTTTTTCTGATATTAAACTGCTCTTACTATGGCTACTGTCTTTATAAATTTTTATATCTGCATCATCTTTTAATGCTTTTACATCATATGTTCCTGCTTTTATATCTTTTCCTACTTTATACATTCCATCTTTATAAACCTTATCTTTTGGAGTATTAGATGGTGCTAGTTCTACTGGATATATATCTCCATTTTCTACATCAATATATTGTCCATTCTCTACTGTTACATAGACATTTCCCATTACACTTTCATCAAATATCTCTTGTTCTTTTTTGCTATCTTTTGTTACTTCTACAGAAGTCTCAGCTTCCTTAGTTATTTTATCTCCAACAACTAAATATTCACCTGCAGGTAAGTCCTTTCCAACTTGATAGAACCCAGCTTTATAAACTTTATCATATGCTGAATTATTATTTGATTGTGTAGATTTATTGCTATCTTGTGAACTATTATCATTACTTGATTGTGTGTTTTGTGTGCTATTATCATTTGATTGAGTAGTTTGAGTATTATTTTGCGTATTAGCTGTATCTTTTTTATCTCCTCCACACCCAACTAATAATGATGACCCAATAAGTCCTATAGCGGCTATTAACATTGCCTTTTTCATAACATATTCCTCCCATTTAGATTAAATTTTTAATACCTAATATTAGTATACAATAATTTCTAAGCTATTTTTTTAAATATATTTTTAACAATATAAAAGCCTACCTGTTATAATCTTTATAGCAAGTAGGCTCTTTAAACCTATTTAATTTTTACTTATATAATTATTTACAATTATTTTTTTGGTAATTTGCCTCTTCTTTAATTTCTTTTCTCATTGCATCAAGTGCATGTTGCCTTCTATCATTTTTTGCACTTAATTCTCTTCTTGTATTATCATCATCTGTTTTTTCAATCATTTCATCTGCAAGATGAATATTTTTTATAGTATCACTTATATTTGCCTGTATTCTTTGTACATTATCTCTTCTATCATCTGGATTGTGTTTCATTGTATTTTCCTCCTTTGATAATATAATTAAAAATTTAAGTTTTAGCCAACTAAAGCCTCATTCATATTTTTTGTTTATATAAGTTTTATATACATTGATATTTTTATTAAAATTTATATATTATGGTACTTTATTTTAATCAATAACTGTATTATATTAATACTAAAATTATTATAGGAGACAGAAATATGAAAGTTGATTTTAAAAGAGTTTATGAAAATGAATATCCTTCATTCAGAGAAGATGTTAAGCGTACATTATCTATTGCTGTTATAGATGAATTTGAAGAATATAGTGAAGAAGGCGAAGTTATCTCTGATGAAGAGGTTAATGAATCACTATATAAAGAAAATGCAGAAGCTTATTATGTTTATGTAGATGAAAAAAAGATTGGAGGAATTATAGTAGATATAAATAATACAACTCAACATAATTCACTAGATATATTCTTTGTTTATCCAGAGTTTCATAGCAAAGGCTATGGATATAATATATGGAAAGCCATAGAAGAAAAATATCCAAAAACTAAGGTTTGGGAATTAGTAACACCTTATTTTGAAAAGAGAAATATTAATTTTTATGTTAATAAATGTGGATTTAAAATAGTTGAATTTTTCAATGAATATCATAATAATCCACACTTTGCTTATTCAGAAGGTGGCTTTAAAGAAGAATTCTTTAGATTTGAAAAGATAATGAAATAAAAAAAATAGAGGGAGATTTAATATCCCTCTATTTTTCATCTTATTTAGCTATTCCAATATCTTTTCTAAAATATGCACCTTCAAAGCTTACTTTTTCAATATTTTTATAAACATTTTCTCTAGCTTCTTCTATAGTTTTTCCTCTTCCTATAACTGATAAAACTCTTCCACCACTAGTTACAAGATCATTATCATTTAGCTTTGCACCTGCTATAAATACATCTTCTTTAACATTATCTAAGATATTTATTTTATATCCTGTTTTAATAGACTTTGGATATCCATTTGAAGACATTACAACATTTAAACAAAATCCATCTTTCCATTTAACTTCTATCTCATTTAATCTTTCATCTAAAGAAGCTTCTATAAGATCTAAAAGATCTGTTTCCATAAGTGATAATACAGATTGAGTTTCTGGATCTCCCATTCTAACGTTATATTCAAGCAATTTAGCACCAGATTCTGTAATCATAATTCCAAAGAATATAATTCCCTTAAAATCGAAATTTTCTTCTCTAATTCCAACTAAAGTTTTTTCCATTATGTTTACTCTAAAATCTTCTAAAATTTCTTCTGTAACATAAGGATTTGGGCATAAAGCTCCCATTCCACCTGTATTTGGTCCTTTATTACCATCAAATATCTGCTTATGATCTTTTGCTGAAAGGAATGGTATTATAGTATGTCCATCTGTAATAGATAAAATAGATGCTTCAACACCTTCTAAAAACTCTTCTATTACAACTTTCTTTCCTGCACCTTTAAATATATCTGACACCATGAATAAATCTATAGTTTCTAATGCTTCCTCTAAAGATTCACATATTACAACACCTTTACCAGCTGCAAGTCCATCTGCCTTTATAACAACTGGATACTTGCAAGTTTTAAGATATTCTTTTGCTTTATCTTCTTTATAAAAAACTTCATACTCAGCAGTTTTTACTCCGTATTTTTTCATAAAATCTTTAGAAAAACTCTTACTTCCTTCAAGCCTTGCTCCACTTTTTCCAGGTCCAAATATTTTAAGTCCTTCTTCTTTAAATCTATCAACTATTCCATTTATAAGTGGCTCTTCTGGTCCTACTACAGTTAAATCTATATTATTTTCTTTTGCAAATTTAATTAATTCTTCAATATCAGTTATATCTATATTAATACA
The DNA here is from genome assembly GCF_034179595.1 of Clostridium sp. Lineage (GTDB taxonomy): Bacteria > Bacillota > Clostridia > Clostridiales > Clostridiaceae > Clostridium. The sequence continues at coordinate 5,368 of NZ_JAXFPT010000070.1, forward strand.
TTTATTTTCCTTTGCTGTTCCACCATTTCCTGGAGCTACATATATCTTATCAATTTTTTTGCTCTTAGCTAATTTCCATGCTAAAGCATGCTCTCTTCCACCTGACCCAATTAAAAGTATATTCATATCTATATTAAAACTCCTTAATTTTTCTAGTGTTTAAAATGTCTAAGTCCTGTAAATACCATAGCTATTCCATGTTCATTACAAGCATCTATTGATTCTTGATCTCTAATTGATCCACCTGGTTGAATTATTGCTTTAATTCCAGCTTCTGCTGCCTTATCAACAACATCTCTAAATGGGAAGAATGCATCTGATGCAAGTATTGTAGCTCCAACTCCTCTTTTTAAAGAATCTTCAGTTGGCCATATTCTATTAACTTGACCTCCTCCAATTCCAAGTGCTACTCCATCTTTTGCAACTACTATAGCATTTGATTTAACGTATTTTACTACCTTCATACCAAATAATAAATCTTGCATTTCTTTTTCTGTTGGAGCTTTCTCTGTTACAACCTTTATCTCATCAATTAATTTTTTATCTTCTTCTTGAACTAATATTCCACCATCTACTGTAACCATATATCTATCATCTTTAGGTGCATTTTCGCATCTAAGAACTCTTAAGTTTTTCTTAGTCTTTAGTATTTCTAATGCACCTTCATCATAGCTAGGTGCTATAATTACTTCTAAGAATATTTTAACCATTTCTTCGGCTGTCTTTTTGTCAACATTTCTATTAAATGCAACAATACCTCCAAATATTGAAGTCTTGTCCACTTCATATGCTTTCATATATGCTTCGTATATATCTTTTCCTGTTGCAACTCCACATGGTGTATTATGCTTTAATGCACAGCAAACTGGCTCTTCAAATTCATTAACGCATTTCCATGCAATATCTACATCTTTAAAATTGTTATATGATAATTCCTTACCATTTAATACATCAAAAGTATTCATTGCTCCATCTACCATAGTTGACTCATAAAATGCTGCGCTTTGATGAGAGTTTTCTCCATATCTTAATCCTTGTTTTTTTCTATATGAAACTGATAGATATTCTGGATATTCTTCATCATCTAATAAAAAGTTTGAAATAGCTGCATCATATGCACTCATTAGATTAAATACCTTACCTGCTAATTTCTTTCTAAATTTAGTTGATACATCTCCGTTTTCTTCAATTTCATTCATTACATTTTTATAATCATTTTTATCTGATATAACTACAACATCATTAAAGTTTTTAGCAGCTGCTCTAAGCATTGTTGGACCACCAATATCAATAAATTCTACCTTTTCATCAAAACTTAAATCTTCACGAACCTTTTGGAAGAATGGATATAAATTAACTACAACATAATCAATTGTATTAATTTCCCTTGAATTTAATGTATTCATATGTTCAGTATTATCTCTAATTGCAAGTATACCTGCATGGATAATTGGGTGAAGAGTTTTAACTCTTCCATCTAACATTTCTGGAAAATCTGTTATTTCATTTACTTCAATTACAGGTACACCATTTTCCTTTAAATGTCTATATGTTCCTCCTGTTGATATAATTTCAACATCTCTATCATTTAAGAATTTTGCAAATTCTAAAACTCCTTCTTTATCAAATACACTAATTAAAGCTCTCTTTTTCATGAAAAGGTCCTCCCTATTTTAAAATATTTACTCTACCACTTTTAATCTCTATTTTACCTTCGCTTATATACTTAATAGCTAAAGGAAGTAATTTATGTTCTTTTTCTAATATCCTTTTTTGAAGCTCCTCTGCTGTATCTTCAAAATATACTGGAACTGTTTCTTGAAGAATTATTTCTCCACCATCAACTTCATCATTAACAAAATGAACAGTACACCCTGATACCTTTACTCCCTTATTAATTGCTGCCTTATGAACATTAATTCCATACATCTTATCACCACAAAATGCTGGAATTAAAGATGGATGAATATTTATAATTTTGTCTTTATATTCTTTTAAAATTTCACCATCTAATATAGATAAATATCCAGCAAGAACGATTAAATCTATTTGTTTTTTTCTTACAAGTTCTAATATTTTATCTGATGTATTTTGTCCATATTCTTTTTTTGATACTACAAATGTATCTATATTATGCTTTTTACCTCTTTCAAGTGCATATATTCCTTCTTTGCTTCCTACAATCATTTCTATTTTGCAATCTAAAAAACCATTTTCTATATTGTCTATTATTGATTGCAAGTTGCTTCCACTTCCAGATGCAAGGACTGCTATTTTAAACAAATCCCCTCACCTCCTGAAATAATGCTTCCTATTTCATAGGCTTCTTCTCCCATTTCTGATAAGTCTTTAATTATACTATCTACATCTTTTTCATTTACACATAATACAAACCCTATACCCATGTTGAAAGTATTATACATATGATCTTTATCTACCCCAAGTTCAATCATTTTTTCAAATATTTCTGGAAGAGGATAGCTATCTTTATTTATAACAGCTGTTAAATTTTCACTACTAAACATTCTTGGAACATTTTCAATAAATCCTCCACCAGTTATATGAGACATACCCTTTATCTCGTATTTTTCTAATAAACTTAAAACTGGCTTAACATATATCTTTGTAGGTACAAGTAATGTTTCCCATAAAGGCTTTCCTAAAAACTCTTCATCTAAATCTTTAAATAATTTTCTAACTAATGAATATCCATTTGAATGAATTCCTGATGATTTAATTCCAATTAGCTTATCTCCAGGCTTTATATTTTTCCCATTTATAATTTTATCTTTATTAACTATTCCTACTGCAAACCCTGCTACATCATAATCTCCATCTTTATAAAAACCTGGCATTTCAGCTGTTTCTCCACCAATTAATGAACAATCTGACATTAAACATCCATCTACTACGCCTTTTACTAAATCTGATGAAACTTCAGCTTCAAGCTTTCCACATGCTATATAATCTAAGAAAAATAATGGTTTAGCACCATGGCATAAAATATCATTTACACACATAGCAACGCAATCAATCCCAACTGTATCATATTTTCTCTTTTTACATGCAATATCAATCTTAGTACCAACTCCATCTGTACCTGAAACTAAAACTGGTTTTTCATATCCTGATGGAAGCTCTACCATTCCAGCAAATGAACCAAGCCCATTTAAAACATATTCTCCCATAGTTTTCTTTGCATATTCTTTTATAAGCTTAACTGATCTATAGCCTTCTTCAATATTTACTCCACTATCTTTGTAAGTTATCATATATTAAATCCTACCTTTCAAGATTATCATCTAATGCTTCCATTGGTGCTGATACTGGATATATTCCATTAAAACATCCAACACAGAAATTACGTCTTCCATTACAGCTTGCATATACACCTTCAAGGCTTAAATATCCTAAAGAGTCGCAACCTATTGTTTCTCTTATTTCTTCTACACTCTTATTTGCACCTATTAATTCACTTCTATATGGCGTATCTATTCCAAAATAACATGGATACTTAACTATAGGTGAAGCAACTAAGAAATGTACCTCTAAAGCTCCTGCTCTTCTTAATGATTCAATTAAGTGCTTTGAAGTTGTTCCTCTAACTATTGAATCATCTATTAAAATAACTCTTTTTCCCTTTACATTAATCTTTAATGGATTAAGCTTAACTGCAACTGCTCTTTCTCTCATTTCTTGAGAAGGAGTTATAAATGTTCTTGCTATATATCTATTTTTAATAAATCCAATATCATAAGGTATTCCAGATGCTTTTGCATATCCCATAGCAGCCGGTATTCCAGAGTCTGGTACTGCAACTACTAAATCTGCATCTATTGGATGTTCTTTAAAAAGTTCTTCTCCTTGTTTAACCCTTGTAGTATGAACATCTAATCCATCTATAGTAGAATCTGGTCTTGCAAAGTATATATATTCAAAAGAACAAGTTTGACATAATGTATTTTCTGAATATCTATAACTCTTAATTCCATTTTCATCTATAACAACTATTTCACCTGCTGCAACATCTCTTACAAATTCTGCTCCAACTGCATCTAAAGCACAACTTTCAGATGCTAATACATAACCTTCTTCATATCTTCCAATACATAATGGTCTTATTCCATTTGGATCTCTTACACCAATTAGTTTATCTTTTGTCATAATTACCATAGCAAAAGATCCTCTAACTGCTGATATTGCATCAATCACAGCTCTTTCAATACCTTTTTTTGCACCTCTTGCTATAAGACTTGTTATAACTTCTGAATCTACTGATGTATGAAATACTTGTCCACCGTCTTCTAATAACTCTCTTATAACATCACCATTTACTAAGTTTCCATTATGAGCTGTTGCTATAGGTCCAAGTTTTGTAATGCTTAAAAGTGGTTGTGAATTCTCAATTGTCTTAGCTCCTGCTGTAGAATATCTAACATGTCCAATTGAAATGTGTGCATTTTCATTTCTTAGCTTTTCTAAATCTTCTCTATTAAAAGCTTCTGTTATAATCCCAAGTCCTTTATGTGCTTTTATATCTTCTCCATTAGCTACTGCAATCCCTGTGCTTTCTTGTCCTCTATGTTGAAGTGCATATAATCCGTAATATGTTACAGATGCAACATCCATTGGTCTGCTTGAATAGACTCCAAAAACACCACATTCATCTTTAAACTTATCATTTTGTGGATCCATAATATCAAAATTATGTGGCTTAATCATAAGACACTACCTCTCTTTTTTAAATTAGTTTCTACCCTTTAATTCTTTTTAATATTTCTTGATATGCTTCTTCTACATTTCCCATATCTCTTCTAAATCTATCTTTATCTAGTTTTTCTCCAGTTGTAGCATCCCAGAATCTACAAGTATCTGGTGATATTTCATCAGCTAAAAGAATTTCTCCGTTTTCATCTCTTCCAAATTCTATCTTAAAATCTATTAGATTTATATTTTGTTTTTTGAAGAACTCTTTTAGTAAATCATTTATTTTAGCTGTCATTTCATAAATCTTATTAAGCTCTTCGAAAGTTGTAGCTCCAATTCCTACTGCATGATAATCATTTATAAGTGGATCACCTAAACTATCATCTTTATATGATAATTCAAATACTGTAGTCTTTAAGTTAAATCCTTCTTTAAGTCCAAGTCTTTTTGCCATACTTCCTGCTGCTACATTTCTAACTATTACTTCAAGAGGTACTATCTCTACCTTCTTACATAATTGATCTCTATCATTTAGCTTCTTTATAAAGTGAGTTTTTATGTTAGCTTCATTTAACATTTCAAATATTGTAGATGTTATTGCATTATTTAAAACCCCTTTATTATCTATTGAAGCTTTCTTTTCTCCATTAAATGCTGTTGCATCATCTTTATAATGAACTATAACTTCATTTTCCTTATCAGTTTTAAATATTTGCTTTGCTTTTCCTTCATATAACATTTCTAATTTATTAGTCATTATAATTCCACTCCTTCAGTATTTTCTTCTATGAATCTTTTTTTCATTGTATTTCTAAAATTTATTAAATCTTTTTTAAGTTCTGGATATTTTAATGAAAGCATTTGAACTGCTAACATTCCTGCATTATAACTATTATTTATTCCAACTGTTGCAACTGGGATTGATTTTGGCATCTGTACTATTGAAAGTAGTGCATCTATCCCTTCAATTGCAGCTTTTACAGGAACACCTATAACTGGAATTGTTGTATGACTTGCAATTACTCCTGGAAGGTGTGCTGCAAGGCCTGCGCCTGCAATTATAACTTCACACCCTTCATTTTCTATTTCTTTTAAAGTTTCAACAAGTTTTTCTGGTACTCTATGTGCAGATAATACATATGCTTTATATTCAACATTGAATTCCTTTAAAGCATTTGCAGCACCTTTCATAACTTCTGTGTCTGATTTACTCCCAAAAAATATTGCTACTTTCATCTAAAACACCCCTTATTTAAAATAATTTACTCCTGATCTAAATATCTTTTGATCAAAGTCTCCTATTATATTTTTATAAAGATTTTCTCCAATTCTTTCACTATGAGCCATTTTACCAAGTATTCTTCCGTCTTTACTTGTTATACCTTCTATTGCTAGTAATGAACCATTTGGATTATATGGCATATCCATTGTTGCATCTCCATTTAAATCAACATACTGTGTAGCTATTTGCCCATTTTCTTTAAGCTCATTTAATAATTTCTCTGGTGCAACAAACTTACCTTCACCATGTGATATTGGAACTTTATGAATATCTCCAAGTTCAACTTCACTAAACCAAGGTGATTTTTTAGATACAATCTTTGTATTTACCATACTTGACATGTGCCTATTTATATCATTGTAAGTTAAAGTTGCCATATCCTCTTCTATATCTCTTATTTCTCCATATGGAAGTAATCCTAACTTTATAAGCGCTTGGAAGCCATTACATATTCCAAGAATTAATCCATCTCTATTATTTAAAAGATCCATGACGCTTTCTTTTATTTTTTCATTTCTAAATATTGTAGCTATAAATTTAGCTGATCCGTCTGGTTCATCTCCTGCTGAGAATCCTCCTGGAAGCATTATTATTTGTGATCTATCAATTTCTCTTTTAAGATTATCTATTGATTCTAAAAGAGCTTCTTTATTTAAATTTCTTAAAAGCACTTCTGAAACTTCTGCCCCTTCATCTCTAAATGCTCTTGCACAATCATATTCACAGTTAGTTCCTGGGAATACTGGAATTACAACTCTAGGTTTTGCTACTTTAATCTTTGCTGATGTAGCTCCTTTTTCTTCTTTTAAATCTATTTTTATCTTTTCATTGCTTTCTTTTGTCTTTGATTTAAATACTGGTTCTAATTTTTCTTCGTAAGCATTTTGTAAATCTTCTATATCAAAATTTATATCATACTCATCAGATCTAATCTTTAAGCTTTCTAAAGTCTTACCAATAACTTTATATGTTGTTTCTTCAAATGCTTTTTCTATATCTACATCTTCTAAAACTTCTAATACTAAGCTTCCATAATTAAATCCAAACAACTCTTCTTTTGAAAGATTATTTATTAAAGCCCCAATTCTATTTCCTAAAGCCATCTTTGTAATTGCTTCTGAAACTCCTCCAAATTTAAGTGAATAAGCTGATATTACTTTTCCTTCAGAAATAAGTTCATATAACTTTTCTAAGTTTTTCTTAAAGCCTTCCATTTCGATTGTTCCATCTTCTAATTTTCTTGACTTTAAAAGCACTATAGTTGAATTTGTTTTCTTAAATTCTGGTGATATAATATTGCTTGCTTTTTCTACTGCTACTGCAAATGATACTAAACTTGGTGGAACATCTATATCTCCAAAGCTTCCTGACATAGAATCTTTTCCTCCAATTGCAGGGATTTTAAGATCCATTTGTGCTTTATATGCCCCAAGTAATGCACTAAATGGTTTTCCCCATCTTTCTTCATCATTTCCAAGTTTTTCGAAGTATTCTTGAAGTGTTAATCTTACTTTTCTATAATCTCCACCCATAGCAGCTATCTTAGTAACTGATTCTATTACTGAGTAAAATGCCATATGGAAAGGACTCCATGTTCCAAGGTAAGGATTAAAACCATATGCCATAAGTGAAGCATCTTTACTTTCTCCATTTAATACTGGAATCTTTGCTGCCATTCCTTCAGCAGGAGTTTTTTGATATTTCCCACCAAGTGGCATAAGGACTGTATTACTTCCTATAGTTGAATCAAATCTTTCTATTAATCCTTGTTTTCCACAAACATTTAATTCTTTTAAAATCTCTATCCACTTTTCTTTTACATCACAGTCTTTAACTTCATATGGATATTCTGATGGAGATTTAACCTTTATATTTGTAACTTGAGTTGCTCCATTTGTATCTAAAAAGCTTCTTTTAATATCAACTATTAAATTGCCTCTCCATTTCATCTGTAATCTTTCATTAGATGTAACCTCTGCAACTACTACAGCTTCTAGGTTTTCTTTTTCTGAAAGCTTTATAAACTTTTCTGCATTCTCTTTATTTACAACTACAGCCATTCTCTCTTGAGATTCTGATATTGCAAGTTCAGTTCCGTCTAAGCCATCATATTTTTTTAATACCTTATCTAAATCTATGATAAGACCTCTGCATAATTCTCCGATTGCAACAGATACTCCACCTGCCCCAAAATCATTACATCTTTTTATCATTGTAGAAACTTCTTTATTTCTAAATAATCTTTGTATCTTTCTTTCAACTACTGGATTTCCTTTTTGAACTTCTGCTCCACAGCTTTCTATTGACTTTTCAGTGTGCTCTTTAGATGAACCTGTTGCCCCTCCAATTCCATCTCTTCCAGTTCTACCTCCAAGTAAAATTACTAAATCTCCTTCACTTGGTTCTTCTCTTACCACATTTTCCTTTGGTGCTGCTGCAATAACAGCTCCAATTTCCATTCTTTTTGCCACATAATTTGGATGATATACTTCATCAACTTGTCCAGTTGCAAGACCTATTTGATTTCCATATGAGCTATATCCATGAGCTGCTCCAAGTGTTATTTTTCTTTGTGGAAGCTTTCCTTTTAAAGCTTTATCTACACTTTGAGTTGGATCAGATGCTCCAGTTACTCTCATAGCTTGATATACATAAGTTCTTCCTGATAGAGGGTCTCTTATAGCACCACCTAAACATGTTGCTGCTCCTCCAAATGGTTCAATTTCAGTTGGATGGTTATGAGTTTCATTTTTAAACATTAAAAGATACTCTTCTATTCCATTATTAGTTTCTAAATTAACTTTTATTGAACATGCATTTATTTCATCTGAAAGATCTAAATCATTAAGCATTCCTTTAAGCTTCATCTCTTTCATTGTGATTACTGCTATATCCATAAGGCTTATTTTTCTATCTGTATCTTTTCCATATACAAAATCTCTTGATTTTATATAAGCTTCATATGATTTTTTTATTGGATTTGTATATTTACTTTCTTCAATTTGGATTTCTTTTATAGATGTTTCGAATGTAGTATGTCTACAGTGATCTGACCAATAAGTATCAATAACTTTAATTTCTGTTATACTAGGATCACGATTTTCTTCTTTAAAATAATCTCTTATCATTTCTAAATCTTCTAGACTCATTGCAAGTCCTAAACTTTTGTAGAATTTTACTAGATCTTCTTTTTCTTTATTTATAAATCCATTTAATATTTCTACATCCTTTGGAAGGCTAGACTCTTTTGACAATTCATTTGAGTATATATCTACTTCTCTTGAATCAACAGGATTGATATAGTAGTTTTTTATTTTTTCTACTACTTCTTTAGATAAGTTTCCTTTTAAGATAATAACTTTTGCTGACTTTACTTCTACTCTATTTTCTGCTGTTAGTAGCATTATGCATTCTTCTGCTGAATCAGCTCTTTGATCATACTGCCCTGGTAAATATTCAACTCCAAAAGCAATTTCATCATCTTCTATATTAATTTTTTCTTCATATACATTATCTACTGGTGGTTCTCTAAAAATTGTATGTAACGCTTGTCTATAATAATTATCCTCAATTTCTCCTATTATATACTTATTTAAAATTCTTACATTTTCTAAGTTTTCAATTCCTAAATTCTCTCTAAAATCATTTAATAAAAGCTTAGCTTCTATATTAAATCCTTCTTTTTTTTCAACAAAGATTATTCTATTATTAACCATCTTCTCCCACCTCTCTAGCTATAAAACACGAACTTTATTGTTATTTTCCAATATTTGTTTTGCTGATTTTAGAATATCATTAACCAAACTTAATGTCAACATTTTTGTTTTATTTAATTATATAATTCGTATATAAACGAAATATATAATTAAATAAAACAAAATAAGTACGTATAATTTATATTAATTATATTTATTTGTAAAATAATACTTTTTATTACATTAAAATATTAGTATATAAATATTCTATAAATATTCGTAGTAAGTCTATTTTATTTTTATTTAAATCAATAAAAAAGCTGGTGATTTACACCAGCAATCTCAAACCTACGTAACCCTCTATTTTGGAAGGTCTTTATTATTATTTCATATTTCAAAGTATTTATTCTAAAATATTAATCTTAATATTTAATTTAATTAAATATATTCTTTACTAAATTTTTAATCCAATTTATAAAACCTTTGCTCTCTTCCTTAACTTCCTCGTTGTTATTTTCTTTTTCTTGTACCTTTATCTCATTTGTCTTCATTATAAACTTTACACTACCATCCATTTCATTACTTTTTCCTGTAAATGTATCATATTCATTTGATAGTTCTACAAGTTTGTCTTTAGTTTTAACCAAATCATCAATCTTTTGTATAGCTTCTTGCCCTTCATTATTTAATTCTTTTATACCTTCTTTATCAAATTTTTGCATTCCTTCATTTAATTTTGTACTTCCTTCTGCAAGATCTCCTATCCCTTCTTCTAGTTCTGGTAGACTTTTTATTAATTCTCTTGCTCTACTTATATTATCTTTTTGAAGTGCACCTTTAGTTATTCTTAAAATATCTTCACTATCTTTTAAATCTTGTTGCATTGAAAGTAATTTTTCAGTTAGGTTTTTAACCTCCTTAATATCTATATCTCCATTAACTTCTGAAAGATTTTTTTCAATTTCATTTATTGTATTTTCTGATTTTTTTAAATCACTAGAAAATTTATCAATATCTTTTAATAATTTAGGATTTCCTTTTAATGCATCAATCATTTTATTTATTGATTCTATATTATCTTTATTTGCTTCTATATCTTTTGACACTTCTATTAAATTAGACTTTAATCCATTAATAACTTTTAAGTCATCAGCATTTAAACTTAATATTCCATCTCCAAGTTGTTTTATTAAAGTCTTAGAAGCTTCGCTTTTATAATTTGAATAAAAATTAGCTATTGCATTTCTAGAATTTGAATTTGATAAGACTTCATCTGTTACTCTTATTAATGGCTCTAATCCCTTTAATTCATTTATATTACTCATCATTTCATTCATACTTTGTCCATATGCAGACATTTTTTGTGTATCTAAGTTAATTTGATTTTCTGTAAAATCATTTTCTGTAAGACCATTTATAACATTTTTTAAATTTTGTCCCTTAGCTCCATATACTGCTTCAATATATTGATTTGTTTTAATCTTAGCCTCTTCTAAAGACATATTATTTTGCTTCATATCACAAACCATCATAGCTTTTAATATTAGATAGCTTGATCCAAATACCTCAATATCCTTAGACATTTGAGTTATATTATTTATATTTTCATCACTTAAAAGACTTTGTGTCTTTTTAAGATTAGAGTCTACCCCAAGTAGAAAATTATTTGTTTTTTGATTTAAATTTGAACCTGGTGATGAATTAATAGAACCTGTTATAGTATTTGCTATAGGTAATGCTGCATTTTTAGCTTCATTTGCTGATTTTATTAGGTTTTGTCCACTTATCAAGTTTTCTCCACTTAATATCGAAACCATTCCATTTAACTTATCTAAAGTCTTTTGGTCTATACTTTCATAATTGTCCTTTAATACTAAAGTATCTTGTAATAATTTATTAAAATTATCATCACTTGAAAGACCTTTAAATGTATTAACTGATGATTGTATAAGCTCTTTACTTTCAAGTATGCTTTGACCATCTTGTATTAATTCTTTAACTGTACTTATATTTTTATCCGTAAGTAAAGATAGCATTTGTCTAAAATTATTTGTATCTATATTTTTAGCAAAATATGCATCATCAATTAGCTTATTTGCCTTTTTTATTTGATTATCTGAATTTATTATTCCTAACATTTCATTTAAGCTATCATTACTTTTTAATTCACTTTTACTCTCGTCTAACTTAACTTTTGCCTTTAGCATTCCTTCATTTAATGCCTTTGTTCCTTTAAGAAGCTCATTTGAAGCATCATTTAACTTATTTAATGAATTTTTTATCTCTTCTAACGTATCTGCTTTTTTTAAATTACTTAAATCCGGTAATTCTGTTGTTGCAGTTATCATTATAGGTCCAAGTTCAAAGCTATTAGTATAACCCTCTATAACAAGTTTATTATTTAAATTTATATCTAAATCCTTATCATTAATGTCTAAGCTTTCCTTTAACCCTGGAAATGCTGCAAATGTTACTATGTTATTATTACCTTCTGAAAGCATAGTTCCTTCATTTATTGTAACATCTTTAAATTTATCAACTGGCAACGTAACAACAGTAGCTGTTGTTATTGGAGTATATATAGTTTTATTTTTCCCATTAATATCTACTGACTTTGATTTCTTGTTTGTAAATTCTAATTCTATCTTTATCTTACCTGATTTTCCTGCAAGTTCATCTTCATTAATTTTTTTATCATCTAAATAATAATTTATGCTAACATCAAACGGAAGCTCTTTATCTGTTTCACCTTTATAATAAAGATCACTACTATCTACTTTCCATTTTAATTTATCTCCATCTTTAACTGGCTTATCATCACCTTTTATGTTTTCTATATTTTTAAGGCTTGTTTCATCTTCTACGTCTATATTACCTTTATCTGAATGTATCCAATTTGTTACAGTTTTCTTTTCCACATTCCCACTAGAATCTAAATTTACATAAACACTTTCTTCTTTTTTAATTTCTAAAGCTCCAGCAATTGTAGTCATTCCCATTGAACCTATCATAACTAATAGAATTAATCTTTTAGACATTCCCCTGTACATAAACTTCTCCCCCTTATATCTCCCTAAATCTTCTTCCATTTAATTGATGTTTTATTTATTAATTCTTCTGAAATTATTAAAAACGATGGAAGTATTAAAAGTATTACTGCCATACTAATAAGCGCACCTCTAGAAATTAAAAAGCATAAACTTCTAATTAATGCCATATCTGAAACTATAGCTACAGCACCAGTTGCACCAAAGAATGTAAGTCCAGATGTAACTATAGATCTAGCTGATCCTTTTATTGCAGTTAATATTGCCTCTTGTTTTTTCTGTCCTTTTCTAAGTTCTTCTCTAAATCTAGATGTCATTAAAATCGCATAATCAACAGTAGCTCCAAGTTGTATAGTACCAATTACTATACTTGCTACAAAAGGAATCTTATTGCCTGTATAATACGGAATCCCCATATTTATAAATATTGCAAACTCTATTACAGAAACTAATAATACAGGTATTGATATTGATTTAAATACTATTAAAATTATTAAAAATATTGCTATTATTGAGTATATTGATACCATTTTAAAATCTTTATCTGTAGTTGTTATTAAATCTTTTGTAAGAGCTCCTTCCCCTGCAACTACTGCATTTTCATCATATCTTTTTATTAAACTTATTATTTCATCAATTTGTTTATTCTCTTCATCTTTGGCAGCTTTGTATTCTGAATTTGCAAGGATAAGATTATATCCGCCTTTTTTAAATATTTCTCTTATATTTTCTGGAACAAAATCTTCTGGTATGCTTGGCCCTACTAAACTATCATAAGAAATTACATTACTAATTCCTTGTATATCTTTTATTTCATCTGATATCTCTTTTATCTTATAAGCTTTAACATCATCACTTATCAAAATAAAATGTGTTGTCATCATATTAAACTTATCTTTTAATTTATTTGTTGCAACTACAGACGGCATATCACTAGGTAAGGTTTCATCTATGTTATAGTAAACCTTAGCTTTCTGAGAGCCAAATATAGAAGGCACAAGTAAAACTAAAAAGATTAATATAAACACTTTATAATTAGTAGTTACTATATTTGATAATTTATCAAATTTAAGTGATATAGTTTTATGTTTATGCTTATAAATAAGCTTATCAAAGGTTAGTATTAAAGCTGGAAGCACAGTTACAGAACAAATAACTCCTAAAACTACTCCTTTTGCCATAACAATTCCTATATCTTTTCCAATAGTTAAATCCATAGCACATAAAGCTAAAAATCCTGCAATAGTTGTTAATGATGAACCCGAAATAGACAGCATTGTTGTAGAAATTGCCTCTGCCATAGCTTCTTTTTTATCATCATATTTTATAACTTCTTCCTCATACCTATGCATTAAAAAGATAGAATAATCCATCGTAACTCCTAGCTGCAATACTGCTGCTAAAGCTTTGGTTATATATGATATTTCACCAAAAATAATGTTTGTTCCAAGGTTAAATAATATTCCAATTCCTATAGATATTAAAAATATTACAGGAATAAATGTAGATTCAATAGAAACAAGTAAAACTATAACAGAAATAATAACTGCTAATATTATATAAAATGGAGTTTCATTATCTACTAAGTCTTTTGTATCTTTAAGTATTGCTGACATTCCACTTATAAAGCATTGCTTGTTAGTTATAGATCTTATTTCTTCTATTGCATTTAATGTATCTTCTGCTGCACAAGAATTTTTATATTTAATAATCACCATAGTTGAGTCTTCATTAAATAATTGATTCTTAACTGCGTCTGGAAATATTTCTTTTGGAACAGATATATCTAATGCATCATCTGTCCAAATAACATTTTCTACACCCTTAACTTCTTTAATCTTCTCTTTAATTTCTACAATGTCTTTCTCTTTCATTCCTTCTATTACGAGCATCGATGTTGCAGCATCTGAATAAACTTCATCTAATATATTTTGCCCTTTAGTAGAATCTAAATCTTGTGGTAAATAACTTAAAATATCATAATTAATTTTTGTATTTGCCATTCCAAAAATCATTGGAACTATTAATATCATTGTAAAAACTAATACTATTTTTGTATGATTAGAAATCCATCTACTAAATTTTTTCACTTTACTTCCTCCTTCCTATGACTAAATGTCAATAACTATCATTTGAGTATATGCACTTAACTAAAAAATTTTGCTATATTTTTAAAATATCTTATAAATATCTTAATCTATATGCTAAATACTGTTTTAAGAATTAAACTTATTGTATAATAGCCTTATAATATTTTTTAAAGGAGTGTTTTTTATTGTTTGGTTATGTAACTCCTCTAAAACCTGAATTAAAAATAAGAGAATATAATCAATTTAAAAGTTATTATTGTGGAGTTTGTTTTGCTATAAAGAATTTATATGGAAACATTCCAAGAATGACCTTAAATTATGATATGACATTTTTAGCATTACTTTTAGATGGATTAATCAAAGAAGATTTAAATATAGAATTAAAAAGATGCATTGCTCACCCTGATAAAAAGAAACCTGTAATATTAAATAATACAGCTATAAATTATGCAGCTAGCATGAATGTATCACTTGTTTATTACAAATTACTAGATGACATAAATGATGATAATTCATTAAAAAGTAAATTTTCATTATTATTTATGAAGCCTTATCATAAGAGCTTCCCAGATTCTATAGTAAAGATAAATTCAGTGATTGAAAAAAATTTAAATAAACTTTCAAGCTTAGAAAAAACTAAGGATTTTAAATTTATAGATGAAATATGTGATCCATTTAGTATAATTGTTGGAACTATATTAAAAGAATTTCCATATGAACTTAAAAATGATTCTAAAGAACTTAGAGAACAACTTTACCTTTTTGGTTATTCTCTTGGAAAATGGATATATTTAATGGATGCTTTAGATGATTTAGAAGAAGATATGAAAAATAATAAATTTAATCCTATTAATTTTTTATATAATAAGGATAATTTGCCTTATAAGGAATTTTTAGATAATATAAAACAAAGATTAGAATTTAGTATATTTAACTGTGCATACACATGCAAAGAAATTCTTGACAGTCTTCCACTTAATCGTAATAAAGAGATTTTAGAAAATATAATTAATCTTGGAATGATGGATAAATACATAAAGGTTACAAATAAATGTAGAAACAAAAAGAAAGGTAGTGAAAAATATGAATCCATATGAAGTGCTTGGTGTAAAAGAAGGTGCATCTCAATCTGAAATTAAAAGTGCTTACAGAAAACTTGTAAAACAATATCACCCTGATCAATATGGAGATAATCCTCTTAAGGATTTAGCTCAAGAAAAGCTTGCTGAAATAAACAAAGCTTATGATATGTTAACAAAAGGAAATAATAATTCAAATAATAATGGATATAACACAGGATATAATAATAGTAATAACTATAATAATAACTCTAATGATGCTTATGCATTTCAAGAAATCAGAAGATATATTCAATCTGGCAATATAATAGCTGCTGAAAATAGATTAAATTCTATGAGTAACAGAAATGCTGAATGGAACTTTTTAATAGGTGCATGTCATCTTAGAAAAGGTTGGTTTGATTCAGGAATTCAGTATGTTCAAAATGCTGTAAATATGGATCCAAATAACTTTGAATATAGACAAACATTAAATCAATTTAATTCAAGAGCAACAAATTATGGCAATCCTTATAGAACTTCTACTTCTGGAGGTAATGATGCGTGCGACTGTTGTTTTAAACTTTGGTGTTTAGATAGCCTTTGCGAATGTTTTGGCGGGGATTTAATAGGTTGTTGCTAATTTAAATTTTGGAGATTGAAATTTATGAATAATTTAAAAGCTAAGGATATAACTTTAGGAGGAATATTAATTGCATTAACTATAATTACTTTATACCTTAATTTAATTATACCGATTAATACTTTTGCTATACTTACGATTTCATCATGTTATGTACCCATTGCTATTATCAAAGACAATATAAAACTTGGAGTCTTAGTATATGTAGCATCTTCTATTATAGGGTTTTTAATTATACCTTTAAATATAATGATTCCTTTTGTATTATACTTTGGAATTTTTGGCTTAGTTAAATTTTATATCGAGAAACTTAAAAATTTACCTTTAGAAATAATATTAAAATTAGCATTTTCTAATTTAATGTTATTTTTAGGATACTTTTTATTTACTTCTTTTGTTGGACCTATTAATTTCAAGCTTCCATTATGGATGTTATTAATCTTATTACAATTTGTATTTATAATTTTTGATTATGCATTAACGCTTATAATAACATCTTTCATAACTAGATTTAATAAAATTTAAAAAACTCTGTGTAATTTACACAGAGTTTTTATATATCCTTATAATAACTTATATAATTGTTTTTCTAAAAGAACTCCTTCTTTTGCATTATAATCGTACTGCATACTATATTTTATACATTCTTTAACAAAATCTGCTGATTTATTAGTTGCATCTAAAAGATTAGAACCTTTTAAAAGTTCAGTTGAAAGAACTCCTGTAAATATATCTCCTGTACCTGGATATGATTTAGAAAGTTTTTCATGATATAAAATATTTATATATTTTCCATCATAAACAGCTATACCTATCTTATCTTCTTTACAAGGTACAGATGTTATAATTATATTTTTAGCTCCCATTTCTCTTAAACTAAAAATTATATCCTTTATATCTTTTTCATTAAAATTTTCTATATCATAATCTTTTTTCCCTATTAAATATAACGCTTCAGTAAAATTTGGTGTAATTACATCACTAAACTTTAAAAGCTTTCTCATATATTCTACATATTCTTCTGAAAACCCAGTATAAAGCCTTCCGTTATCTGCAAAAACAGTATCTAATATAACTATTCCTTCTTTATTGTTTTCTAAATAATCTATAGTTTGTATTATTTTATCTATTGTACCTAGATACCCTATAATAGTTAAATCAAAATTAATACCATTCTCTCTTATAGATTCTATTGATCTTTTTATAAAATTTTCAGTATCTAATTTAGAAATTGGATCAAATCCACCTAAATGACTTGATAACATAAAAGACGGTATTGGACATGCTTCAATCCCTCTAATACTAATTATTGGAATGATATTAGTAAGTGATGCTTTTCCTATAGTACATAAACTATGTATTATAAGAGCTCTTTTTATAGGTTTTTTCAAAACGCTCTCCTCATTTCTTGTTTTTTAATCAACCTTTAAAGTAAAAGTTTTTGTCGCTGATTTTATAGCTACTGATAAAGGTATTGCTATAACTATTCCAATTGCCGTTGTTGTAATTGATGTTAAAAGTGATGTTACAGCTCCTTGCCATCCTTTAAATATTAACCAATTACAAATAAAATATCCTATTAAAGATACCAATCCCCCTAATATGAATCCTATTATATTTTGGATTATGCTTGTACCATTTTTCCCATTCAAAAACGCAATCTTTCCAGCTACATATCCTGTTAATCCCTTGATTATAAATGTTGGAATTACCCATAAAACAAATGCAGGAGTTAAAGCATCCATAAGCGCACTCCCTATAGCTGCTGGAATTATTGCTTTTTCTCCTATTAAAACAGAAATTATAAATATTACTGTAGTTCCAAGATGTATCATTGAAACCCCTGCCCCTATTGGAATTTCAACATGAATATAAGTTCCTAAAAAAACTAATGCTGAAAACATAGCCATAATCACAAGTTTACTTGTACTCATTTTTTTCATTTCTTCACCTCAAACAATAAATATTTTATGATTATATTATTATCAGCTAATAGTAATGTCAAATGTACCGATACATTAAAAAAGACTATCTTCACATCCTTGAAGATAGTCTTAATTTTTTTATTCCATTAATTTTGTAATTTTCTTACTAAATATTAGTAGTATTACACCTAATCCGATACATACACCTGCTATTGTTGCGAATATTTCCATAGGTCCGAAAGCTTCCATTGTTGATGCAACAGCCCCAGCTAAAAGATTAGCTACTCCTGATGCTGCAAGCCACATACCCATTAATAATGATGCATATTTAATAGGTGCAAGCTTAGATACCATTGATAATCCTATTGGTGATAAGCATAATTCTCCAATAGTATTAAATAAGTATGTTAATACTATCCACCACATGCTAGCTTTTGCAACTGGATTTTCTGTTCCTCCAATTGATGCACATGCTGCTACCATGAATAAGAATCCAACACCTAAAACAATCATACCCATTGCCATCTTAACTGGAACTGGTAAATCGCCTTTTTCTCTATTAGCTAACTTAAACCATAATTTTGCTAATATTGGTGAAAGAATAAGTACGAATATTGGGTTTACTGATTGGAACCATGAAACTGGAATTGTCATTCCAAAGAAATCTCTATTAGTAAATTCTTTAGTAAACATTGTTAATGAACTTCCTGCTTGTTCAAATCCTGTCCAGAAGAAAATAACAAAGAATGCTAATATAAATATTGATGCAATTCTTCTCTTTTCTTGCTTAGTTAAAGGTTTATTGCTAACTTCTTTTTCTGATTTTTCTACCTTTTCTGGTTTTTCACCTAAATTTGGTAAATACTTAGGTGAGAAAACTAAGAATATTATTCCTGCAAATATCATTCCTATAGCTGCTGCTAAGAAACCATATTTAAATCCATAATGTAGAACTTCTCCATTTGCTCCCACTTTCGCAAATATATCTTCTGCTAATAATCCACATACTAAAGGTGCTATTAATGATCCTACATTTATACCCATATAGAATATTGTAAACGCTGAATCCTTACGTTTATCACCTGGTTCATAAAGTTGACCAACTATTGTTGATATATTAGGTTTGAAGAAACCATTTCCGATTATAAGTAATATTAAACCTATATAAAGTCCAATTCTAGTACCATCTATAAATAACATAAAGTTACCTATTGCTAGTATAATTGCTCCAATTATTATAGCTTTCTTTTGACCTAAGAAATTATCTGCAAGCCATCCACCAAATATTGGAGTAAAGTATGTAAATCCTGTATATACAGCGTATATAAGTGCCCCTGAACTTACATCAAATCCTAAACCACCTTGTACGAAGCTTACTGTTAAATAAAGCATTAACAGCGCTCTTAATCCATAATAACTAAATCTTTCCCACATTTCTGTTAAGAATAATAGATACAAACCTGGCGGATGTTTTAATCTACTTTTGTTAACAGATGTATTTACTGCTGACATAAAACTGCTCCTTTTCATTTGTTTATCTTTATGTTAAATATCTTTTGCAATTTAATTTATTTAAAAATTCTTCAAAATAAATCTTGCTTCTGAAAATATAATAACATTTTATCGACTTAATTTCAAGTTATTTATAACTTTTATTTAATCAAATTAATGTTTTTATAGAATTTATATACAAATTTGTATTAAAAATTATTAATTTATCAAAAAGCTTCTATTTTTTTCATGTAGTTTTTATTAATTTACCATTTAAATATTTGTATTTTTTCATGATACACTTGCTTTTTTATAGGGAACAATTGCAAGTTTAACTAAGATATTATTTATTTTTCTAATTTTATAACTCTTAAAATCATAAAATAAACACTAAAAGGACTAGAAAAAATTCTAGCCCTTTTACTTATAAAATATCTATATATTACTTTTGTATATCTATTTTTATGTAGATAATTCTTGTAACTTACTTAATGCATGTGCTGCTTTATCTTCATCAACAAGTACAACTAATAAATCTCCAGATAATATTTGTGTACTTCCCTTTGGAATTATCTCTTTTCCGCCTCTTTTAATTGCAACTACAAGGCATTCACTTGGCCAATTTATATTTTTTATTAAATTACCTTCAATTTCACTACCTATAAATACTGATAATTCTAAAAGTGTCTTCTTTACATATGGCTTACAATCATTTTGGCATTCTGAATCATCACAACTTTTAAGTTTTCTTTCAAGTAAACTTTCATAAATAGGTTCTGATTTTAAAATATCTGATGTTATATAAGAAATTATTACAACTGTAGTAAGTGCTAATAAATGTTCAAAAGATCCTGACATTTCTGTTATTAAAACTATTCCTGTAATTGGTGACTTTACTATTGATGCAAAGTGTCCTGCCATTGCAAA
>NZ_JAXFPT010000015.1:0-2258 GCF_034179595.1 Clostridium sp.
AAAGATGAAAATTTACAGTTATGTTCAGAATCAACATCATAAATATTTATTTTATATTCTTTTTCAAAAGTATTACTCATTTTTATATCTCCCTTTATAATTTTATATTTATGCTATATGAATATAATACCATAAAAAATAGCTTATAGATTTTTATATATTTATATCCAATAAGCTATATTTATATAAGTATGATAGAATATCTTTAGTAAATAAGAGAGGTGAGTATTTTGAATTTAGAATCAGTACGAGATAATTTATTAAGGATTACTTCATCATTTACTAAAACTCAGGGGGAAAAGCTATGGAGAGAATCATATATAAAAGAATTAACAGGCAAAAATATTGATGGGGTTTATCATATATATGGAAGAGTTTTAAATGATAATAAAAGTAAGACATATAGTACACATATAAAAATTGATACAAAAACAAATAGGATAATTGACACTAAATGTACTTGCGATACTTTTGAAGAAAATAGAAGACATATAAGAAATTATGTTTGTAGACATATAGTTGGAACTTTATATACGTTTTATAATACAGCAAAAAGAAGATTAAAGGATAAGGAAGATAAGACTAAAGAGAAAAAAGTAAGAAACTTATCAAACAAAGGATCAAATAATATAAAAAAGAAAATAGAAGAAAAGCGATTTTTGAATTTAGATATAATGATAAAATGTATAAAAAATGATGGAATACCTTCTTTTAAATGTGAGTTTAGAATAGGTTCATCTAGCACTCATTTAATATTAGATATTAAAGATTTTATAGAAAAGGTTAATGATAAAAGACAAGTTAAGTTTAATGAGATATTTACTTATAATCCAATAAAAGATGATTTTTTAAAGCATGACAAAGATGTGATTGAATTTATAAAACAAAATAAAGAGCGTGCAAGAGGAAAATATATAACATTATATCAAAATGAAATAAAAGAATTTTTAGGGCTAATAGATGAAAATAAGAAAATCACTTTTAATTATAACTTTATAAACTATGAGGCAAGAATTAAAAGAATGAATGTACCAGTTGCATTAACTGTTAGGCTTAAAGACAATGAATTTATATTAAAGCATCATAATAAATTTCCAGAGTTATTAACTAATAATGGAGAAGTTATGCTTTTTGATAGAAATATATATCTTCCAAGAAAGAGACAGTTAAGTTCTTATGTTCCAATGTATAAAAGCTTTTTAAAAAATAGTGAAATAAGATATGAAAAGTCGTTAGAAAACTTAAATATGATATTAGAGAATCTTAAAAATATAACTAATGATGTCGTGTTAGATGAAAATACTATAAAGTTTAAAAATAAGGTTATAAATCCTAACTTTTATTTTTATAAAGAAAAAGAAAATATATATTGCAATGTTAAATTAAATTATTTTGGATATGTTATAGATTTAGTTAAAGATAAATCTGATAAGAGTTTTTTAAGAGATGAGATGAAGGAAAAGCTTATAGATATGGAGCTTGAGAAATTTAAATTTATTAAAAAAGAAAAAGATTATATGTTCATTGGAGATAATGAAGATACATTTGAACTTTTAAGCAATGGTTTTTTAAAATTAAGTAACCTAGGAACAGTTAAGGTTTCTAAGGAATTAGAAAGTTTAAAAGTAATAAATTCACATGATATATTTTCAGAATTAGAAGAGTTTGATAATTTTTATAAGCTTAAATATAGCTTTGATGACTTTACAGTAAAGGAACTTGGAGAAGCTATAAACTCAATGAAAAATGGTGAGAAATTTTACAAAAACAAAAATACATATTTAGATTTAGAAGACCCTGGGGTTACTAAATTTCTAAATCTTATAGAGGATTTAGGTTTAGATAAAATAAATGATAATCAAATAGAGATAGATAAAAATAAGATGCTATATCTTCAAGAAAAGCTAAAGGATAGAAATTTATCATTTATAAAAGGCGGTAAGGTTCTTCAAGATATAGTACATAAACTTTTAAATAAGGAATATAAAAGAAAACTTGTTCCAAAGAAATTAAATGCGACACTTAGAAATTATCAAGTAGCAGGTTTTAAATGGCTTAATGAAATAACAGCATTAGGATTTGGAGGTATACTTGCAGATGATATGGGACTTGGAAAAACAATTCAAGTTATAGCATTTATATTATCTCAAAAGAAAACAAAAACTCTTGTAGTTACGCCAACATCAGTAATTTATAATTGGAAAGATGAATTTGAAAAATTTGCACCTACTATTAAACTTGGATTAGCACATGGAAAT
>NZ_JAXFPT010000048.1:0-74186 GCF_034179595.1 Clostridium sp.
TAATAAAGAAATAGATATTGTGGAAAAGGTAAAATATTTTAATAAAATAGATAAGATCTTAAATACTTGTGAAAATACTGGAAAAGGATTCATGTATCAGGACTTTATTTTAGTGTTTTTAAGAGAACATGGAATAAGTATAGTACAACAAAATAAAACTCATGATGGTGGATTAGATATAATAGGAACAAAAAAGATATGCGTTATAGATAATATTTATGCAACTCTAAATATATATGGACAAATTAAATTTTATAATGGGGTTGTTACACTAAATGAAATTAAACAATTAGTTAAAGATAAGATTTATAGAGTTTTATATGAAAAAAACAATATAATGGAATGTAATAAAGCAATGTTTATTAGTCATAAAGGTTTTTCTAATAATGCAAGAGAGTTTGCAAAGAACAATGAGATTATATTACTTGATACAGAAGAAATTTTAACACAAATATTTATTAGTAAAAAAAATTTGAGCTTAAAAATTATTGATAAATATAGTAAAGATAAATAAATTTTAAATATATTATTAAATTGTGTGTGTAAAAAAAATATATTTTAAGTAATTATATTTTTTATAAGGATTTATAAATAAATTTTATATTTTTTATGTGTGTGTAAAAATAAAAAGATAAGTAAAACACTAATAAATGAGAGTATATCTAAGTTTTAAGTGTTTACACAAATGTATAAGTGAGTATAGGGGAAGGAGAGTATATCTATCGATTAGTTGATGATTTATCTGGAAATCCACAAAAAGAAAAATTACGTGTATGGATTGATTCTCAAACAGAAGAAGAAATAAAAAGAGGTATAAAAGAAGCAAAACCTCTAGATGAATATGATTCTTTAGCACATTCAGCATATTTAAGAGCAAAGGAAGATTACATAATAGGAATTAATTTCTCAAGGTTACTAACACTTATATATGGAAGGCAAGTATCTAACATATTAAAAAAAGATAAAAATTCAGTTGTAGCTGTTGGAAGAGTTATGAGCTGCGTATTAGGTATGGTTGTTGATAGAGAAAGAGAAATCAGGAATTTTAAAAAGACATCATTTTATAAAATATCAGGAAGCTTTAGTCGTAAAGAAAAAGAAGAAGATATACAAGGTGAATGGAAGGCTTTAGAGAAATCTAAATATAAAGATTCACCTAAGTTATATAATGAAGGTGGATTTAAGAAAAAAGAAGATTGTAAACTTCTTATAAAAGAGCTAGAAAAGTTAGAAGAAGGAATAATTTCAAATATAAAAAAGACTAAGGAAAATAAAAATGCACCACTTTTATTTAACTTAGCTGAGCTTCAAAATGAATGTTCTAAGAAGTTTAAGATAAGTCCAGATGAAACTTTAAAGCATCTTCAAACTTTATATGAGAAAAAGATGGTTACATATCCTAGAACTGATGCTAGAGTTTTATCTACAGCAGTTGCAAAAGAAATTAAAAAAACAATAATTAAGTTATCTAATATGGAGATTGGAGAAGAGATAAAAGGCTTTATTAATACTATATTAGAGAAAAACTTTGATAAGACAATTATAAAAAGTAAGTATGTTGATGATAAGAAAATAACAGATCACTATGCTATAATTCCTACTGGTGAGGGTAACTTTACTATAAATTCATTAAAAGAAATAGAAAGAAAGATATATTTTTTAATACTTAGAAGATTTATAGCTATATTTTACCCTAAAGCGCAATATAGTAAGCAAGCTATAACTATAACTGTAGGTGATGAGCCTTTTTATATAACTAAAAAGGTTTGTGTTGAAAGAGGATATTTAGATGTTTTAGAGAGTAAAAAAGAAAAAGAAATTGATGAATTTCCAAAAGATTTAAAAAAGGGTGAAAAGGTAAATATAAACTTCTTAGAAATGAAAGAAGGGGAGACTAGTCCTCCTAAAAGATTTTCAACAGGATCAATAATAATAGCAATGGAAAATGCAGGTAAGCTTATAGAAGATGAAGAATTAAGAGAGCATATAAAAGGTGCAGGTATTGGTACATCAGCAACTAGAGCTGAGATATTAAAGAAATTAATAAATATTGATTATATTAAATCAAATAATAAAACACAAATTTTAACTCCGACAGAACTTGGGGAAATGATTTATGAAGTAATAAATGTTTCTATACCATCTCTTTTAAATCCAAAGCTTACGGCATCATGGGAAAAAGGTTTAAAACTTGTGTATGAAAAAAGCATAGAGCCTGAAGAATTTATGCTTAAATTAGAAGCATATACAAGAAAATCAACATATACAGTTTTTAAAGATAATAAATTAGCATTATTAAATAGAAAACTTTTAGAAGTTAAAAATGTATATAACAATTAAAATTTATAAAAAAAGAAACCTAAAGATTAGGTTTCTTTTTTTATATCTATACTTTTTAATGGAATAATAAATTGTATACAGATACTGCAATATTAAATGCTAAAGGTGCAATAAACACTGTCATTGTACCTGAAATACCTATTGAAAGTGAACTCATAGCACCTTCAGTTTCTCCGATTTCTAATGCTTTTGTAGTACCGATAGCATGTGATGCTGTACCAAGAGAAATACCAACTGCAATTTTATTTCTTATTCTAAATATCTTTAATATTGTAGGTCCAATTATTGCACCGATTATTCCGGATAAGATAATTGCAAGTACAGTAACTGGTACTATTCCGTTAAGTTGTGCACTTATAGCCATACCTATTGGAGTTGTTACAGACTTAGGTATTAATGATTTAACTATTGATATATTAAGTCCTAGTAAGTGTGATAATAATATTATTGAAAAAATTCCGATAAGTGTTCCAAAGAATATTCCAATAAATATGGCGATTGCATTTTTCTTTAATGCTTCTATTTGTTTATAAAGAGGAACTGCTAATACTACTGTTGCAGGTCCAAGGAACATATTTATAAATTTACCACCTTGATTATATGTATCAAAGTCTATGTGGAATACTTTTAAAAATAAAATTACAAGAATTATTGCTATAAGTAGTGGATTAAATATAGGTATTTTTGTCTTTTTGTAGATAAACATTCCAATCTCAAATGCGATAAGAGAAAGGAAAATACTAAAAAGTATAAGTATGTTTTTATCGCTTAATAATGCATTCATCCTATTGTTCTCCTTTCTTTTTCTTGTTTAATAGGTTAACTATAAATTGTACAATCAAACCAGTTGAAGCAATAACTATTGCTGTAGTAACTATACAAACTATTATGATTTGTATTATACTTGATTTTAAAAGTCCAAGAGAAGTCATTAAGTTAACTCCTGCAGGAATAAAGAAAAAGGCTAAATGGTCTAAAAAGAAAGTTGATACTGTATCTACTTGTTCAACTTTTATTATTTTTGTACAAAGTGCTACTAGAAGTAATAATAGACCTATTATGTTTCCTGGAATTGGAATGCCAGTTAAGGAAACTATCGCATCCCCTATTAAACATATTGCAAATATGATAAGTGCTTCTCTAAATAATTTCAAGTCAATCTCCCCTTAGTATTATGTATTACTATATAAATGTATCACTTTAGAGAAATTAAGTAAACAGTTGATTAAGCTAGAAAAATCAAGGGTTTGCAAGTTACAAATATTTACAAACCCTTTATAAATGTTAATGAAAATGTTATCAATAGGATATCTTTTTAAATATTGTTAATTATTTTTTTACATATTTATTCTCAATAATAGCTACAAATTTATACATTATAAAAGCGATTATGGAAAGAATTACAATACTCATCATTACCATATCAAGCTGTGATATTTGTCCACCATAAACTATTAAAAAACCAAGTCCTTTTCGTGCAACTAAAAATTCTCCCATTATAACACCTACCCATGATAATCCAACATTTATTTTTAGTGCTGATATTAATGTTGGTATACTATAGGGGAATATTAGATATCTTAATATTTGAAATTTTGATGCTTGGAATGTCTCCATAAGTAATAGTTTTTCTTTATCTATTTCATTAAATCCAGTATATACGCTTATAATTGTTGTAACAACTGATATAAGAAGTGCAATTACAATTATAGCAGTTATACCATTACCAGCCCAGAAGATGATTATTGGGGCAAGGGCAACCTTTGGAAGGGCATTTAAAACAACTATATAAGGATCTAATACTTTTGAAGTAAATGGACACCACCAAAGAATAATTGCAATGATAGTTCCTATAATAGTTCCTAAGATAAATCCAATAATTGTTTCATAACAAGTGATAGCAATATGACTCCATATAGTTCCATCAGAAATAAAAGACAAAAGAGATGAAAATATCCTAGATGGTGAAGATGTTAAGAATGGATCTATAAATTTATAATCAGCTAAAACTTCCCATAATATTAAAAAGAATAGTAATATAAATATTCTAAAAAGAGATATTTTAAGTTTATCTTTCTTTAATTTCTTTAAATAAAGCTCGTGTTCTTTACTAATCACTATCATCCAGCTCCTTCCATAGTAAATCAAAGTAGTTTTTAAATTCTGATTCTTTTCTTCTATTAAATGGAGTTAAAGGATCATTTTTAAAAGATATTTCTATTTCTCTTTTTATAACAGAGGGTCTTTTACTTAACACAATTATTCTATTTGATGTAGATATAGCTTCACCGATATCATGTGTTACCATAATTACAGTTTTTCCTTCAAGCTTTATTATCTGATGAATTTCATCACAAACATTAAGTCTTGTTTGATAATCTAAAGCAGAGAAAGGCTCATCTAAGAATAAAATTTTAGGATTTAATGCAAGTGTTCTAATTAAAGCAACTTTTTGACGCATACCACCTGATAATTCAGTAGGCTTATGATCTTTAAATTTAGTTAAATCATAATTATCTAATAAAGCTTCAACCCTAGCTATATTTTCATCAGTAAGTAAGCCCTTAATTTTTAATCCAAGTATTACGTTATTCCAAACTGAAGTCCAATCAAAGAGATGATCTTTTTGAAACATATAGCCTATTTTATCTAAGTTATTTCTTATAGGTTCATTATTATAAGTTACAGTGCCACTTGATTGTTTTAATAGGCCACTTATTATATTTAAAAGTGTTGATTTTCCACATCCAGAAGGTCCTAGAATGCTTAAAAAATCTTTATCATTTACTACAAAACTTATATCTTTAATGGCTTCAGTTTCTCCTTTAAGAGAGTGATAGTTCATTTTTATATTATTAATATTTAATAGAGCCAAATAAATTCACCACCTTATTTTATAGAAGATAAAATAGTAATTACTATATGTATAAAGGAGTTATTCCATATAAGGAATAGCTCCTTATTATCATAAATTATTTTTCAGAAGTAACCTTTTTAGAAAATTCATTATTAACTATATCTTCAAATGGTGGCCTTGATTGAATTAAAGAAGAATCATAATCACTTATTATATCCATAAGATGATTTAAGTTTTCTTCATTTACAGTTGGATCATCTGCTATAGCGTCTATTTCCTTATAGTTATCAATAACAGAAATAATTATATCTTTATCAGTACCTGGGAAGAAAGATGAAATAGAATCTGCTATTTCACTAGAAGAATGCTCTTTAAACCAAATTTGGCCTTTATATATAGCACGTGTGAATTTTTCTATTGTATCTTTATTATTATCCATATAAGATTTTGTTGAGAAGAAGCAAGTATAAGCTACTTCACCAGATGATTCACCAATTGATGCAACTATATGACCACTACCTTCTTTTTCAAGCATTGAAGCTGTAGGTTCAAATAATGCTACATAATCTCCAGTACCAGATTTAAAAGCACCAGAAGTTGCTGTAAAATCTAAATTAGTAACCATGTTAACATCTTTTTTAGGAGAGATATTGTTTTTATTTAATACATATTCTAAAGCCATTTCAGGAACACCGCCAGGTCTTCCACCTATTATGTCTTTGCCTTTTAAGTCAGACCATTTAAAGTTTTCATCTTTTTCTCTTGCAACAAGGAAAGAACCATCTCTTTTTGTAAGTTGTGAGAATAAAACAGGATAATCTTCTCTACCTTGATTATAGATATAAATAACTTGTTCTGGTCCACAAAATCCTATATCAGCATTATTAGACAATACATTTTGCATAACCTTATCTGCACCTTGTCCTGTGGATAAATCAATGTTTAAGCCTTCTTCTTCAAAGAAACCTTCATTTATTGCAATATACATTGGTGCATAGAAGACAGAACGTACAACTTCATTAAGACGTACAGTTTTTAGATTTGAATTATCATTTGGTTTTTCACATCCAATAAGACATATGCATGTTATAAGTAAAATTGCTAGGCTAGAAATTAATAAACTAAATTTTCTTTTCATAAGCACTCCTTTTATAACAAAATAATTATCTGTGTTTTATACTATGACAAAAAGTACTAGATTGTTAAAAGATAGAGCAAACTAAGAAAAGCAATATCAAGAGATATTGCTTTTCTTAGTTATATAGAAATTTTTAAGTTTTAAGAATATTGCAGCACATAATATAGTTACTCCAATTATAAGAAGTTCTGATAATATAAGAACAAATAAATTTGAGTATCGTGCTATTCCACGTCCTATTAATATATTACTTATTGCACCATGAAGTAGATATAATACTAATGAATTTTTTCCAATAGGAGAAAAAATTGTTCTAAAATTTGGTATAAGTGTTAATATAAATCCACCAATTAAAAATGCCCCTATATAATGGAAAGCTCTTATACATAATGGGAATAATAAATCATCATAATAAGATGAGTAAGATGATAGTTCAAATAAAAGCTCTATTTTTATAGAATGTGATAAGGCATAAAGTATAATAAGAATTATTATAGAGCCTGCTAAAAGCTTTAATCTATGTTTTTTTAATATATCTACATATTCTTTTTTAAAAGACATTCCAGCTATGAAAAATGGAAAGAAGAAAATTGTTCTTGATATACTACTTAAACTTCCAATTGAATTATCAAATCCTAGAATTAATGAAACAATTATTGAACCAATAAGCCATTTTTTATTATTATCAACGTAATCAGATAATATGTACCAACAAGTTAAAGATAATAAGTACCAAAGAGTCCATTGAGGGTACATAAGTTCAAATTTATAACCATTACATCCTATTATGTATTTATAAAATATTATATAGGCTAATTGGGCAAAGAAATATAGTTTAAATGTTGATTTAACTTTCTGTACGGTTGTCCTTTTACTAAGTCTACAAAAATAACCGGATACGAAAGTAAACATAGGCATATGGAACATATATAAAAATAATATAAAATAGTGAGTGTTTACATTTTGTGGGCTTGCAAGTTCAAGAGAATTACCCGTTATAACGAATAAAATAAGAAGTCCTTTCAAGGTATCAAAATAATAATCTCTATTCTTTAGTTTTAATTCCATTATAATCCTCCAAGTATAAATGTTTACTAGTTTTATATAACAGAAATATAGCATAAATATTAGAATATTACAATTGTAGAAGATTGTCTTTAGAATGATTTAAAGTTAGTAATAAGGTATTATTTTTGATATAATAACCAGTATATAAAAAGAGAGGGGATGGATAAAATGATAAAAGCAGTTTTATTTGACTTAGATGGAACTTTATTAGATACTAATGAATTAATATATAAATCTTTTGATTATACATTTAAAGAAGGGTTAGGACTTACACTTTCAAAAAATGAAATAACATCATATTTTGGTCAACCATTACCATATACTTTCAAAATGTTTACTAAAGATGAAGAAAAGATTGAAAATTTAATACATATGTATAGAGAATATAATGAAAAAATTCATGATAATATGTGTTTTCCTTTTAAAGGAGTACCTAAGCTTTTAGAGGAACTTAAAAATAGAGGTATAAAATTAGCTATAGTTACTTCAAAAAGAGAAAACTTAGCAAGAAGAGGTATGGAGATTGCTGATATAATAAAATATATGGATGTAATAGTTACACCAGAATACACAAAAAAGCATAAGCCAAGTGCAGAACCTGCATTATTTGCTTGCGAAAAATTAGGTGTTGATCCTAAAGATGCATTAATGGTAGGGGATAGTCATTTTGACTTATTATGTGGAAAAGAAGCTGGTTGTAAGACTTGTGGAGTTAAATATACAGCATTAGATTTAAAGAGATTAGAAGAGGTAAAGCCAGATTATTTAATAGATTCTCCAGAAGAAATATTAGAATTATTATAAAGAGAAAGGGGAATATATATTTTGAATATACAGATATTTGGAAGTAAAAAATGTTTTGATACTAAAAAGGCAGAAAGATACTTTAAAGAAAGAAAAATAAAATATTCACTTATAGATATGAAAGAAAAGGGCATAAGTAAAGGTGAATTAAATAATGTAAATAAAGTAATTCAGGTTAATGAATTAATTAATCAAAAAGCTAAAGCGTATAAAACTTCAAATTTAGATAAAATAAGAAGTAATGAAACTAAGCTTGAAATTTTACTTAAAGAACAAAGTTTAATAAAAACACCTATAGTTAGAAATGGAAAATTAGCGACGGTAGGGTATAAACCAGAAGTTTGGAAGGATTGGGAGTAATAAAACATATGAAAAAAAGAGATTTTAAAGGAAGTGTAGTTTTAAATCCAGTTCCAGTAGTATTAATAACATCAAGAAATAAAGAAGGAAAAGATAATGTATTTACTGTAGGATGGGCAGGAACAGTATGCACAAGACCTCCTATGCTATCAATTTCTATAAGGCCTGAGAGACTATCTTATGATTACATAAAAGAGTCAATGGAATTTGTAGTTAATATACCTCATGCAGGTATGACAAAAAAAGTTGATTTTTGTGGAGTTAGAAGTGGTAAAAAGATAGATAAAATAAAAGAAATGAATTTTACTATGAGAGAATGTGACAACATAAATGTTGCATATATTGAGGAATGTCCAATAAATATTGAATGTAGAGTAAGACAAATAATTCCTTTTGGAAGTCATGATATGTTTATTGCTGATGTTTTAAGTTCACATATAAATGAAGATCTTATAGATGAAAAGGGTAAGATTCATTTTGAAAAGGGTGATTTAATAGCATATTGCCATGGAGAGTATTATAAGTTACCTAGAACTTCACTTGGATGCTTTGGACATTCAGTAATGAAGAAGAAGCAAACAAAACCAAATGCAAATAAAAGTATTAAAGAAAATAAAGATACAAAAGAAAATAAAAAAACTAATAATTTAGATAAAAAAACAAAGAATAAAAATAAGTCAAAAGTTAAAAGTTTGGGAAATAAAAAAACTAAGTCTAAGTCTTCTAAAAATAATAAAAAGAGTATAAGCAAAAAAAAGAAAAGATAAAAGAGCGGAAGTTAACTTCCGCTCTTTTATCTTACTCTAAGTATAAATTAGTATCTTCTATAGCTGCTATATGTTCTTCCATAACGGCTCTTACGGTTACGTCTACCACCAATAAATTTTATTATTAAAAGTATTAGTAATACTATTACAACTATAACTACAAGTACACCTAAGTAAGCAAATATATTTGCTTTAATTAATTGTCCAGCTGATATTCCAATGCTTCCTTTTAAAGTTGTATGATAATCTTTAACTGATAAGTTTAAATCAACTTCTTTGTGTGAAGCAACAGACCATGCATTTTTATCTTCATTATTAAATGTTATTTCAGCATTTTTATCATTAAATGTATTTTTATAAAGCATAGCATCTTCTGATAATGTTACAGGAGCTTCTATTGTCTTTTCAGGACCAAAGAATCTAAATATTTTATAGTTTAAAGTTACATTTTTTATAGAATCTCCAGCTGATTTAAATACAGATGGTTGTGCAGCATAGCTATAATCCATTATTTTATTCATGTCATTATATCTAGTTGAATCATCAGCACTAACTGCTGAATCTAAAACTATACCAATGATTTCTCTGCCATTTCTGTCATAAACAGCTGATAAACATTCTCCAGCTGCATCAGTTGTACCAGTTTTACCTGCAATATTTCCATCTTTACCTAAATTCTTATTTCTGTTTTCTAATTTAACAGTTTTTCCACCAATAGTAATTGTAGCTTCTTTAGTTTCCATTACTTCTCTAACCCATGGATTGTTAAAAGCAGCTTTAGTAAGTAATGCTAAATCATAAGCTGTTGTATAGTGGTTAGCATTATGTAATCCGTTTGGTGTTGTAAAGTGTGTGTTTTTCATACCAAGCTCTTGAGCTTTTTCATTCATAAGCTTTGTAAAATTATCAACATTTCCAGAAACCTTATCAGCTATCATGTAAGCTGCATCATTTCCTGAGAACATTAATAAACCTTTCATTACATCATCAGCAGTCATTGTATCTCCGACTTTCATAGTAACTCCTGGCCAATTTGAATGTAATGAATAAGCAGGTTGAGATTTTGCAGATTCAGTAAATTTGATTGTATCATATTTTTGAGCATGTTCTGCAAATATTAAAGCAGTTAATAGCTTAGTTATACTTGCAGGATATGCTTTTGCATCTGCATTTTTTGAATAAATAATTTCACCTGTCTTTAAATCCATTGTAATTGCATATTTTGCAGTTATACTTGGATCTTGTAAAGTTTGCGTATCTGCATATGATTTTACTAATCCAAAAGGAGCTAATAAATACATAGCAAAAACAACTACTATTACTTTTAATAGCATACTTTTTTTAGTTAAATTCATTTTTTCACCTCATTCTTTTTTGTTAATGATTAAATAGACATGCATACAAAAAAGTATATCACCTTATTAAAGTAATAACAATAAAGTTTAGGTTAAAATAGAGATTAAAATTATTACAATAAAGTTAAGCAGAAAGTTATATTAAAATTAAAAATAAAAAACCTCTATAAAAGAGGCTTTTTTTTATTTATCTTTATTTTCAAATCTTTTTATTATATTTTCTTTAGCTTTAAGTTCTAATTCATCATTTAGAGGTTCTAAAGTAACATTTTCATACTTATTATTTAAAGCTATCTCTAATAATTTATCTGCAAGTTCAGGATTTTTAGAAAGTAATGATCCGTGGAAATAAGTACAGAAAGTGTTTTTATAAACACAACCTTCATAACCATCTTCACCATTATTTCCGTATCCTTGGATGCATTTACCAAGAGGTTTTAAATTATTTATATAAGTTCTACCTGAGTGATTTTCAAATCCAACGTAAGTTTGAGAAAATTCATCGTTTCTTATTATTGTATCTCCAATAAAACGAGTGTCTCCACCTTCAGTATATATATCAAGTATTTTTAATCCTTCTAATTTTTCTCCATTTGGAGCTCTATAATAATTTCCAAGAAGTTGATAGCCACCACATATAGCTAATAATACTTTAGAATCTTCTACATATTTAGTTAAATCTTCTTTTTTATTTTTCATTAAGTCAGCTGAAACTATTGATTGTTCATAGTCTTGGCCACCACCAAAGAAAACTATATCATAATTTTCTCCATCAAATTTATCATTTACAGATATATCTATAACATTTACTTTTATTCCACGAGCTTCAGCTCTTGATTTAAGTATTAATATATTTCCTACATCACCATAAACATTTAATAAATCAGGATAAAGGTGACAAATATTTAATTCCATAAAAATACCTCCTTTACCAAAGCTTTTGTATATAGCCTTTTGAATGTAGATGCTTTCTATAATTAATCATTGCAGTATAAGTTGCAAGTATATAGATGTTTTTATCTTTACATTCTTTAAGCTTGTTAGTTAATTTTTCATAATCTTCTTCTATTATAAACTTGTTAGCATCAAGTCCAGCAGTTTTAAGTCTAACTGCCATATCATACATTCTCATACCTGAGATATAAACATTATTTATTGGAAGTTTTGGAAGTCTTTCAAAATCAACATCCCAAATCCAAGATACATCTCTTCCATCTGCATAATTATCATTTAGCATAAATAGAGCAGAGAATGGTTCTTTATTTAAGCATAAAGTATCGATTGCTTGGTTATAACCTGCAGGATTTTTTACAAGTATTATTTTAACATTTTTATCATCAATTTTAATAACTTCTTGTCTACCAAAACTTGAATCTTGCTTTCCTAAAGATTTTGCAATTACTTCATCTGGTACCCCAAGTTCTTTTGTTATTGAATAAGCACAAAGTGCGTTATATATGTTATAAGCTCCAGATTGACTTATTGTAATTGGAGTGTTATTTATAACAACTCTTGAGTATTCAGGAGTAACTTCTATTATTTCATTAACTTTATACTTTAAAGGAGGTCTTTTATATCCACAATTAGGGCAATAGAAATCTCCTAAGTGATTATATGTAATAAAGTTATAGCTATATGGAGATTTACAGAATTTACAGAATTTAGAATCAGCGTTTACATCAAGCTTTGTATCTTCTTGTACTGGTACGCTAAATCCATAAAATTCTGTAGGATTTTTAACATCTAATTTGCCAAGTAAAGATTCATCCCCATTTAAGATAAGTTTTGTTTTAGGAGCTTTAACTACTCCTTCAAGGATTTTTGTAAGAGTTGTGTATACTTCACCATATCTATCTAGCTGATCTCTAAATAAATTAGTTACAGTTAAAAGCTCAGGAGTTATGTATTCAGTAATAAACTTAACATTAGCTTCATCAACTTCTATAACTGCATATTTTGATGTGTTTTTGTCTCCAAATTTAAAGTTATCAATAAAGCAGGAAACAATTCCAGGGAAAAGATTTGCACCTGTATTATTAGTTATTACTTTAAATCCATTTTCTTTAAGTATGTTTGTAATCATACTTGTAGTTGTTGTTTTACCGTTTGTACCAGTTATAAGAATAACTTTATATCCTTTAGAAACAGTTTTTAAGATGTTTCTATCTAACTTTAAAGCAACTCTACCTGGGAAGGTACTACCACCTTTTAAAAAGTTCTTTGAAATAAAAAGTACTATTTTACTAGAAATAATACTTATAAATGATTTTATATTAATAATATTCACCACCCTATAATTAATAAAAATTTATAACTATCATATAAATAATAATTAGTATAACACAAAATTATATTACAGCGAAATATTAATAAATACAATAAAAATTAACATTAAAATAAATAAAAAAATTTATCTTAAAAGTAATTTGTAAATGTAATTTTCATAAAAATGTTGAGTAAACTTTGTAATTGGAGTATTATACTATTGGTTCAAGAATATGTAATTATATACATAATAAATAGATTAATGGAAATAGAAAAGGAGTGATTATAATGTATCCAATTAAATTTGAAAATTTATATTACGATAAGATATGGGGAGGAAGAGAGCTAGAAAGCTTTAGAGATAATTTACCAGATGGTAAAATAGGAGAATCATGGGATATTGCTTGTCATAGAAATGGAACTGGTATTGTTGAAAA
Organism: Clostridium sp.; assembly: GCF_034179595.1. GTDB lineage: Bacteria > Bacillota > Clostridia > Clostridiales > Clostridiaceae > Clostridium. The sequence continues at coordinate 13,392 of NZ_JAXFPT010000048.1, forward strand.
TGGAGAATTTAAAGGTATTAAATTTGATGAACTTATAAAAAAATTAGGGCATAAATTATTAGGTGATAAAATAAAAACTGATACTTTCCCATTATTAATAAAGCTTATAAGTGCAAATGATAAGTTATCAGTTCAAGTACATCCAGGAGATGAATATGCAAAGATAGCAGAAAATGATCTTGGAAAAACAGAAGCTTGGTATGTTGTTAGCGCAAAAGAAGGAGCATCACTTATAGTTGGAACAAAAAATTGTGACAAAAAGACTTTTGAAGAAGCTATCAAAAAGGGTGATTTAACTCCATATTTAAATGAAATCCCTGTAAAAAAAGGCGATATGTTTTATATAAAAAGTGGATTAGTTCATGCTATTTGTGAAGGCGTTGTAATAGCTGAAATACAACAAAGCAGTGATACAACTTATAGAGTTTATGATTATGGAAGAGGAAGAGAAATACATGTAAAGAAAGCACTAGATGTTATTGATTTTTCATTAAAAGGAGAAAATATAAAAGGAATTACAATCCATGAAGATGGATATGATAAGACAGTTCTTTGTGTTAGTAAATATTTTGCAATAGAAAAATATGAAATAAAAGAAAGTGCGAAAGAAGAAAGTGATAAAGATAGATTCTATTTATTTACTTGTGTTGATGGAAGTGGAGAAATAATTTGGGATAATAAATCACTAGAAATTAAAATGGGAGATAGCATACTTATTCCAGCATATCTTGGAGAGTATGAACTAAAAGGAAACTTTACTTTACTAAAGAGCTTTGAACCAGATATTGAAAAAGAAAAAGATGAAATATTAGATAATGTTTTAAAATAATAAATAGTACTTAATTTTTTACTTTCCCATATTTTCTTAAAATTTACTTAATTAAGTGATTGGATATAGACAACCACTGATAATATACTTATAATTAAAAAGTCAATAATATTTTTGAAAGTGAGTGAAAATCAGTGGGAATAGATTTACTATTGATATTTAAAGCAATAATTATTGCTATAGTAGAAGGTCTTACGGAATTTGTTCCAGTATCATCAACAGGACATATGATACTAGTTGGAAACTTAATTGATTTTACAGGTCCATTTGCTGATATGTTTGAAGTTGTTATACAACTTGGAGCAATTTTAGCAGTTGTTGTACTATTTTGGGAAAAAATTAGTACAAGTGTAGTAGAATTCTTTAAGTTTATTTTTACAAAAGGAAAAGAAGGAAAAACAGGTTTTAGATTTGGAATTAATGTAATTGTTGGATCAATACCAGCACTTATAGTTGGATTATTACTTCATGATAAGATTAAGTCTTTATTTACTCCAAGAGCTGTTATATACGGATTTATAGTTGGGGGTATCTTATTACTAGTTATAGAAAATATCTATAGAAAAAGAAAGCCTAAGGCAAATGATATAGATAGTATTACACCTAAAGAAGCTTTGATAGTTGGTGTAGCTCAATGCTTTGCTATGTGGCCTGGAATGTCAAGAAGTGCTTCTACTATAATGGGTGGTTGGATAGCAGGGCTTTCAACTCCGATTGCAGCAGAATTCTCATTCTTCTTAGCAATTCCAGCTATGATTGGTTCAAGCGGGCTTGATATGTTAAAGTTTGATTATTCAGAAATGAATTCAACAAAATGGATAGCACTAGCTGTTGGATTTATTGTAGCATTTATAGTTTCAATAGTAGTTATGGATAAGTTTGTAAGCTACTTAAAGAAAAAGCCAATGAGAGTATTTGCAATATACAGAGTAATAGTAGGTGTAATACTTGCTGTATTAGTATTTGCAGGTTTCATGACTTTACCGGCTTTATAAATAGAATATTTATAATTTAGAAAGTCTAGTTAATGTTTCATTAACTAGACTTTTTTTATACATAATAGATTTATATAAATCATATATTTTAAAAAGTAAATTGAATATTATAAATAAATTAAGTTTTCTCTTTTAAGTTATATAAAAAATAAATTTAATTGTTGGTAGAGGGGGATTTTTAAGTGTCAAAAGGAGTGAAAAAAATAGCTTTATTAACTGGGGGAGGAGATTGTCCTGGATTAAATGCTGTAATTAGGGCAGTAACTAGAACAGCAATTTTAAATTATGGTTATGAAGTTATAGGTTATAAATTTGGTTATCGTGGATTATATAAAAATGACTTTGTTAAATTAACATTAGAATCAGTATCTGGAATACTTCATAGAGGAGGAACTATTTTATATAGTTCAAATAAAGATAATCTTTTTGATTATAATGTTATGGAAAATGGAATAATGGTAAAGAAAGATGTTTCTGATATAGCTGTTGAAAATTTAAAAAGAGAAGGGGTAGATGTATTAGTTGTTATAGGTGGTGATGGTACATTAACTTCAGCAAGAGATTTTGCAAGAAAAGGTATAAAAGTGATAGGAGTTCCAAAGACTATAGATAATGATTTAGCATCAACTGATGTTACATTTGGATTTAATACAGCAATAGATGTAGCAACAGAAGCATTAGATAGACTTCATACAACAGCTGAATCACATCATAGAGTTATGATTTGCGAAGTTATGGGAAGAGGTGCTGGATGGATTGCATTAGAATCTGGAATTGCAGGATCAGCAGATGTAATTTTACTTCCAGAAATCCCATATGATATTAATAAGATAGTTGATAAAGTTAATGAAAGAAACGCAGAAGGCAAACTATTTACAATAATAGTAATAGCTGAAGGTGCTAAACCTAAAGATGGAAATATTGTTATTTCTAAAGTAGTTAGTGATAGTCCAGATCCAATAAGACTTGGAGGAATAGGAAATAAATTAGCTGATGATTTGGAAAAAATAATAAAAGATCATGAGGTAAGATGTACTGTGCTTGGACATATTCAAAGAGGAGGAAATACTTCTACTTATGATAGAATTTTATCAACAAGATATGGGGTAGCAGCAGTTGAAATGATAAATGAAGGTATATTTGGAAATATGGTATGTTTAAAAGGAAATGAAATAACTTATGATAGTTTAGAAAATGTAATAGGTCAAAAAACTAAGCAAGTTGATCCAAATTGCGAATTAGTTAAAATTGCTAAAAAGATAGGAATTTCATTTGGAGATTAATTAAAGAATAATTTTAAGGGTTTAGCATAGCGCTAAATCCTTTATTAGAATAAATTTGTATGATTTAAGGCAAATTTATAATATATTATAATTTTACTAAAAATTGGGGTAAATTTTAATTTTGATATTGGAGGGTATTATGAAAGAAATTAAAAAGTATTTAGAATCAAGAATAGGTAATTATAGTTTCTTCTTTGAAGACCTAAAAAGCGGTTTTGTTTATGGTTATAATGAAAACGTTCAGATGATATCAGCAGGGTGCATGAAATTACCTATATCAATTTCTTTAATAAAAGATGTAGAAAGAGGAAATGTATCTTTTATGGATAAAGTAAAGATAGAAGGAGCAGATAAAGTTTATGGAACTGGTATAATTCATGAATTTAATTCAAGAGATTATACTGTATTTGAACTTTTAGTTGCTATGCTTATTCAAAGTGATAATACGGCAGCCAATAAGATTATTGATATTGTTGGAATGGATAAAATAAACGAAGATATAGGTGAAATGGGTCTAAAAAATACTATCCTAAATAGAAAAACAACTGATGAAAGAACTGGAAAATCAGATATAGAAAATTTAACATCAGCTAGAGATTTATCTAAATTGTGGAAGCATTTATATGAAGGAACTTATTTAAATAGAGAAAATAGTACAATGTTAATAGATATATTAACAAGACAACAAATAAAGAATAAATTAGCCCTTTATATACCAGATGATTTAAAATATGAAATTTCAAGTAAAACTGGTGATAAAAAAGGTGTTGAAAATGATACAGAATTACTTCAGCTTCCTAAAGGAGATTTTACATTTACAGTTCTTTCTACATCAATTCCAAATAGTGTTTATGGAACTGTAACGCTAGCTAAGTGTGGAAAGATGATGTGGGATAATGTAATGAATAATTGGAATTAAATAATTTTTAACTAAAAATAAAATAACAAATATATTAAAATAACTGCTTTGACATTTATATGTTAGTAAGCAGTTTTTTTATAATATAAATTTCAAAATTATAATATTTTGTAACGATAAATTTGTTAATAATAAAAACTATCAGTAAAAAATTACTTTATATGAACTAAAAAATGTTATAGATGTGCAATTAATCAGTATATAAATATGCAAAATTTTCTTATATTTTTATAAAAAGTATCATATTTTCACTATATATTTTCTAATTTTTATTAAAAAATATGCTAATACATATATTTAGGAAAAAATCTAATCATGTTCATATATTAATTTTTTATAAATTGACAATAAATTTTAACAGGTATACTTTTAAGGTACAGATTTAATTGTTTAAGGAGATGATTTAAATGTGTACACATATACATATTTCAAGTAATAAAAATAATCTTTATTGGGGAAGAACTTTAGATACAGGATTCAATCCATTTGATATTGGATCACAAATAAATATTGTTCCTAGAGATTTTGTTTTAGAAACACAAAGTACACCTTGGAAAACAAAGTATTCATTTATAGGAATAAATTTAGCAGGATCTACAGTATACTTTGATGGAGTTAATGAAAAAGGTCTTGCAGGTGGTTTATTATTCTTAAATGCATGTACATTTGATAAGAAAGAAAATATAGAAAAAGAAGGACTTAAAGCCATAAATGCTGGAGAAATAGTTCCTTGGATTTTAAGTAATTTTGAAACTGTAGCTGATATAAGAGAAAGTATATCAAAAGTTGCTGTTACTGCTGATGATATTCCTTCATTAGGAGAATTAGGAAAAGGTAATCCTATGACAGTTCATTATACTTTTACAGATAGAAATGGGGATTCAGTTGTTTTAGAAGCAACAAATAATGGACATTTCCGTGTATTTAATAATACCGTAGGGGTAATGGCTAATGATCCAACATTTGATTGGCATATGACAAACTTAGGAAATTATGTTCAAGTACAAGGTTTTAATAATAATTCAAATAATTTAAATAAGGAAACAACAATTAATCCAATTTCAAATGGTTCAGGTTTACTTGGATTACCAGGTGATTATACTTCACCATCAAGATTTGTACGTGCTGCATACTTAAGAAATCTTATAGATGAAGTTAGTGATGAAGATGCACCAGCTGCTGTATTTAGTGTTTTAAATAGTGTTTGGATTCCAAAGGGAGTTGAACATTTTAATAAAGATAAAGAAGAATCAGACTTTACAAGTTATATGTGCGCATATGACCAAAACTTAGGAAAGTTATATTTACGTGTATGTAATAAAGTTGATACAATGGAATTCTCATTAGATAATATGAAAAATAGTGAAATAGTAAAATATTCAGTTAATTAAATATAAAATTAGTATTTAAGAATAAAAATTAAACGTAAAGAATCTCATATAGGCGTGTAATCTTAGGATATAAGGGGAGACTTATTTAATCTGTATATGGAGGCAATTATATGGGAGAAAAAAAGAGGTTTATTGATAGGCTAGAAAATTATCCAATAGGGATATGTGGGACATCCTTAGGCCTAATAACAGTAAGCTCAGCATGGCAATTAAATGGAATAAGTTTCTTAAAGCCATTAGCAATAATATTTGCAATTGTAGCAATAGCATTAATGATTTTAAGAATAATTATATTTCCTAAAAAAGCTATAGAAGAAATAAAAAATCCAGTTTTAGGAAGTTTTTATCCAACAATAGATATGACCTTAATGCTTATAGCAGCATATTTCTTAAATGTTGCACCAACATTTGCAAAAACATTATGGATTATTTGTATTGTTATACATTTTGTATTATTTGTGCTTTTCTTTACATTTAGAATAAAGAATTTTAAATTTGAAGATATGGTACCAAGTTGGTTTGTAGTATGGGTTGGTGTTGTAGTTGCCAGTGTTACAAGCACAGGAATGGGACATGATAGATTAGCACAATATCTATTTTATTTTGGATTTGTTATATATATAATAACTTGGCCAATAATGTTATATAGAGTATTTAATCATAAAGCTTTAGAAGAACACAAACTACCTACAATAGGAATAATGGCAGCACCTGCTAGCCTTTGCTTAGTTGGATATATTACTGCATTTAAAGTTTTAAATCCTATAATATTAGTTATTTTAACTATTATTTCACTGATAAACTTAATATTAGTTTATACTTATATAATAGGTTTTATAAAGAAAGGATTTGCACCAACATATGCAGCACTTACATTCCCACTTGCAATTAGTATTATGGCTGCTTATAAATTAAGTAATTACTTAATGAAAGTTGGAGTATTTGGATCTTATATATTTAAAGTTATAGGAGATATTGAAATATTTATAGGAACAGCAGTAATATTCTATGTATTATATAACTTTATATTATTGTTAATAACAATTTTAAGTGCAAAAGCAGAAAAAGATTTAGAATCAAAAGAATCTTTAGTTGGAGAAGTTATTAAAGAAGAAACTTTCCCTGAAAATAAAATAGAAGAAGTGATAAAGTAATCTACTCTAGTAATTTTATATTAGAATCTTTAGTATCTTTAATGCTAAAGATTCTTTTTTATATGATTAGAAATTAAATATATTTACATATAACTTTTTATATGATATTATATACAAAAATAACCTTTAACTTGATCCAGAGAGGTCATTAAGGAAGTAATAGTAATACAATTGTATCGTGGGATAACTACGTCTTCCTTAAGTTTTTTAAGGAAGACTTTTTTTATGCAATTGTAAGAAGATATTTCCCTTTTAATTTAACACAGAGAGGTTAAGAAGGAGTGAAAATATGTTAAAAAATAAGCATCTAATAGATCCTATGGACTTTACTATAGGACAATTAGAAGAAATTTTTGAATTAGCACATCAAATAATTAAAGATCCAAAAAAATATTCTCATGTATGTGATGGAAAAATTCTATCAACTCTATTTTATGAACCTAGTACAAGAACAAGATTCAGCTTTGAATCAGCAATGATGAGACTAGGTGGAAACATCTTAGGTTTTTCAGAACCAAATTCAAGTTCAGCCTCAAAGGGAGAGACCCTTGCAGATACAATAAAAATGGTATCAATTTATTCAGACATTATAACTATAAGGCATCCAAAAGAAGGAGCAGCAAAGGTTGCAAGTATGTATGCGGATGTGCCAGTTATAAATGCAGGTGATGGTGGACATCAACATCCAACTCAAACATTAACAGACTTATTAACAATAAAATCATTAAAAGGAAGTCTTTCAAATCAAACTATTGCACTATGTGGAGACTTAAAATATGGAAGAACAGTACATTCACTTATAAAAGCAATGTCTAGGTATGAAAACAATAGATTCATATTAATATCACCCAAAGAGCTAAAAATACCAGAATACATAAAAGAAGGTATATTAAAAAAGAATAACATAGAATTTAAAGAAGTAGAAAAGCTAGATGATGTAATAGATAAAGTAGATATTCTTTATATGACAAGAATTCAAAAAGAAAGATTCTTTGATGAGGAACAATATTTAAGACTTAAAGATAGCTATATTTTAGATATGGACAAGATGCATTTAGCAAAAGAAGATATGATAGTTATGCATCCGCTTCCAAGAGTTAATGAAATATCTAGAGAAGTAGATAAAGATAAAAGAGCCTCATACTTTAAGCAAGCTGAGTATGGAATGTATGTAAGAATGGCTTTAATATGTAAGCTTTTGGGGGTATGTTAGTATGTTGGAATTTAATAAAAATAGAAAGATAGTTAAAAATTTAGAACTTTCAGAAAAGGTTGTAGATGTAATTACTTGCGACAATGTAAGATGCATAACAAGCGATGAAAAGTATATTCCTCAAGTATTTAATCTTGTAGACAAAGAAAAAGGAATTTATACATGTGAATATTGTAATCATAGAGTGAAATTAAGATAAGGATTTAGAGAGGTGCTAATTTTGAATTTACTAATAAAGAATGCAAATATAATTGACTCACACCAAAACTTTTTTGGGGATATTTATATAGAAAATGGGAAGATAAAAGAGATAGGAATAGATATAAATAAAAAGGATGTTGAAGTTATTGATGCAAATGCTTTAACTTTAATGCCATCATTTATAGATACACATGCTCACTTTAGAGATCCAGGACTTACATATAAAGAAGACTTAGAAAGTGGCTCTAAAGCAGCACTAAGAGGAGGATATACAGGAGTTTGTTTAATGGGAAATACTAAGCCTGTATGCTCAAGTAAAGAAGTTTTAGATTATGTAAAAAAGAAGGAAAAAAAATTAAGTTTAATAGATATACATCAATGTGTAACTATAACAAAAAATTTTGATGGGAAAACAATATCTCATCTAGAAGATTTTAAAGGCGATTTTAGAGTTAAAGCTATATCAGATGATGGTGTTGGTGTATCTGATTCAAGAGTTATGATGGAAGCTATGAAAATAGCAAAAGAAAATGATTGGGTAGTTATGTCTCATGCAGAATCTAGTGAATTTTCAGATATAGATATGAGACTTGCAGAAAATATGATGACTTGGAGAGATATAACACTTGCAAAGGTTACAAAAGCTAAACTTCATATGGCACATGTAAGTACTAAAGAAGCTATGAAATATATAATAGATGCAAAATGCAAAGGAATAAATGTAACTTGTGAGGTTACTCCACATCATATAGCTTTAAGTAATGATGTTAGTGATTATAGGGTTAATCCTCCTATAAGAGAAAGGGAAGACGTTGAGTTTTTATTAAAAGCGATAAAACATGGAGATGTAGATTGTATAGCAACAGATCATGCACCGCACACATTTGAGGATAAGAAAAATGGCTCTCCAGGAATGGTAGGATTAGAAACAGCTTTTTCGATATGTTATACAAAGCTTGTAAGAAATGGTGTTATATCTATGAATAAACTATCAGAAATGATGTCAAGAAATCCAGCAAATATATTAAAGATGAATAAAGGAAATATTAGTGTTGGATTAGATGGGGATTTAGTTTTAATAGATCCAAACAAAAAGATAGTTATAAATTCAGAAGAGTTTTATTCAAAGGGAAAGAATACTCCATTTGAAGGAAATGAATTCTATGGGGAAGTAGTTATGACAATAAAAAATGGAAAAGTTTTATATAAAAGGTAGTGGGGGATTAAAATGAAGAACAATATAATAGACAAGTTATATAAGAGAGTAGAAGAAAGAGGAGTAGTATGTGTTGGACTTGATACTTCACTTGATTACATACCAAGCTTTATAAGAGAAGGAAAATCAAACAGAGAAGCAATTTTTGAATTTAATAAGGCGATAATAGATGCAACATATGATGTAGCAGCATGCTTTAAAGTTCAAATAGCTTATTATGAAGCATTAGGAATTGAAGGGTTACAGGCTTATAAAGACACATTATCATACCTTAGAGAAAAAGGAGAAATAATTATAGCAGATATAAAAAGAGGTGATATTGCAGCGACGGCTAAAATGTATGCAAAAGCTCATTTTGAAGGAGATTTTGAAGCTGACTTTATAACTTTAAATCCATATATGGGCATGGATAGTATAGAGCCATATATGTCATATATAGAAACTGGTCATAAAGGAGTATTTACTTTAGTTAGAACTTCAAATCAAGGGGCTAAAGATATAGAATGTGTAAAAACTTCAAGTGGAAGAAATGTTTATGATATAGTTGGTGAAAAAATATTAAATATAGGAAAAAAATATATAGGTGAATGTGGATATACTCCGCTTGGAGGAGTAATTGGTTGTACTCATGTAAAAGAAGCCGAAAAGATTAGAGAAGATTTTAAGGAAATGTTTTTCCTAATACCAGGTTATGGTGCGCAAGGAGGACAAGCTGAAGATGTTGCAATGTATCTTAGAAACTGTAATGGTGGAGTTGTAAATTCATCAAGAAATATACTTTTAGCTTATAAAAATAATGGAGCATTAGAAAAAGATTTTGCAAAATGTGCTAGAGAAGAAGTTATTAGAATGCAAAAAGAGATAAGAGAAGCATGTGAGATTTAAGGGGGATTTTAACTATGAGTATTGTATATAAAGAAGTTACTGTGCTTAGTAATGAAGAGATACAAAAAGGGATATTTAAATTAGTAGTAAAAAGTGATGATGAGATAAAATGTGGTCAATTTTATATGCTTAAAGCAAAAAATGTGTTCTTGCCAAGACCTATAAGCATTTGCAAAAAAGAAGATGATAAGCTTACATTTGTTTATGCTGTAGTTGGCTCAGGAACAGAAAAAATAAGTAAGCTAAGAAGCTTAGATAAAATAAATATTACAGGTCCTTTAGGGAATGGATTTAATGTAGATGAAAATTTAGGTAAAGTTGCATTAGTATCTGGAGGTATAGGAATTGCACCAATGCTTGAGGTAGCTAGAGAACTTAGGGAAAAAAATACAGCATCTAACATAGATTTGTATGCTGGATTTAGAGATGATGTATATCTAGTAGATGAGTTTGAAGACTATATAAACAATATAAATATAGCAACTAATACTGGAAAGCATGGCACAAAAGGGTTTGTTACAGATATTTTAAAAGCAAAAGATTATGATGTGGTTTTATGTTGTGGACCAGAAGTTATGATGAAAGAAGTTATAAGAATTTGCAAAGAATGTAATACAAAAATATATGTGTCTATGGAAAAGCATATGGCTTGTGGAGTTGGAGCATGTCTAGTTTGCACATGTAAAACAAAAGAAGGAAATAAGAGAACTTGTAAAGATGGACCAGTATTTGATGGTGATTATGTAGAGTTATAAGGAGAGTTATATATGTTAAATGTTAATATAAATGGAGTAGAATTTAAAAATCCTGTTATAGCAGCTTCAGGCACATTTGGATTTGGACAAGAATATAAAGAATTTTATGATGTTGGTATGTTAGGTGGAATATCATCAAAAGGATTAACTATAAAAAAGAAAGATGGAAATGATGGAATAAGAGTATATGAAACTGCAAGTGGCATGATGAATTCAGTTGGGCTTCAAAATCCAGGAATAGATTATTTTATAGAACATGAACTAAAAAATATGAAAAAACTTAATACAAATGTAATTGCAAATGTTGGTGGTGGATGTATAGAAGATTATGAAGAGGCTGTCATAAAACTTAATAATACAGAAGTTGATATGATAGAGCTTAATATATCATGTCCTAATGTCAAATCAGGTGGTATGGCTTTTGGAATAAAATCAGAAGTTGCATATGATGTTGTAAGTAAAATAAGAAGTATAACTGATAAACCACTTATTGTTAAGTTATCACCAAATGCAGAAAATATAGTTGATATGGCAGTAAAATGCAGAGAAGCAGGTGCAGATTCACTATCTTTAATAAATACAGTAAAAGGATTTGCAGTTGATATAAATAAAAGAAAACCAGTCTTTGATAATGTATATGCAGGATTATCAGGACCAGCTATAAAACCAATAGCACTTAGAATGGTTCATGAAGTATCAAAAGCTATTGATATACCAGTAATAGGTCTTGGTGGAATATCTAATTGGCAAGATGCTATTGAATTTATGATGGCAGGAGCATCAGCAATACAAATCGGAAGTATTAATTTTACAAATCCTATGGCAGGAAAAGAAATAATAGAAGGAATGGAAAATTTCCTTATAAAAGAAGGAATAAAAGACATAAAAAGTATAATTGGGATTGTTTAATAATTAACAAAATATTGGAGGTTTTTTAATATGAAAGCGTATAAAAAAGAATTTATAGAATTTATGATAGAGTGTGGTGTACTTACTTTTGGAGATTTTATAACAAAAAGTGGACGAAAAACTCCATTTTTTATCAATACAGGAAATTACAAAAAAGGAAACCAACTAAAGAGACTTGGGGAGTTTTATGCACAAGCTATAAAAGAAAATTTTGGAGAAGATTTTAATGTGCTATTTGGTCCTGCATATAAAGGAATTCCACTAACAGTTACAACATCTATAGCTTTATCAGAACTTTATGATATTGATGTAGAGTATTGTTCTAATAGAAAAGAAGTTAAAGATCATGGGGATAAGGGAATACTTCTTGGATCAAATTTAAAAGATAAAGATAAGGTTTTAATAGTTGAAGATGTGACAACAGCAGGTACTTCAATACGTGAAACAATGCCGATTTTAAAGGAACAAGGGGATGTTGATGTTGTTGGACTTATAATATCTGTAGATAGAATGGAAAAAGGGACGGGAGAAAAATCTGCTTTAAGTGAAATAAGAGAAAATTTTGGATTAAAAACATGTGCGATAGTAACTATGAAAGAAATAATAGAGTATCTTTATAATAAAAAAATAAATGATAAAATAATAATAGACGATGAAATTATGAGCAAAATAAATGATTATTATGATAAATATGGAGTTAGATAAAAATAATATTTTTCAAAAAATAGTAAATAGAAAAAGAAAATTTATAAAAAAAAATTTACAATTTTAATTTTTTATTTTAAAATAAAGGAGTAAGAGGAAATCTAAATAATGATATTTATTTTCATATGAAAATAAATATTGACTGTGAAAAAAATATCATTTATAATTAGATTATAAAAGTTATGAAAGCGAGGCGACGCATTAATGTTTAGAGAATGGGAAAACTTTAAATCAGGTAACTGGCAAAAAGAAATTGATGTCAGAGACTTTATTCAAAATAACTATACTCCATATGAAGGAGATGACTCTTTCTTAACAGGAGCTACTGAAAATACTACTAAGTTATGGAACGAAGTAAGTGAATTATTCAAAAAAGAAAGAGAAAATGGTGGAGTATTAGATGTTGATACAAAGACTGCATCAAGAATAGATGCTTATGCACCAGGTTATATAGATAAAGCAATAGAAAAAATCGTAGGAGTTCAAACTGATGCACCTTTAAAGAGAGCTGTAATGGCTGAAGGTGGAATAAGAATGGCTGAAAATGCAGCTAAAGCTTATGGATATGAAGTTGATCCTAAGATTTCTGAAATATTCACTAAGTATAGAAAAACTCACAACCAAGGTGTTTTCGATGCTTATACAGAAGAAATGAGATTAGCTAGAAAATCAGGTATCGTTACAGGTCTTCCAGATGCTTATGGTAGAGGAAGAATCATAGGTGACTACAGAAGAGTTGCTTTATACGGTGTAGATAGATTAATAGAAGATAAAATAGCTCAAAAGAAATCTTTAGAAGTTAGAACTATAGATGAAGAAGTAATCAGATTAAGAGAAGAAATCTCAGACCAAATAGTTGCTTTAAAAGAATTAAAAGTAATGGGAGAAAGCTACGGATTTGATTTATCAAGACCAGCAATGAATGCTCAAGAAGCTGTTCAATGGTTATACTTTGGATACTTAGCTGCAATCAAACAACAAAATGGTGCAGCAATGTCACTTGGTAGAACTTCTACTTTCTTAGATATATATATTGAAAGAGATTTACAAAATGGAACAATAACTGAACAAGAAGCTCAAGAAATAATAGATCATTTCGTAATGAAATTAAGATTAGTTAAATTCTTAAGAACTCCAGAATACAATGAGTTATTCTCAGGAGACCCAACTTGGGTTACTGAATCAATCGGAGGTATGGGATTAGATGGAAGAACTTTAGTTACTAAGAATTCATTCAGAATGCTTAATACACTATACACTATCGGACCATCACCAGAACCAAACTTAACAGTTTTATGGTCAACAAGATTACCTCAAGGATTTAAGGATTTCTGTTCAAAAGTATCAATAGATACAAGTTCAGTTCAATACGAAAATGATGATTTAATGGCTCCATATTGGGGAGATGATTACGCTATAGCTTGTTGTGTATCAGCAATGAGAGTTGGTAAGCAAATGCAATTCTTCGGAGCTAGAGTAAACTTAGCTAAGACTTTACTTTACACTATAAATGGTGGTAGAGATGAAAAGTCAGGAGTACAAGTTGGACCAAAGATAGCACCAATAACTTCAGAATATTTAGATTACAATGAAGTAATGGAAAAATTCGATATTATGACAGACTGGTTAGCTAACCTTTATGTAAATACATTAAATGTTATCCACTACATGCATGATAAATATTCTTATGAAAGCTTACAAATGGCTTTACATGATAGAGATGTATTTAGAACAATGGCTTGTGGTATAGCAGGACTTTCAGTTTGTGCTGACTCACTTTCAGCTATTAAATATGCTAAAGTTAAGCCAATAAGAAATGAAGAAGGAATAGCTGTAGATTTCGAAGTTGAAGGCGAATTCCCTAAATACGGAAATGACGATGATAGAGTTGATGATATCGCTGTATTCTTAGTTGAAAACATGATGAACAAGATCAGACAAAATAAGACTTACAGAAATGCATACCACACTCAATCAATCTTAACTATAACTTCAAACGTTGTTTATGGTAAGAAGACTGGTACAACTCCATGTGGAAGAAAAGCTGGAGAACCATTTGCACCAGGAGCTAACCCAATGCACGGAAGAGATAATAGTGGATCACTTGCATCATTAAACTCAGTTGCTAAGCTTCCATATGAACATTCACAAGATGGTATATCAAATACTTTCTCAATAGTTCCAGATGCTTTAGGAAAGACTAAAGAATCAAGAATTTCAAACTTAAGCAACATGTTAGATGGATATTTTGCTCAAAAGGCTCATCACTTAAATGTTAATGTATTTAATAGAGAAACATTATTAGATGCAATGGAACATCCAGAAGAGTATCCACAATTAACTATTAGAGTTTCAGGATATGCTGTAAACTTCATTAAGTTAACTAGAGAACAACAACTTGATGTTATAAACAGAACATTCCACTCAAAAATGTAATATAACTAAAAGTTAATAAGTTTAAAAATATCCTCTGCTAATTTATCTTTAGCAGGGGATATATTATAATTAAAATACAAATTAAATGATGATTTAAAAGTTATGTAGAGATTTTATAAATTTTAAGTTATTATTTTTAAGTTAAGAGGGGAGTTTAAAAACATTATGACTACAGGTAGAATTCATTCAATAGAAAGTATGGGACTTGTAGATGGCCCAGGTATAAGAGTCGTTGTATTTTTTCAAGGATGCTCTTTAAGATGCAAGTATTGTCATAATCCTGATACATGGGAATATGGAGGTGGAGAAGAATACACTGCATCTGAATTAGTTGATAAGATAAAAAGATATAAGCCATATTTTGAAACTTCAAATGGTGGAGTTACATTTTCAGGTGGTGAACCTTTAAGACAGCCAGAATTTTTAATAGAAGCATTAAAATTGTGCAAACAAGAAGGAATACATACATGCATAGATACTTCAGGATTTGGAGTTGGAATGTATGATGAAATCTTAAAATACACAGATTTAGTTCTTTTTGATATAAAAGAACTAACAAAAGAAAATTATAAAAAAGTAACTTTAATGAATATAGATGAATCTTTAAAGTTCCTTGAAGCAGTTCAAAGAAATGGAACAAAAATGTGGATTAGACACGTTGTTGTACCAGGATTAACTGATGGAGAAGAGCATATTAGAGAATTAAAAGAATTCATAAGTACTTTAAAGAACGTAGAAAAAGTAGAACTTCTTCCATATCATGTACTTGGAGTAAATAAGTACGAAAAAATGGGAATTAAATATCCATTAGAAGGTGTAGAGCCTATGGATAAGGAAAAAATTAAAGAATATGAAAAGATATTAAATGAATAAATAAAAAAAGAGTTATGTTAAGTTATAACTCTTTTTTTATTTTTTAGATATTAGTTTTTATATATATTTGAGAAATATCCGTGAGGTATTATCTTTCTCTTTAAACCTTCAATTACTGTTAAATATGTAGCAGCAGTATCAAATCTAGCATCATGATAATTTCCGCTTCCTCCGAATAGTTCTTTAGCTTTATTTTCTATTTGTTCTTTTGTAATATCTAAGAATGAAATAACCTCTTCAAGTTTTGGGTTTTTGAATGTACCGTTAGGTTTTAAGATTTTGCATATATCTTTGTAGTATGACATAGTGCAGAATGTTCTTTTAGGTTCATAATTTGCTCCTAAAAATAATAATTCACTATGCATAAATTTAATATCAAAGTTTACATTATGACCTATTACAAAATCTGCATCCATAAAATCATCTATAAATTCTCCAACTAAATCTTCAAAATACATTCCTCCTGAAAGCTCATATAGTTTTTCAAGAGAAAAACCGTGTACTGCTTCAGCATTTGGATCCATTTCATCAACTGCGAAAAAGAAATTTTTCCCTGTAGTAGTCTGAGGCTTTGTTGAAGTATCAACTACTATATAACTTAACTGACATATATGTCCAGGACGTATACTTGTTGTTTCTGTGTCAAAAAAAAGTAACTTCATTACGTATCCTCCTATATATAAAATATATAATAATTATATACTATATTTATTCATAATAAAATAACAAAAAAGTCAGACAAAAACAATAGGAATTAATTTAAAAAGATATTATAATAAAATTTATAATAAAGGGTAAGATAAAGAAAAAATGGTAAATTGGAGGTAACTAAGATGTTATATGAAAGAAAAAGAAAAGTATCAATAATCGGAGCAGGCTTTGTAGGGGCAACTACAGCTTATGCACTTATGAATAGTGGTATAGCAACAGAAATATGCATATATGATATAAATATGGATAAAGCGATGGGTGAAGTTATGGACTTAGTTCATGGTACATCATTTGTAAAGCCAGTTAATATATATGCCGGATCTTTAGAAGAAACAAAGGATTCTGATATAGTAATAATTACAGCAGGTGCTGGACAAAAAGAAGGAGAAACTAGACTAGATATGATTGGAAAGAACTTTAAAATCTTTAAAGGATTCATTCCAGACATAGCAAGATTAAGCCCAGATTCAATTTTATTAGTTGTATCAAATCCTGTAGATGTATTAACTTATATAACTTATAAATTATCAGGATTCCCAAAAGAAAGAGTTATAGGTTCAGGTACTGTATTAGATACTTCAAGATTAAAGTATGTACTTGGTAAATATTTTAATGTAAATAATAATAATATACATTCATATGTTATTGGAGAACATGGTGATAGTGAATTAGTAACTTGGAGTAATGGAAGAATAGGGGGAGAAAGTTTTGATATATATGCAAAGCAAACATCACTTGCTTGGGATGATGAAATCAAAAATGTAATAGAAAATGATGTAAAAAATGCTGCTTATGAAATAATAAACAGAAAGAAAGCAACTTACTTTGCAGTAGCACTTGCTGTTAATAGAATTGTTGAAGCTATATTTAGAGATGAAAATAGTATCTTAACTGTAGATTCATTATTTGAAGGACAATATGGTATAAGTGATATGTATTTAGCAATTCCAACTATAGTTAATAAAAATGGTGCTAAGGAAATTATAGAAATTCCTTTGTCAGAAGATGAAGAAAATAGACTTAAAGAATCAGCTAAAATATTGAAATCACATTTAGATCAATGTAATATATAGAAATTAACAATAAATATTTTTTATATAATATTATATAAAATTAAAGGAGGCTATTTATGAAACAAGAAGGTATTATTATCCCAGAGGGATATAGAAGTAAAGCTACATTAATTGAAACAGAGACTTATATTAAGGCTATAAAGGATTATTTTGAAAAGAACTTAGCAGAAAGATTGAACTTAATCAGAGTATCAGCACCTCTTTTTGTTGATTCTAAATCAGGATTAAATGATGATTTAAGTGGAATTGAAAGACCAGTAAGATTTGATCTCCTAGCTTCAAAAGAGGATGTAGAGATAGTTCATTCACTTGCAAAGTGGAAGAGAATGAGCTTACATAGATATAACTTTCCAGTAGGAAAAGGGTTATATGCTGATATGAATGCTATAAGAAGAGATGAGGAACTTGATAACATACACTCTATATATGTGGATCAGTGGGATTGGGAGTGTATTATTAATAAAGAAGATAGAAATTTAGAAACTTTAAAAGATACTGTAAGGAAGATATATAGTGTATTTAAGGATACAGAAGAGTTTGTAAGAGATAATCTTATGAGTATAGAAAAAGAACTTCCAAAAGATATATTTTTTATCACATCTCAAGAGCTTGAGGATATGTATAAGGATTTAACACCTAAAGAAAGAGAAAATGCAATATGTAAGGAAAAAGGGGCAGTCTTTATAATGCAAATAGGCCATGAATTAGCTTCAGGCAAAAAGCATGATGGTAGAGCACCAGATTATGATGATTGGAATTTAAATGGAGATATTTTATTCTGGAATTCAGTTTTAGATAGTGCAGTTGAATTATCATCAATGGGAATAAGAGTAGATGAAAAATCTTTAGAAAATCAGTTAGAAAAAGCTAATTGTCTAGAAAGAAAGAATTTAGAATTTCATAAAGCTTTATTAGAAGGAAAACTTCCATATACAATTGGAGGTGGTATTGGACAATCAAGAATATGTATGTATTTTTTAAGAAAGGCACATATTGGAGAGGTTCAAGCATCTGTTTGGGATGAAAAAAATAATAGAATATGTAGAGAAAATGGAATAGAATTATTATAAAAATACTCAATAGTCTATTAAGACTATTGAGTATTTTGATTTTTAAATGTTAGCTCTCCACTAATAACTTTTCTTATTCTTCCAAAACTATCCTTTATTATGAGTTCTCCACTATCATCTAGGCCTATACAAGTCACTGTTTCTATATTTTTTGAAGTAACTAAATTAGCAATTTTATTTATAAAAAGTGAATTGTTTCTACAGATATTTATGACTTCTGATAAATCATTTTTATCTATAAAATTATTATAAAATATCTCAAAATGATTTAAAAAATTTGCAAGTATTTCTGCACGATTATATTTAGTATTCTTTTCTATTAATAAGGAAGTTGCATTTAAATCAGATGAGAAATCTTCTTTTTTTATATTTATATTCATACCAACTCCAACTATAATATATTTTATTTTATTCATATTACAATTCATAAGAGTAAGTATTCCACAAAACTTTTTATCGTTAATATAAATATCATTTGGCCATTTTATTTTACAACTTATATTTAGTATTTAAAAATTTATTTATTGAATTTAAATCTAAATTATCATAGTTCATATTTTACCTCATTAAAATTTATTTTTTATATTATAACATATTTACAAAAATCTAAATAAAAGCTTATATAAAGACAAATTTTTAATAATATAAACAATTATTAGCCAAAATATAAGTAAATTATATATAAAAGTACTGGTTTTGACCTGAAATTTTTATTATAATGTTATTAATGATAATAAATGCTCTACTTTTAATTTAGCAATAAAGAATGTTTAACTTAAAAAATGTCAATAATATTGAATAATATATATTAAGGGAGATAGGATATGCAAGATAAAAGACATGACAAATTAAGTAGAAAAAATACGAAAGTGAAAATGTCTAGTTATAAAAAAATCTTGATTTCAATAGCAGTTTTAACTATATTTATTATAGTTCTAGTTTTAGGGTCTTACATGTATATTAAGGGACAAGTATACCAAGAAAATCCTACAGCACAAGCTATAGAATATAAAGAACAGCCAGGAATTACGAATATATTATTAATAGGAACAGATGCACGTAAATTAGATGAAAAAGCAAGAGCGGATGCTATAATTATTGCTACAATAGATAATAACAATAAAAAACTTAAATTAACATCAATTATGAGAGATACCTTAGCAAAGATACCAGGACATGGAGAGCAAAAAATAAATGCAGCACTTGCATGTGGTGGGCCAGAATTACTTATGCAAACCATTAAAGATAATTTTGATATTTCATTAAATAAATATGTTATGGTTAATTTTAAAGGTTTTCAATCCATTATAGATAAAGTTGGTGGAATAGAAGTTGATATAAAAGATTATGAAATAAAAGAACTTAATAAGTTTATTGGTGAGTATGAAAAAGAAAAGTCACCTAAGATAACTACAACTGGAATACAAACTTTAGATGGTCAGCAAGCGTTAGCTTATGCAAGAATTAGAAAAGTTGGAGATGGTGATTATGAGAGAACAGAAAGACAAAGAAGGGTTATTGATTTAGTAACACAGAAATTTAGAGATTTAAGTATAGTTAAATATCCTTCTGTAATGACAGAATTATCAAAATATATCAAAACTAATATAGAACCAGCTTCAATTCTTAATTATGCCTATACTGTTTCAAAGTTTGAAAGTTTAAAGTTTGATCAGTTAAGAATACCAGTAAGTGATGATATTTCTTGGGGAGGAATGTATAAGAATAAGGGTTGGGTACTTATTGTAGATAAGGAACAAAGCTCAAAAATAATACAAGATTTTATATTTAAGGATATAAAACCAACAAATAAGAGTTATGATATTTCAGTTTGGAAAGAAAAGCTTGTTAAATATATTGGACAAGATAATCAAAGTATAGAAGAGACTCAAATACCAATAAGTGATAAGGAACTTGATGGCAATTATAATTGCACAACAAATAATGTAAGTTTATTAAAATAATGGACACAGCTAATTTTTTTTAGCTGTGTTTTATGTTATAATACTTTAAAATAAAAGAAGGAGAATTTATAGATGAGTTTTTTACAGAACATAATATTTATGATACCTGCTATATTAATAGGGTTTACGTTTCATGAATATGCTCATGCAAAGGTAGCGGATAAATTAGGGGATAAGACACCAAGATTTCAAGGAAGATTAAATTTAAATCCTATTAATCATTTAGATCCATTAGGAACTTTATTGATTTTGTTTTGTGGTATAGGATGGGCAAAACCTGTACAAGTTAATCCATCAGCTTTTAAAAATTATTATAAGGATGATTTAAAAGTAAGCATTGCAGGACCAATTGCAAACTTAATAGTTGCATTTATAGGGACTATTTTATATTTTGCCTTAAGAATTATTGCAGGGTATGGCCTTTTAGGAGGAGCATTATTACCTGTACTTATAATAATAACAAGATATATTATAACGCTTAATGTAACTTTATGTGTATTTAATATATTACCTCTGCCAGGGTTAGATGGATTTAATATTCTTAGAGATTTAAGTCCAAAGCATTTTTATAAAGTATCAGAAAGTATTTATAAATATCAATTATTAATATTTATTGCGATAATTTTAATTGGTGGACCAATAATAAGAATACCATCACAATTAATATTAAACTTATTATCAAAGATAGTTTCAATGATATTTGGAGTGATTTTTTAGTATAAAATAAGCAGTTAGTTTAAAACTAACTGCTTTAATTATATATCTTAATTTATTTTTTCTATTATTAGATTTCTATTATATATTTCTCTAAATGAACAAGCACTTCTCATAGCTTGGCTTATTTCAACTTCTAAATCTAAAGAAGATTGAAGTTCTAATTTAACGCTTTCCTCATCTATATATACATTTATGTTAGAAACAGCACCTTCTAAGCTTCTATCAAGCCCTTCAGCTATTTTAAGTATAGTTCCTATATATTCTATAGCATTTATATCATTTCTATTTATTATAGAGCTATATTGAGGAAATGGGATACTATATTTATTATTTCTATGATAAGCAGCAATTGCAGCACTCATCAATAATTCTTTTTGTGTTAAACCATTTATAGATGAATTTAATATTATATAAAAACTGTGTTTATGATGATTGTAGTAATCAATGCTTGTACCACAATCATGCAATAATGAAGATGTTATAAGTATTCTATTAAATGAATCATCTAATTTATGTATTGGTTTTAAGCTTTCAAAAAGATCCTTACATAGTTTATAAACATTATTTGCATGACTTTTATTTATATTAAGTTTATTCATAATGCCTAAAATGCTATATATTAGCATGTTTTTTTCATATTCATAGTTTTTAGCAATATATTCATACATAATACCATCTTTTAGTCCGCGAGCTGATGTGATTATTTTATTTACATTTGTATGATTAAGTAAATTTAAGAATATACAAACTCCAGCAACCATTATATCTGCACGATCACAAGGTAAACCTGGAATTTGTGAACGTTGTTTTAGATTTTTACATTTTAATAAATTATATATATCATGAACATCAATATCATATAGAACGTAATTATGTTGTATATCTATTGGATAACGTTTTTTGATTCTATCTATTTTACCAAGAATCTTAATAGTGTTACCAATACCTATAATTGAATCAAAATCAGCATATTTAAGCCATGTACATTTATCAATTAATTTATTTATCATAATTTTAGCAGCTTCTAAATCTTCTCTTAATATTATATCTTGAAGATTATATTTTAAAGTAAGGTTTAGTGTTCCAACTGGTATTGAGTAATAATTTTGTATTTCTCCATTTTTAACCCATGCAAGATGAGTGGAAGTACCTTCTATATCAACAATAAGAGAATTTTCAAAATAAATCGTATTTGATATACTTAAGAAATTATAATAAATTTCTTTATATGAATCTAATATAGTAATATCAATATTAAGTTCATCTTTAATTATATTTAGCAATTTATCACTATTTGATGTAACTTTAAAAGCTTCTGTTGCAACTGCTATAATTTTTTTAACTCCTGATATTTCACACATAGATTTAAATGCTCTTAGAGTAGATAATGTTTCAGAAATCTTTTCTTTTGAAAAGCATTTTCCATCTATTAAATCTTCAAAAAGTCTTATAGATGTAGTAAGTTCATCAATTTTATTAAAATATCCGTCATCTTCTACTTCATTTAAAGCTAATGTAATTGAAGTCGGAGTCAGTTCAATAATACCAATTCTTTTCATAATAAACTCCTTAAAATTTTAAATGTGTATTAGTATTATTATACAACATTTCAAAGCAATATGTTAGGGATAAGAGTGTTTAAATATTTATTGACATTTTGTAAGAATTATATGTATAATGAATCGAAGAACATAGAATAATAAATTTGATGAAGAGGAGAGTATATTAATCGATTCTTTTAGCGAGTAGGGAGTTTGGTGTAAGCCCTATAAGATAGATTAGTTGAAGAGAACCTCAGAGAAGCGCCTGAAATGAGTAAGGATCGCCGCAAATAACTTATTTGCGTTAACAAAAAGAGTGGCATTTTCTTTATGCAAGTAGAGTGGTACCGCGGAAAAAGTGATAGTATTCCGTCTCTTATTTTATAATAAGAGGCGGTTTTTATATTTACGAAAAAAAGGAGGAATAAAAAAT
This sequence comes from Clostridium sp., assembly GCF_034179595.1. GTDB lineage: Bacteria > Bacillota > Clostridia > Clostridiales > Clostridiaceae > Clostridium. The sequence continues at coordinate 36,665 of NZ_JAXFPT010000048.1, forward strand.
GGATTATAAACAAATTATTGCTGAATTAATAAAACAACATGTTGATTTAGATGTAGAAGATATTAAAAAACTTATAGAAATACCACCAAAGTCAGAAATGGGAGATTACGCATTCCCTTGTTTCCAATTAGCGAAGGTTATGAGAAAATCTCCAAATATGATAGCTGAAGAGTTAGTTTCAAAAATAAATAGCGAAGGTTTTGAAAAGATAACTAATTTAGGACCATATGTTAATTTCTTTGTTGATAAGACAGCTTTCTCAAAAGCAACTATAGAAAAAGTTATTGAAGAAGGAGATAAGTATGGTTCATCAAATATTGGTGAAGGAAAAACTGTATGTATTGACTATTCATCACCTAATATAGCTAAGCCTTTCCACGTTGGACACCTTTTCTCAACTTCAATAGGAAACTCACTTTATAAATTATTTGAAGAAGAAGGATACAATGTAGTTGGTATCAATCACTTAGGAGACTGGGGTACTCAATTTGGTAAGCTTATATCAGCTTATAAAAGATGGGTTGATGAGGAAGCACTTGAAAAAGATGCTATAGCAGAACTTTTAAGAATATATGTTAAATTCCATGATGAAGCAGAAAAAGATCCATCATTAGTTGATGAAGGAAGAATGTACTTTAAGAGACTTGAAGATGGAGAACCAGAAGAAACAGCTTTATGGAAGAGATTTAGAGAGCTTAGCTTAAAAGAATTTAATAGAGTATATGATCTTTTAGGGGTTAAGTTTGATTCATTTGCTGGAGAAGCATTCTATAATGACAAGATGCAAGTTGTAATAGATGAATTAAGAGAAAAGAACTTACTTACAGAAAGTAATGGGGCACAAGTTGTTATGCTTGATGAATACAATATGCCTCCTTGCATAATCCTTAAAGAAGACGGAGCAACTATATATGCTACAAGAGACTTAGCAGCTGCAAATTACAGAAAGAATACTTATGATTTCGATAAGTGTATCTATGTTGTAGGAAGCCCTCAAGCATTACACTTTAAGCAAGTATTTAAAACATTAGAACTTTCAGGAAAAGAATGGGCTAAAGATTGTGTTCACGTAGGATTTGGATTAGTTAAATTTGCAGATGGTGGAATGTCAACAAGAAAAGGAAAGGTTATCCTTTTAGATGATTTACTAAATGAAGCAATAGCTAAGACTTTAGAAGTAATAAATGAAAAGAACCCAGAACTTGAAAATAAAGAAGAAATAGCTAAGAAGATAGGTGTAGGTGCTGTTATATTCACTTATCTTAAAAATTCAAGAGAAAAGGATATAATCTTTGATTGGAAAGAAATCCTTTCATTTGAAGGAGAAACTGGTCCATATGTTCAATATTCATATGCAAGAGGTAACAGTATATTAGAAAGAGCTGGAGAAATTGATTTAACAAACGTAGATTATAGTAAGTTAAACTCAAAAGAAGAATTTGAATTGATCAAATCTTTAGAAAACTTCAGTAAAAATATTCACTCAGCAATTGAAAAACTTGAACCTTCAGTTGTAACAAGATATGTAATTGAAGTAGCAAAACTATTTAATAAGTTCTATAATGCTCATTCAGTATTAAACTTAGAAGATGAAGAACTTAAAAAGGCTAGACTTGCATTAGTAAAGGCAAGCTTACAAGTAATAAAAAATGGTTTAGGCTTAATAGGAATAGAAGTTGTAGAAAAAATGTAATATAAAAAAGCGCTATAAGTTATAACTTGTAGTGCTTTTTTAAATATTTTATAGATAATGTAAAACTTTAATATTTAATAAAAATGTCAATAATTAATATGATATAATGCGAATATAAACAAAAAATATGAGGGAAAGGTGATGGGATTAAGTGAATTTTTTTAAAAATATAAAATACAAAGATATCATAGTACTCTTATTGATAGTTTTTGTAGGATATAAGGTTATTGATAACTATCCAGTATATTTTTTAGTGTTAAAGAAATTTTTAGGCGTTATTGCTCCATTTATATATGCCATGGTTTTTGCATATATATTAAATCCGATTATGAAATTTTTTGAGAAAAGATTTAAATTAAAAAGAGGATTAGCAGTTATACTAACTTATCTTGTTGTTTTAGGAACAATAGTTATTATAGCATTATATGGAATACCTAATCTTATAGAAAGTATTATTTCTATAACAAAAGAAGTACCTGATTATGTAAAGATGGTTCAACATTGGATGAATTCAGCACTTAAAAATGCTAGAGTAAATGAATTCATGCAAGATACAGGCTTAATGAATAATTTAGCATCATTATCAACTAAAGCAGGATCTATATTGGTTTCATTATTAGAAGGAACAACAGGCTCATTAATTAGCATAACTACTGATATAATAAAAGTTGGATTTGGACTTTTAATATCAATTTATATGTTACTTGATAAAGAAAAGTTTATAAAACAAGCTAAAGTAATTCTTTTAATGATTGTAGGGGAAAAGATAGGAATGAAAATACTTAACTTCCTAAAGATATACAACTATATGATTGGAACATATATAGGTATAAAGGCTCTAGATTCTTTAATCATAGGTATAATATCTCTTGTAGGTCTTATGATATTAAGATTGCCATATGCTCCATTATTAGCACTAGTAGTAGGAGTTACTAATATGATTCCATATTTCGGACCATTTATAGGAATGCTAACTTGTGCTATAGTAGCTTTATTTGTAACTCCTTTTAAAGCAATAATAGTATGTATATTCTTACTTGCGCTTCAACAATTTGATGCTTGGTTCTTAGAACCTAAGCTAGTTAGTGGAAAAGTTGGAATTGGACCATTTTGGGTTATATTTGGTGTAACTATTGGTGGAGGATTCTTTGGACCATTAGGAATGATTTTAGCATCACCAACATTAGCTACAATAAAGATATATTATGATAAGATAATAAATAACTATAAAGAAAAACATGAAAAATTAGTAGATTCATTATAGTAATAAAAAAAGATCAGTAACTTTTAAGTTACTGATCTTTTTTTCTAGAAGAGCAGTTTCTACTACATGTACTGCAGTTAGAACAGCCTCCTCCTTTAGAAGTCTTTTTGACATTTTTATATATTATAAATATAGCTATTATTAATATAATTATTGCTATTGCAATTTCCATTTATATCACCTTCATCTTTAAATAAGTATAGCTATGTGATAGAAAATAAATGAAACAATCCATGCAAGTGCAATTTGATAGCAAATTGAGAATACCATCATCTTTGTTCCATACTCTTTTTTCATAGTACCTAGAGTTGATACACAAGGTGTATAAAGTAAAGTAAATATTAAGAATGAATAAGCTGAAATTGTTGTAAAGAATTGAGGTAAAACAACCTTTAAATCTCCATTGAATATAACTTCCATTGAAGAAACAACACTTTCTTTTGCAAGTAATCCACTAAGTAATGATACAGATGATTGCCAGTTACCAAATCCAAGTGGGGCAAATATTGGAGCTATGAATCTTCCGATTGCAGCTAATATACTATCATCAACATTTTCAACTAAACCATGTAAGTTAAAGTTTGATAAGAACCATATAACTACAGTCATAGCAAATATTATAGTACCTGCTTTTTTCATAAAGCCCTTAGCTTTATCATAAGTTTGTTTTAATATTGAACTTAATAGGGGAAGTTTATAATTTGGAAGTTCTATTATAAATGGTTCTTCATCCTTTTTAAATATAGTACTTTTAAATAAAATACCGATTATGAAAGCTACAACTATTCCAAGTAAGTATAATGATGCAACAACTAATCCTCTATGCTTAGTAAAGAATACTGAAGCAAATAATGCATAAATAGGAAGTCTTGCGTTACATGACATTAAAGGAACAAGTAGTGCTGTAAGTTTTCTATCTTTTTCACTTTCAAGGGTTCTAGATGACATTATTGCAGGAACTGAGCATCCAAATCCAACTATCATAGGTATAAATGCTTTTCCTGAAAGACCCATCTTTCTCATAAGCTTATCCATTAAAAATGCTACTCTTGACATATAACCACTGTCTTCTAAGAAAGCAATACAGATAAATAATGAAAGAATTACAGGTAAAAGTACTAGGATTCCTCCAACACCACCGATAATACCATCAACTAATAATGATTGGAACCAAGGAGCAGTATTTTGAAGTAATGTATGCATCCATGGTATGAATGAATCATTTAATAATCCATCTAACCAATCGGAAATAGGTTGTCCAACCCATGAAAAAGTAAATTCAAACATAAAGGCCATTATTAAAAGAAGTAATGGATAAGCTAATATAGGATTTAATAATATTTTGTCTAATTTTTGTGTTAAATCTCTTTTGTTAGCATTTTTTTCTTTTAAGCAATTATGTAGTACTTTTTCGATATATTTATAAGCTGATTTTTCATCTTTAAAGTCAAATTTATTTGAATCTTTTATATGTGTAAAATTATTTTTTTCTATTGTTTCTTTTAATTTATCTACACCTTGTCCCTTAGCTGCTTTTATAGGGATAACTGTAACATTTAAATCTTTAGATAACTTGTCATAATCTATTTCAAGTCCTTTGCTTTCAACAACATCAATCATATTGATTGCAAGTATTATTGGTTTATTAAATTGTTTAAGCTGAGTTGTTAGGTATAAATTTCTTGCTAAATTTGAACCATCAACTATATTAAGAATTATATCTACGTCTTCATCTTCTAAGAAATCTTTTGCGATCTTTTCTTCATGAGAAAAAGTATCCATGGCATAAATTCCAGGTAAATCTACTATTTTTACATTATTATAGAATCCTTCTTTTTTTTCAACTGTAACGCCAGGCCAATTTCCTATATGTTGCTTTGAACCAGTCATTGCATTGAAAAGCGTTGTTTTACCAACGTTTGGATTACCGAGTAGTGCGACTGTTGTCATTAAATTTCCCTCCTAAGTTAGTAATATTATATTTTTTGCATCTTTTTTTCTTATAGCTAAATCAAATCCTCTAAAATTAATTATTAAAGGATCACCAAGTGGTGCTATTGTTTTTAAAGTTACATCAGTTCCTTCTATACATCCTAAAGCTAATAATCTCTTAGCTAATTTTTTATCTCCACCTATGCTGCTTATAATTCCGTGTTCTCCAGGTTTAAGACTTGTTAGTTCCATTTATTTTCCACCTCGCATTGAAAATCATTATCACATACATATATAATAACATTATATGAATTTATAAGTCAATATTTAATAAAAACAAAAATAAATTAAATTTGTTTAAATATTAAAATATATTATAATATAATAAAAAAATACAAAAAGGTATATTATATTGCAAAAGAATTTTTTGTAGGTATAATATAATGAATAATTATTTTGTAGAGGAAAGAGAGGATTTATATGAAAAAAAATATAGCAGCATTCTTTGATATAGATGGAACTTTATATAGAGAAGGATTAATTACAGAAGTTTTCAAAAAAATGATTAAATATGAAATAATTGAACCAGAAAAATGGTATAATGACGTTAGACAAGATTTTGAAAAGTGGGATAGAAGACAAGGAGATTATGATACATATTTATTAAAAATGATTGATATATATATGGAAGCAATCAAAGGCTTAAATAAATATCAAATAGAGTTTATAGCAAAAAGGGTTATAGAACAAAAAGGTGATAGAGTATACACTTTTACAAGAGATAGAATAAAATGGCATAAAGAGCAAGGTCATATTTTAATTACAGTATCAGGTTCACCAATTGAATTAGTTAAAGAGATGTCACTTAAACATGGTTTTGATGATTTTAGAGGAGCAGAATATGTTTTAGATGAAAATGGACAATATACAGGAGATGTAATTCCTATGTGGGATAGTGAAAGTAAGGAGAAAGCTATAAAGGAATTACAAGAAAAGTATGATATTGATTTAGAAAAAAGCTATGCTTATGGAGATACTGCTGGTGATTATACTATGCTTAGTAAAGTTGGAAATCCATATGCTATGAATCCTACAAATGAACTTTTAAGAAAAATCCTTTCAGATAAAGAATTATCAGAAAGAATAAATATTATTGTAGAAAGAAAAGATGTAACGTATAATCTAAATGTAGAAAATATCCAATTTGAATAAGAAAGAGTGATACTGTGATTATAAAAGAAAACATTATACCTGTAGGAAAGTTAGAAGAAGCTGACTTTTTAAATTATGAAAATAAAGTTTTGCCTGAAGAAATAATATTTTTTGATTTAGAACATTATGTATATAAAAAACCAAAATGTATAGGAGTATTTGGTGCATGTATATATAATAAGGAAGAAAATATTCTTCATGTAACACAATATATGATTGAAAATAAAAGAGAGATTAAGGATATTTTAAATCTAGCCTTAAGATATTTTAAATATATGAAGGAAAATGGCAAAAAGGCAATATCAACATTTTCAGGTAATAATGATTTTACAGTAATAAATTACTTATTCAATAAATATAACATATCTTATGACTTTGAAGCAGAATTTCTATCAATAGATATCCAAAAAGCTTATGAAAAAAGCATGAAGACATCAATAGGACTTAAAAAATTAGAAAAGATTTTTGAAATTGATAGGCAAGGGGAAGTTATAAGTGGATCAAATCTAGCAAAGACTTTCCATAAAGTTATGAAAGATAATGATTATGTAAAAAGAATGCCTAAAGAAAAGATAGAGAAAATATTGCTTTATAATGAGCAAGATGTTGTTAATCTATATTATATATATACTAATTGGAACAAATATATTAAATTATCTGAAAAAGAAGATAATAAAGATATAGATGAAAAAAATGATTTGGAAAATTAATAAAAATAAAAATAAAAAACACTTAAAAGTTAGTGCACTTTTAAGTGTTTTTTTATTATTTCTTAGTTATAGTCTTTCCGTTACTTTGTAAAACTATGTTACCATTTTTATCAGTTCTATAAACTTTAATATTATATTTTTGAAGCTTCTGTATAGTCTCTTTATGAGGATGTCCGTATGTATTATTAACACCACAAGATACTATTGCAATTGACGGATCAACAGCTTTTAAGAATTTTTCACTTGTTGAAGTTGATGAGCCATGGTGTCCAAGCTTTAATACATCAGCTTTTAAATTATAATTCTTTTCTAAAACATAGTTTTCTTCAACTGTTTCAGCATCACCTGTGAATAGGAAAGAAGTATTTCCATATACAAGTTTCATAATAGGTGAGTAGTTATTTAAGTTAGTTTTTTTGCCATATCCATCAGCCTTTGGTGAGAAAACTAAAACCTTAGTATTTTTTCCAAGGTCAATAGTGCTAGTCCCTTCTTTAATAACATTTATTTTTAAGTTCTTCTTTTTAAGGGCTTTAATCATATTTTCAAAAGTTCTTGTAGTAGTTTCTACTTTAGGAGCATAGAATTTTCCTATTTCGTACTTATTTATAATAGTAGCCATGTTACCTATATGATCTTCATGTGGATGGCTTGCTATTACATAGTCTAACTTTTTGATTTTTAATTTATCTAAATATGAAATTATATCTTTTTCATTACTCCTTGGACCAGCATCAATTAACATATTTTTACCGTTTACTTGTATTAATTCAGCATCACCTTGTCCAACATTTATATAATGAACAAGCATTCCAGAGTTAGATGAACTAGGTTTTTTAGTATTACTGATATTGTTTGTGGTGTTATTTTTATTAATATTATTTGTGACATTATTTGAAATATCACTACAACTCATTAAAAAAGTTGATGAAAGCAATATTAGTATACAGATTAAAGATTTTAAATATTTTTTCACAAGAAATCCTCCTTACATAATATATACTGTATTAGTTTATCATCATATTGTATAATAATAAAGAAAAGTTTTTACATACTAATGATTAATGTTAAGAGGTGAAAAAAATGCAAGTATTTAAAATGATAGTATATTTGATATACATGTTTTATACAGTTTTCAAAGAGATTAAATTTAAGTTTATATATAAGATTAAGGGAGAAAAACAAGCTATAAAGTACGGTCAAGATGCATTTAGTAAATGGAGCGATTTTACTATAAAAATTATAGGTATGGATGTAGAGGTCAAGGGACGTGAAAATATACCAAATGAAGCTTGCGCTTTTATAGGAAATCATATGAGTATATTAGATATACCAGTGTTAAGACAAGCATCAGGAAGAGAAGTTGGATTTGTATCAAAGAAAGAAATATTAAAGATTCCAATGTTAAGATTTTGGATTAAGCATTTAAATTGTGTAGCATTAGATAGAGAAAGTCCAAGAGAAGCTATAAGGGTTATAAATGAAGGTGCTAATTATTTGAAAAATGGATATGATATGGCTATTTTCCCAGAAGGAACAAGATCAAAAGATGGAAAGGTGCATGACTTTAAAAAGGGAAGTATGAAGCTTGCAGTTAAAGCAAAGGCACCTATAGTTCCAGTATCTATAAACGGTACTTCAAGATGCTTTGAAGATAATAAAAAATTTACTAAAGGAAAAGTTACTATAGTTTTTGGAAAACCTATATATACTAAAGACTTATCTAAGGAAGAAGAGAAAGAATTAACAAAAAGAGTTCATGATGAAGTTTTAAAAAATATGATTTGGGTAAAATAAATATATGTTTTTAAAAAAGGGGGATTTTTATCTCTCTTTATTTTTATATTAATATATCTATAAAAAGTTATAATCACTTGTATATAATTTTAAACATAACATGTGAATATAGATATTTTGGAATTCTTTATTTAAAAATATAGTTTTTTTAGTTTTAAGTTTCATTAAAATTTAAAAATGTTATTTCAAAATGAGGAAAAAATGTTCTTAAAATTTCAAAAAATATGATATAATGGGCATATGGTAGTAATAGTATTATAAAAATGCAATTTTGAGAATTAAAAAATTCGTATGGAGGTTATAATATGAAAAAAGAATTTTCGATAAGTAATGATAAAGTAATAATTAATTTTACAGCTAAGTATTGCACAAATTTTGAATCTTTATTAGAAAGTGAAGCCTTTAGAAGAGTTTTAGGATCATTTATAAAAACAATAAAAAATAAAAATTCAGTAAGTTTTAGACACTTAGAAAGTTCATTAAAAACTAATAAAACAAAAGAATTAAGAAATGAACTGTTAAGAATATTTAAGTTTTTAACAGTTATGAATGTAGAAGAAATAGTGGAATTTAACGAAGATTATAAAGAATTATTAGAAAATAAAGAAGGATTTATAAGATTAGTTGAAGAATTATACTTATTCTGGAGAAGACTTGAAAGATATACTTTAATTCATGGAGGAAAAGTTGATAGTGGATTAGCACAAGTAAGTTTTACAGAAGCAAATGATGGCTTATCAAAACTTATTTTAAGACTTTATAGAAAAATTGAAAAAAACATATTAGGAGTAGAGCCAAATGTATTTAGGCAGATACCAGCAGGTGGAAATTCATGTATTATGATAGATAAATTATTATGGCCAATACCAGATGGCTATGAAGTATTAGAAGATATACCGTTTATAAATAATATTCTATTAGAGACACCTTTTATAACATATCCAAAGAGAAGTACAAGAACAGGAATGTTTACTGAAATAAAGGAAAATCCATTAGAATATTTAAACATGAATAAAGAACATTGGTTTTGTTATCCTGCAAAGGTTGGAGAACTTTTAGCATATATTTATTTCCATAGAGATTTTATGGAACATGGAATAACTTTATGTAATCTTTTTGAAATGGCAAGAAAAGAAGAGTGTAGAGGTAGAAAGCCAGATATGATATATATATTTGGAGCAGAAGATGAAGATAGTGACGAAAAATTAAAAACTGTTTTCTATGATGATAAGAAAAATAATATAATGGTTGGATATGTAAATCATTCAGAGGAGATAGATTATTTTGGTTATATGAAGAAAATGACATTAACGCTTCATAATTTAATTATGATAAAAAGAGGAAACCTTCCAATACATGGAGCTATGGTAAATATAGTATTAAAAAACGGTAAAACTGCTAATGTGGCTATAATGGGAGATAGTGGAGCAGGAAAATCAGAAAGTTTAGAGGCGTTTAGAGCATTGAGTGAAGATTATATTTCAGATATGACTATAATATTTGATGATATGGGAACATTTAAATTAAAGGATAAGTCTATATATGGATATGGAACAGAAATAGGAGCATTTGTAAGACTAGATGATTTAGATCAAGGATATGCATTTAAAGAAATGGATAGAAGTATATTTATGAATCCAGATAAAACTAATGCAAGACTTGTTATGCCAGTTGCTCCTTACAATGCAATTATAAAAGGATATAAAGTAGATTTATTCTATTATGCTAATAATTATGAGGAAGTTAGAACTGGTGAAAAGTCTATAAGTTATTTTGATAATGCTGAAGATGCAATTAAGGTATTTAGAGCTGGAGCTAGAATGGCAAAAGGGACTACATCAGAAACAGGTTTAGTAGAATCATACTTTGCTAATCCTTTTGGACCAGCACAAAAACAAGAGGAAACTGATGAATTATTAAATAAGTATTTTAATAGTATGTTTAAAGGAAATACAAAGGTTGGACAATTAAAGACATGTCTTGGAATAAAGGGACAAGAAAAGAAAGGTCCAAGAGAGGCTGCTTTAGAATTATTTGAAGAAATAAAAAAGTTATAAAAAAATAAAGGTTGGGTTTAAATCTCAACCTTTATTTTTATAATTTTTCTGATATATCAGTAGATGTATTATCATTTTTAAATATCAATTTTGTTAATGTAAATATACTATCTGCAGTAAAATATAAAAGGATTAATATTGTAAGAAGCATACAAGTATGCAATGGAATTAAATTTACTAAATAAAGTATAACAGGATTAATAACTTTAAATCCAAGTATAGTTCCAAGTCCCCAAGCTAGTGAAAAAGGAAGGCATATTCTTCCGTTTAAGTTTAGAGGATCATCTGTATAATCCCACCATTTTGAATCAAATAATTTTTCTAAAATATAACTTGTTATGTATTCGATAAAAGAAATTAAAGTAGTAGAAATAATAAATAATGTAATCAAATTAACTTGAATTATGTCTGAAAAATATTGGAGTAAAAATATTATTAATAAAGCACATGCTCCGTATATAGGACAAAAAGGTCCATTAAGAAATCCTCTATTAATAAATTTTTTTTGAGCCCAATATTGGTATACAACTTCTGTACACCATCCGAGAAAAGAGTAGATAGTAAAAATTAAGAAAATGTTATTGATATTCATATATCCCTCCAATTATTTTAAAAATTAAATATGGAAGGAATATTCCTTCCATATTTAATTTGATAATTAATCATTTATATATCTACTTTTAGCAAAGAATGAAATTGCATAAAGTCCTGCTATACCTACAAGTCCATAAACTATTCTACTTAAAGCAGACATGTCACCAAAAAGTGTTGCAACTAAATCAAATTGGAAAAATCCTATTAGTCCCCAATTTATAGCACCGATTATTACTAATAATAGTGCTAAAGCATCTAAAAATTTCATAAAAAACACTTCCTTAAAATATTTTTTCAAAGATAGTATTAGCGATTTAAGGAAGTATTATTCATAAATTCTATAAAGTGATATTTCTATCTATTGGTTGAGATAAAGATATAAATGTATCTGTTCTTTGGATTCCTGAAATAGTATTTATTTTATTCATTAATATTTCTTGTAAGTCAGCAATATTTTTACAAATTACTTTTGCAAAAACTGAGTAATCTCCAGTAGTTAAGTGTAACTCAACAACTTCTGAAATCTTTTGCATTTCTTCAATTACACTATCAAATGATGAAGTTTTGTCAACATATACCCCAACGAAACAACAAACATCATATCCAAGTTTTGGAAGATTAAGAATAATCCTTGTCCCTTTTATTATTCCCATGTCCTCCATCTTTTTCATTCTTACATGAATAGTACCACCACTTACATGACAAATTCTAGCTATTTCTAAATATGGTGTTCTACAGTCTTTTATTAATAAATCTAATATTTGAAGATCTAAATCGTCTAATTGTAAATGTGTATTTATAGCCATTAAATCACCTCATTGGAATTAATAAATTACAAATTTATTATTATTTTTATAAATCAAGATATATTTTATCAAATAATCAGTATTTCATAAAGATATAAATAGATAATGTTTAAAAATTTTAATGAATTTTATTATTTTAGTAAAATACATTAAAAAGTTAATGGTTTTGAAATAAAATTTAAGAAAAATTAAATATTTAATTATTTTACTTGAAAAGATTAGTAATTTAAATTAATATAAAATGTATAAGACTAATTAGGAGGACAAGTAGGCAATGGGGATATTGATGTCAATTTTATATTTTGTAGTAATGTTAGCTATTGTATTTGGTCTTTATGTACTTGGTAAGGAATATGTATTCAATAAGGTACGTATAAATAAATACATACCACTTGCAGTAGCAATTGTATTACTTATAGTACAAATGTTTGGAGTAATTAAAATTAGTTGGATTGGAATAATATTAACTCCAATTATAGTTGTATCTTTTTTATGGTTCCTAGACATTCACCAAACAGGTGGTGCTAGAAAATCAGAAAAGAAAATTGTTATAAAATCAAAAGCAAAGCCAAATAGAGCGAAACATTTAAATAAATAGTATAAGAAAAATCCAAAGTTTAAAACTTTGGATTTTTTAATCAATGAATATAGGAGAGCTTATAGCAATCCTTCCATTTTCTTGATAAATCTTTACTACAAACCAAGTCTGATTTTCTTGAAGTTTGTGAGAATATAAATATTTTATTTTATTTAACTTTAAATTCGAAATCGAATGAATTATTTGTCCTTCGTTAGTTATTATGTCTATTTTTTCTATAAAGTAGTACTTATCTTCTACAAAAACAGAGAAATTAATATTATCATAGTTTGAAGAAATAATACCACCCATTAATATATCATTAGCAAAAAAATAGAAGGTTAAGCTTCTGCTTTCTGAAGAAAATGTATTACGTTTTCTAAAACATTCAATTAAGGCACCTTTACTTAGTTTAGGTAATATAGCACCTGTTACATTATTATTATTTCCAAAGTCTAGATTATTAGTATTTAAACTATTTACAGCACCAAGTTTCCATCCTAAATCTAAAAGTTTAAAGTAATATTTTTCGCGTCTATTATAATGGACACCAAAAGTACCATTGCATACTTCTATAGAAGTTATTATATTATTTAATATTTTACTATATGGTAAATCTAATATACTTTTGATGGGATGTTTTATTATTATAAATGCATCAGGATTCTTAATCATCCAAACTATCAATAAATTAATATCATTAATATCTCCAATGAAAAAATTATTTGGATTTATTACATTTATATCTCCATAAGGAATGATTTTTGCTTCAAAGCCTTGAAATACGATGAAATTTTCTTTTTTCTTTTGAAATCTTTTTAATAAATTACAAGAATAGTTCCATCTTGTTATGGTATTTCCATTATAATAAATAGGTTTAGGTAGAAAACTATTTTTATCTGTAATCATTAAAAAATCAAAATGATTTTTATATACATAATTTAATGTATCATTAAGGGATGAAGAACCTAAAGAATAAGACGTATAACAATTTGGTATACCATAATACACATTTATATCTTTTAAATTAAAAACATTTATTGTATCATATTTATTATGTTTACCCATATATATTATCCTTAAAATTGCTTATAATTATATATAGTTATAGGATATATAAATTAATGACAACAATTTATTTAAATGATAAAATAGTGTTAGAATGGTAAATGGAGATGAGAAACATGATTAAAAGTTATAGAGGGAAAAAACCAGTGGTCGATAATGATGCATATATATCTGAAAGTGCAGATATAATAGGTGATGTTACAATAGAAAAGGATTGTAATATTTGGTTTGGTGCTAGATTAAGAGCAGATATGCAAAGAATATATGTAGGAAAAGGTACTAACATTCAGGAAAATTCAGTTGTACATACAGATACTGATTTTGAAACAATAATTGGAGAAAATGTTATAGTAGGTCATGGTGCTATAATTCATGGATGTACTATTTCAGATAATGTTTTAATCGGTATGGGATCAATAATATTAAATGGGGCAAAAATAGGTAAAAATTCAATAGTTGGAGCTGGAGCTTTAGTTACTCAAAATAAAGAATTTGAAGATGGAGTTTTAATATTTGGAAATCCAGCAAAGGCTGTTAGAAAACTTACAGAAAAAGAAATAGATAGCATAAGAGAATCAGCAAAGCATTATATAGAGCTTAGTAAGGAGTATGCTAAATTTTAGGAGGAAAAATGATAAAAATAGGTGAATACAACAAGCTAGAAGTTATTAAAGAAAGAGACTTTGGATTTTTCTTAGCAGATAAGAGAAAAAATGAAATATTATTACCAAAGTCTTTATTAAACGGAAATGAAATTGAAGTTGGTGATGAAGTAAATGTATTTGCATATATGGATTCACAAGGAAGACCGGTTGCAACTATGAAAAAGCCATTAATTGAAGTTGGAAAAGTTGCATATTTAGAAGTTGTTCAACAAAATGATTTTGGTGTATTTTGTGATATGGGACTTGAAAGAGATTTATTTGTTCCATTAAAAGAACAAAGATTTAAGCTTTTAGTAGGTAAAAAGTATTTATTTTATGCTTATCTAGATAAAACTGGTAGACTTGCTGCTACTACAGATGTTGATGATTATTTAGATCAAGGTGAAGGATATAAAGTTGATGATATTGTTGAAGTTATTTCATACGGAAAAGGTACATCAACAACAATTAAGGTTGCAATAGATGGAAAATATAGAGGTATAATACTTGGAAATGAACATATAGAAACTATATATCCTGGTGATAAATTTAAAGCTAGAGTTAAAAGAATATATGAAGATGGAACAGTTGGTCTTAGTACAAGAAAAAAGAGATTAGATGCTAGAGAAGAGATAAAAGAAGCAATTCTTAAATATTTAAAAGAAAATGGCGGAATGATGGCATATAATGATAAGTCAAATCCTGAAGAAATCAAAGAAGTTTTTGGAACAAGCAAAAATTACTTTAAGATGGCATTAGGTGGCCTAATGAAGGAAGGCTTAATAGAACAAAATGAAGAAGGTACTAAGCTAAAATAAGTATAAAATAAAAATAACCTATATCAAAAGCTTGATATAGGTTATTTTTTTATTTTCTAAACATATTTAAGATTAATTTACTGATTTCATTAATTACAAGTGGAACTAATGAAATTAAAAATATAAATTCAAAATCGCCAATTGATAAAGGATAAGTTTTAAATACTGATGATAAAAAAGGAACAAATACTATTAATAATTGTAGTGCTATTCCTACGATAAGTGAAATGACTAAAGCTTTATTTCTAAATATATCTGATCTAAATATAGATTTCTTATTATTTCTAAGTGAAAATGATAAAAATAATTGTGAAATACTAAGAACTATAAATGCCATAGTTTGAGCATGAGTAATAGAATCAGAATAAAGGTTAAGTCCAGTTTTAAAAGCTACTAACGTTGAGATTCCAACAGTTAATCCATTTAAAATTAAAGTAAATATCGTATCTTTTGTAAATAAACTTTCTTTTGAACTTCTTGGAGCTTCGTCCATAACAGCTTTATCTCCAGGGTCTACTCCTAAAGCAAGAGCTGGAAAACTATCAGTTATAAGATTTACCCATAAAATATGAATAGGTTGAAGTGGGGCAGCCCAATTTAAAATAATAGCTACAAATAGTGATATTATTTCACCAAAGTTACCTGAAAGTAAAAATGTTATGGATTTTTTTATGTTTGAATATATATTTCTACCTTCTTCAACTGCACCAACAATAGTTGTGAAATTATCATCTGTAAGAATCATATCAGCAGCACCTTTTGCAACATCAGTACCTGTTATACCCATAGCAACTCCAATATCAGCACTTTTAAGAGATGGGGCATCATTTACACCATCACCTGTCATAGAAACTATATTATCATGTAATTTAAATGCTTTAACTATTTTTACTTTATGTTCTGGAGATACACGAGCAAAAATTCTATATTTATTTATATTTTTATTTAGTTCTTCATCTGATAATTTATCTAATTCACTGCCTTCTATACATTGACTGAAATCATTACAAATTCCAAGCTCGCTACCAATAGCATATGCAGTATTTTTGTGGTCTCCAGTTATCATTATTGTTTTTATTCCAGCTTTATCACAAAGTTCTATAGAACCTTTAACTTCTTCTCTAGGAGGATCAATCATTCCCATTAATCCGATAAATATTAGATCTTTTTCAATATCAGATAGTGGCGTGCTTTTAGATTCTAAGTCTTTATATGCACCACCTAAAACTCTTAATGCTTCATTTGACATTTCATTTGATTTAGCTAAAAGTTCTTCTTTTATAGAATCAGTTAAATCCTTAATTTCACCATTTATAAGGATTTTATTACATACTTTAAATAAAGAATCAATAGCACCTTTAGTATGAACTCTATAATGATCATCATATTTATTTACTGTACTCATTAATTTTCTATCTGAATCAAAAGGTATTTCATCAATTCTAGCATATTTATTATTTAATTCAGTTTTATAATAATTAAACCTAATTCCAACATCTAAAAGAGCTATTTCAGTTGGATCACCAGTATTTCCTTTTTCTGATAAAGTAGCATCATTACAAAGTATCATTGTTTCAAGTAATAATTTGGAATTTTCACTAAGCTCACTTATATCATTTACAGATGAGATGGAATTATTATCATAGATTTTTCTAACAGTCATCTTATTTAATGTTAAAGTACCAGTTTTATCTGAACATATAACATTTACAGATCCTAAGGTTTCAACAGCAGGTAGTTTCTTAACTATAGCATTTTGTTTTATCATTCTTTGTACACCAAGTGCAAGAACTATAGCAACTATAGCAGGAAGCCCTTCAGGAATTGCAGCAACTGCTAAACTAATTGCAGTAAGAGCCATTTCAAAAGTATCTCTTCCTTGTAATAATCCAATAACAAAGATAAGAACGCATATGATTATTGATGCTATTCCTAATATTTTACCAAGAGAAGAAAGCTTTTTTTGAAGTGGAGTTAAATCAGCTTCTTCATTTTCAATCATCTTGGCTATTTTACCTATTTCAGTATCCATAGCTGTTGCAACACAAACACCCATTCCACGTCCATAAGTTGCTAGAGTAGACATGTATGCCATATTTTCTCTATCACCAACTGGAACATCATTAGAATCAAATACTTTATCAGCATTTTTATCGCTAGGTAATGATTCACCAGTAAATGCAGATTCTTCGATTTTTAAATTAGCAGTTTGAATTAAACGTAAGTCGCAAGGAATATATCTTCCAGCATCTATAACTACAATATCACCTAATACAACTTCTTCTGATGGAATTTCAATTATTTCTCCATTTCTTTTTACTAATGCTTTAGGGGTAGATAGTTCTTTTAAAGCAGAAAGAGCCTTTTCAGCTCTAGATTCTTGAGCTACACCAATAATTGCATTTATTAAAATAACTATAATTATTACAATAGCATCACTATATTCTTCCATTATTGCAGATATAATTGCAGCAACAATTAATATGTAAATCATTGCATCATTTATTTGTGCAAAGAAAATATTAAGAAGAGTTTTAGGTTTTTTAGATGATAGTTTATTTGGTCCATTTTTTTCTAGTCTTATTTTAGCCTCTTCATTTGATAGACCATTATTTTTATCTGTAGAAAGTTCTTTTAAAACATCATCTATAGATTTATCGTACATAATTTTCACCTCTTTACAAAATATGATTTAATAAAAAACATTTACTAAATATAGGGTAATCATATTTATAAAAATAAATACATGGTAAATTTATAGAGATAAATTTGTATTTTAAAAGAAATTAATATACAATGAAGAATATTAAATTATATTTAACTAAATTTAATAAAATTATTAATTACTGAGGAGGAAATATGGTAAAAAAGTTTATTAGTTATTACAAGCCATATAAAAAATTATTTTTACTAGATATGTTAACGGCACTTATAGCTGCAATATGTGATTTAATATATCCATATATGACAAAAGAGCTTATAAATATATCTATACCAAATAAAAATTTAAGGATGATAATTGTTTTTGCGATAGTATTAATTATTATCTTCTTAATTAAAGCTCTTTGTACATACTTCATGCAATATTGGGGACATGTAGTAGGAGTTAGGATGCAGGGAGATATGAGAAGAGATGTATTTACACATCTTCAAAAGCTTCCAAATACATATTTTGATAATAATAAAACTGGGGACATAATGTCTAAAATAGTTAATGACTTAATTGAAATTTCAGAACTTGCTCATCATGGCCCAGAAGATTTATTTATTTCACTTGTAATGTTATTTGGATCATTCTTTATACTTATACGCATTAATATAGCACTTACACTTATAATATTTGCATTTATTCCTATAATAGTTATTTTCACTCTTAGACAAAGAAGAAAAATGGCTAAAGCATTTTTAAATACAAGAGTTGAAACAGGATTTGTAAATTCTACTTTAGAAAACAGTATATCAGGAATAAAAGTTTCTAAAGCTTTTGTAAGCAGAGATTATGAAGTTAATAAGTTTGAAGAAGGAAATTCTAAATTTAAAAAAGCTTCAGAAGCATCTTACAAAGTAATGGCACAATATTTTTCAGGTGCTGAGTTTTACTTAAATTTATTAAATTATGTTGTACTTATAGCTGGAGGTATATTTACTTTATACGGAAAAATAAATATTGGTGATTTTATGGCCTATGTTTTATACATAAAGTTATTTACTGATCCTATAAGAAGACTTATTAACTTTATGGAACAATATCAAAGTGGTATGACTGGATTTAAAAGATTTATGGATACACTTAATGTTGAAGCTGAAAAAGACAAAAAAGATGCTAAAGATTTATCTAATATAAATGGAAATATTGAATTTAATGATATTCATTTTAGTTACGAAAATAAAAAAATTCTTGAAGGTATATCTTTAAATATAGAAGCTGGTAAAACAGTAGCTTTAGTTGGACCATCTGGAGGAGGAAAAACTACATTTTGTAATTTAATTCCTAGATTCTATGATGTTGAAAGTGGAGACATTTTAATTGATGGAAATAGTATTTATGATGTTAAGCTTGATTCTTTAAGAAAAAATATAGGTATAGTTCAACAAGAAGTATTTTTATTTACTGGAACAATAAAAGAAAATATCCTATATGGAAATATGAATGCAACAGATGAAGAAGTTATAGAAGCTTGTAAACTTGCAAATATTCATGACTTTATAATGCAACAAAAAGATGGATATGATACATATATTGGAGAAAGAGGAGTTAAACTTTCAGGTGGGCAAAAACAAAGAATATCTATAGCAAGAGTATTCTTAAAGAATCCACCAATCCTTATATTAGATGAAGCAACATCAGCACTTGATAATACAACTGAATATATGATACAAAAATCATTAGAAAAACTTTGTGATGGAAGAACTACTTTAATTGTAGCTCATAGACTTTCAACTATAAAAAATGCAGATGAAATAGTAGTTTTAACTGATAAAGGCATTGAAGAGAGGGGAACTCATAAAGAACTTATAGAAAGAGATGGTATATATAAAGAGTTATATAATTCATCTAAAAAATTAAGTTAATATTAAATAAGATAAAGTTAATAGAAAATTCTATTGCTTTATCTTATTTTTATTTTAACGAATATTTAAAAAAGTTGTGACTAAAAATAGTATTGACTAATATTTTAAAAAGAGTTATGATTTAAGAAAAAAGTTATACCCCTTGGGGGTATATAGTGGAGGTAATAATATGACAAAACATATTGCAGATAATAATTTTAAATCAGAAGTTTTAGATCAAAAAGGAATAGTAGTAGTTGACTTTTTTGCAACTTGGTGTGGACCTTGTAAAATGATAGCACCTATAATAGAAGAATTAGAAAAAGAAATGACAAATATTAAATTTGTTAAATTAGATGTTGACGAAAATCCAGAAGTATCTAATAAATATCAAATACAAAGTATACCAACATTAAAAGTATTTAAAGATGGTCAAGATGTTGATACTGTTGTAGGATTCTTACCAAAGGATCAAATAAAAGCACTAATAGAAAAACATATATAAGAGGTTTTTTATGGAAAGATATGATATAGCTATAGTTGGTAGTGGTCCAGCTGGACTATCTGCAGCATTAAATGCAAAAATTAGAAACAAGTCTTTTATAATATTTGGAGATAGTAATCTTAGTAGTAAGATAGAAAAAGCTCCTAAAGTTAATAATTATTTAGGTTTCACTTTAGGGTCAGGAAAAGATCTTCTAAATAGTTTTAAAGAACATTTAGATAAAATGGGAATAGAAATTGTAAATGAAAGAATAAATAATATATATTCAATGGGTGATTATTTTACTTTAATGGTTAATCAAAAAATGTATGAAGCTAGATCAGTTATATTAGCAACTGGTACAGAATATACAAGACCATTAAAAGGAGAAGAAGCTTTCATAGGGAGAGGTGTAGGGTATTGCGCAACATGTGATGCACCACTTTATAAAGGAAAGAAAGTAACTATAATAAGTTATCATGAAGAGGGAGAAGAAGAAGCAAATTTTGTTAGTGAATTAGCTAGCGAAGTATTTTTCGTTCCAATGTATAAAGGCGATTATAAATTAAATGATAATATAAAAGTTATAGATGGAAAACCAATTGAAATAGTTGGAGATTCTAAAGTTTCTAAAGTATTGTTTGATGACGGAAAAGAGCTAGATACTGATGGAGTATTTTTATTAAAAAATGCCGTTCCACCTACTCAATTAGTACCAGGACTTGAAATTGAAGATGGACACATAAAAGTAGATAGATTAATGAGAACAAATATTAAAGGGTGTTTTGCAGCAGGAGATTGTGTTGGTAAGCCATACCAATATATAAAGTCTGCTGGAGAAGGAAATGTTGCAGCACTTAGCGCAGTATCGTATCTAGGATAAAAAAAGTACCAAATTTTTGGTACTTTTTTTTATTGACAAATATATACTAATAAGAGTATACTACTGATTTATAAACAATATATTAGGGGGGGAGAAGTTTATGAATTATAGAGAAAATCTTATATTAAAAATTAAACAAGCATCTTGTAATAAATACAACAGAGAAAATCTTGCAAAGCTTAATTTGAAAGAATTAAAAAGACTATCAGAAGAATTGTGCGCAAAATAAGAAAGGAATATATATGCAAAAGTATATATGAAAAAAGAGTAGTTAGTATAAATTTTAACTGCTCTTTCTTTTTTTATAAATAAAAAAGAGTAAAGATAAAAATCCTTACTCTTTAAATAAAAACTATCTTCTCTTTGTAGCTACTTCAACGTTAACTCTTCTACCATTTAGCTTAACGCCTGAACATTTTTCAATGATTTTCTTTTGTGCTCCAGGTTCTACTGAAACAAATGAGAAGTTTTCAAGTATATCAATTTTGTTTATTTTTGATCCATTTACTCTAGCTCTATCAGCTATGAATTTTACTAGAGTTTTAGGTGATAATTTATCTCTCTTACCTATTGAGAAGAATAATCTAACATCTTCTGATTTTGGAGGAGTTAGAACATTTTCTTTATAGTCAAATGACATTTCATTATCAAATTGCATTTTAAGTAATGCAGCTATAGCGTTAACTGGATCAAAGTTTTCAGCTATGCTTTCAGCAAGTGGTAAGTATTTTTTGTAAGCTTTATTTTGAAGAACTTCTTCTATGTTTGAGTATTTATTTTGAAGTTTCTTTTCAAGGATTTCATCTACTGTAGGTATAGTGCCTCTTTCGATATTACCCTTAGTAACCTTTTTAATTTCTCTCATCATTCCGTTTTCTCTTGGAGTAACGAATGAGTAAGCAGTTCCTTCTCTGTTAGCTCTTCCTGTTCTTCCTATTCTGTGAACATAACTTTCAACATCTTGAGTTAAGTCATAGTTTATAACATGTGTAACACCTTCAACGTCAATTCCTCTTGCAGCTACATCAGTTGCAACTAAGAAGTTTAATGAACCTTCTTTAAATCTCTTTAAAGTTTTCATTCTATGCATTTGAGACATGTCTCCGTGCATACCTTCAACAACATAATTTTTGCTTTGCATTTCTTGAACTAATTCATCTACGCCCTTTTTAGTCTTACAGAATACTATAGCTATTTCAGGATTGTCATAATCTAAAACTCTACATAATGCTTCAAATTTATTTTTATGATTAACTTCAAAGAATTTTTGTTTAATCTTAGATACTGTCATAGCAACCTTTTTAATTTCGATATGCTTAGAATCTTTTTTCATGTATTTGTTAGCTAATCTCTTAATTTGAGGTGGCATTGTAGCAGAGAATAGAAGTGTTTGACGATCTTCTGGTAATTCATTTATAACACTTTCTATATCATCTATAAATCCCATGTTTAGCATTTCATCAGCTTCATCTAATACTAAATATTTAGCTTTGCTTAGGTTAAGTTTTTTTCTTCTGATTAAGTCAAGAACTCTACCTGGTGTTCCAACAACTATATCAACATGTTGGTTTAAAGCTTTTATTTGTCTAGCTATAGAATCTCCACCGTATACAGGTAATACTTGTAGCTTTTCATATTTAGTAAGCTTTTTAAGCTCTTCATAAATTTGAATTGCAAGTTCTCTTGTAGGAGTAAGTATTAATGCACCAACATTATTTGATTTTTCAAAAGTATTAAGTATTGAACAACTAAATGCAGCAGTTTTTCCAGTTCCTGTTTGTGCTTGCCCGATTAAGTCATAACCTTCTGCAGCTAGTGGAATACTTTGTGCTTGTATTGGTGATGGTGATTCATATCCTAAATCTTTTATAGCTTTTAAGATACTTTCTCTTAAGTTTAAATCTTCAAATTTTATATTATTCATTCAAATTTCCCTTCATATATATAATTATTTGTACCGTACATTCTAATTTAAATTATCAACTTAATAAGTATAGCTTAAAGAATAGGTGATTGTAAAGGCAGATTAAAATATTTAGTAAAGTAATCTATTACATGTGAATAATATTTGAACAAAAAGTAGAAATATAGAAAAATAAAGAGATTATAGAAAAAAATAAATGACTATTGACTAAAAAACATAAAATTTGTATGCTTATACATAGACAATTTTTTGTTAAGAGAAATATTAATAGAAAAATTTAAAAGGACAGGTGAGACATGGTGATAGTTGTAGGTGGAATGATAGGTCTTGGAAAGAGTTCAGTTGCAAAGATACTTGGTGAACATTTTAATTCAGACGTTTTTTATGAGAGTGTAGATGATAACCCTATATTACCTTTATTTTATAGTGAAACAGAGGAAGAGATAAATAAAAAAAGATATCCTTTTTTACTACAATTATATTTTTTAAATACAAGATTTAAGAGTATAAAAGATGCATTAGTACATGATAATAATGTATTAGATAGATCAATTTATGAAGATTGGTATTTTGCTAAAAAGAATATGGAACTTGGTAGAATATCAGAACTTGAAATGTCTATATATGAAAATTTATTAGACAATATGATGCAAGAACTTGAAGAACTTCCAAAGAAAGCTCCAGATATAATGGTTTATTTAAAAGGTTCATTTGAAACAGTTTTAAATAGAATAAAGCTTAGAGGAAGAGAATTTGAAATAGATGAAAGCTTAAAAGATTATTATGAATTCTTATGGAAAGATTATGATGATTGGGTACAAAATCATTACAAAGCTTCAGATGTATTAATAATAGATATGGATAGATTAGATGTTGTAAATAATGAAGCTGATAAAGAAGAATTAATAAAATTAGTTAAAGAAAAAGTGCAAGAAGTTAGAGAAAGACAATAAAATATTGTGATATAATTATATTATATTTCTAAATAAAAGGAGATGTAATTATGGGTTTATTGGGTGGAATCCTAGGCAATGCCGGAGAAGTTTCAAAAGAATCTATTATTAAAGGATTTGGAAATCTACTTTATGATGGAGAAAATATTCAAAAAGCATACAAGCTTATAAGAGATACGATTATATTTACAGATAAAAGAATTATAATGATAGATATTCAAGGTGCTACTGGGAAAAAGGTAGAATACCATACTATACCTTATAGAAGCATAACTCATTTTTCAATAGAATCAACAGGACATTTTGATTTAGATTCGGAGCTTAAAATATGGATTTCAGGTACAGCAGATCCTATAGAAAAGCAATTTACTAAAGGCGTTAATATATACGAAATGCAAACTATTTTAGCTAAAGCAACTTGCAGATAAAAGTTAATAATTAATTTTAAAAAGAACCTATATAATAGATTTTTAAGAATCTGTTTGTAGGTTCTTTTTGTGTGCAAATTTAATTTATATAATAAAGTCATTTTTAAATCATTTTTAAAGATTAATGTCATTAAAAGAAACAAAAACAATATTAGTGAATAATATAAGTATTGTAAGTAATAAGAAAAGTAAATAAATATGAAAAAATATGCGGTTATTATTTTTACAATTGTTTTAGCTTTATGTTTAGAGGTGATGATGCTATTGAAATATAGAAATGAGAATGTTTCAGTTTCTAATTTAGAAGATAAAAGTTATAAGCATGAAAGGATTAATCAAGAGAAAATTGAAGAAAATATTCAAAATAAGGATATAGTTGATATTTCAAAAGCTGAGTATTCATATGATGAAATGGTAGAGGATTTAAGTTTGTTAAATTATAGGTATAAAGGAAAGATAAATATCTATATAATTGGTAAAACTTATGATAAAAGAAATATATATGAAGTGATTATAGGAAATGAAAATGCTAAAAATCATGTTTTAATTCATGCAGGAATTCATGGAAGTGAATATTTAAATTGTCTTATTATCATGAAGCAGCTTGAATATTATCTAAAATCTTATGATACTGGCAGTTATAAGGGTATATCATATAAAACCTTATTTGAAAAAACAGCTTTTCATATAGTGCCTATGGCAAATCCTGATGGAGTTACTATAAGTCAGTTTGGAATAGATAAAATAAATGATCTAAACTTAAGAAAATGTATTGAAGAATGCTATAAGAAAGATTTACAAGATAATTACACTAATGATTGCTACAAAGATTATTTAAGGAAATGGAAGTCTAATGCAAGGGGAGTAGACTTAAATAGAAATTTTGATGCATCTTGGGGTTCTATACATCAATCACTACATCCTTCTTTTAAAAATTATAAAGGGGATATATATGAATCAGAACTAGAGGCACAAGCATTAGTTAAACTTACTAAGAAATATAATTTTACCGCAACTATAAGTTACCATTCTTCTGGAGATTTAATATAT
Source organism: Clostridium sp. (assembly GCF_034179595.1). GTDB lineage: Bacteria > Bacillota > Clostridia > Clostridiales > Clostridiaceae > Clostridium. Next base: position 62,110 of record NZ_JAXFPT010000048.1, read on the forward strand.
TGGGATTATAAAGATAGTGCTAATAGAAGTGAATGCAGTAATTTAGCTGATGTTGCTATAGAAGTAACTAATTATCAAAAAGCACTTAGTGATACTAATTATAGCAATGTAGTTTCTGGAGGATATAAAGATTGGGCATCTTCACAAAAAGGCAATGCGATTCCAAGCATTACTATTGAAAGTGGAAGTGGTACATGCCCATTAGAAATATCTGAATTTGATGATATATTTAAGAAAAATTTAGATATATGGGCTGCTTATGGCTATTATTTTATTAATAGAGAATAAAAAATAGGAGGGTAAATAATATGGGAGACAATAATAAATCAAGTATTAGTCTTGTAATTGAAACTATTATTTGTGTATTATTAGTTGGTGTTCTTATATTTGGAGGAATACTTGTATATAAAAACTCTAATAATTCATCTAATAATACTAATTCCATTGCGCAAACTGATAATAATAATGAAAAAGTCAAAGATAAAACTGAGGATGAAGAAGATAAACCATCTACTACTGTAAATATAACTAATAATACTCATCAAGAAGTTATAAATCCTGATAGTAGTCCAAAAACAGTAATAAATCATGTAGTAACACCATCATCTCCACAAGTTACAAGTTTTGGTATTGGTGATATATATCTTTCTGATGTTTATAGTTTTTTATCATTAAGAAGTGCTTCAAGTACAAGTTCATCATGTATAGCTAAACTTGCTCCATGCACAGAGTTAGTTATATTAAGAAATTCAACTAATAATATGGTTTATGTACGTGTTAATGAAGGATTATATTCTGGATATACTGGATATGTAAGTGCATCATATATTACTAAAAGAGGTTATGGTTTGCAACGTGGCTCAATAAATAGCTCTTATTACTATGTTTCAGGAGTTAAAGAATATCTTCCAATAAGATCTATTCCTGAAATAGATGATAGATATTTAATAGGAAAAGTTTATAATGGTGACAATGTAATGCTTCTTGAAAAAACTAATAATAAGTTTTGGAAGGTAAAAGATGTTGATCATAATGTAGTTGGTTATGTTGTTGCTGATTATTTGACAAAGTAATTTATAATAAAAAGTAATAATTTTTCCCATTTTAACTGTATTAATATGATAAGGCTTTTATGATATTAAATATAATTTAATAAGACTTTTGTATTAAAAATAAAACTATATATATTTATGTATAGTTTTATTTTTTCTGTATTTATATATATTTTAAGTTTATATACTTCATTAAGTCTTAGTGAAGCTTTTAAAATTATAAATGAGATTTATATAAACTATTCAGCTAATTTAAAAGAATGATTATATGCTATAATATTTAAGTAAGATTTTAATTTAATTTAAATTTTTAGTTTAAATTTTATGTAATTAAGAATAAATTTAATTAGAATTAGGAGGTATATATCGTGGAATTTACAAAAGTTATTACAGAACGTTCTTCATGTAAGAAATATGATGGACGTAAAGTTGAAAAAGAAAAGATGGATGCAGTACTTGAAGCAGGAAGACTTGCCCCTACAGCAAAGAATTTACAAGAACAACATATATATGTAGTAGAATCAAAAGAAGGTCTTGCTAAAATTGATGAAGTAACACCATGTCGTTATGGTGCAGGAACAGTTATAGTAGTTGCATTTGATAAGACAAACGTATTTACTTATCCAGGTGGAAAGAGAGATTCAGGGGTAGAGGATGCAACCATAGTAGCAACTCACCTTATGCTTGCAGCAAAGAATGAAGGTCTTGAAACTTGTTGGATTAACTTCTTTGATCCAGAAGTGGTGGCTGAAAAACTTGGGCTTCCAGAAAATGAAGAAGTGCTTATGATGCTTGATATTGGATATGCTGCAGAGGGAGCACCAATAAATCCTCTACATAATCAACGTAAGGAATTATCTGAAACTGTAACATACATGTAGTTCATAAAAAAGCACAGCTTATGCTGTGCTTTTTTATGAAGTATTAATTATAGTAACTTCAGAGATTAATGATAAGCATTAGCAAAAAACATTACATAAGGATTATTTCAACTGTTTGCTAGCGAATATGAAGTAGTCTTAAATAATATGAAAAAGTATTTATTAAAACAAAAGAAGGGAAAGATTATTTTGAAAAAAAATAGAGAAAAACAAATTGTACAGGTATCTGTTCTAGGTATTATAACTAATCTTATTTTAGCAGTTATAAAAATTATAATTGGTTCAATATCTGGTTCTATTGCTATTATATCTGATGCAGTTAATAATTTGACAGATTCATTATCTTCGGTAATTACAATCATCGGAACAAAGTTAGCTCAAAAAAGACCAGATAAAAAGCATCCATTTGGATTTGGAAGAATTGAATATCTAACTAGTATGATTATTGGAATAATAATTATAGTTACTGGTTTTGAAATGATTATATCATCTGTAAAGGATATTTTTCACCCTCAGGCTGTAGATTATAATTTTTGGATACTTATTGCACTATTTATTACAGTAGCAGTAAAAACTTTTCTTGCTATTTATAATGAAAAGCAAGGAGAAAAACTTAATTCTGGTGCTTTAGTAGCATCAGGAAAAGATGCTAAAAATGATGCAATTATTTCAAGTGTAACAATTATTTCAGCAATAATATATATGCTTACAAACTTTTCTGTTGATTCATATGCAGGACTGTTTATTTCTATATTTATTTTAAAGGCTGGATTTGAAATACTAAGAGATACTATAAGTAAAATCCTTGGTGAAAAAATAGATGCAGATATAAAAAAAAGAATTTATGAAATTGTTCAGAATTCTAAATATGTGATAGGAGTTCATGATTTGATATTAAATAATTATGGTCCTAATATAAACTTAGGTAGTATTAATGTTGAAATAGATTATAAAAAAACTGTTGGTGAAATTTATCCAGAGCTTCATAGATTGCAGATGAGAATTTATCAAGAGACACATGCTTATCTTGTATTTGGAATTTATGGAGTTGATAGGGATTCGGAAATTTCTAAGGAAGTGTGGAGTATCCTTAAAGATTTTAAGGAAAATGAACCACATTGTCTTGGATGCCATGGAATAGTAATTGATGAAAAAGATAAAACAATATTTTGTGATGCTGTCTTAGATTTCTCTTGTGATAAAAAGGAAATAAAGGGTAAATTAGAAAAGATGCTTAAAGATAAATTTAATAAATATACAATTGCGGTAACAATTGATTCAGAGTTTGCTTAAGATTAAGTAAAAACTAATAGTGAAGAGTTATGCTCAAAATAAAGCTATAAAAAATAACCTATATATAAATAGATAATTTAAACTATTATATCTAGGTTATTTTTTATTAAACAAATCTAAAATATTTATTATTTATTTAATATCTATATAGATTTTCCAAGCTCATATACATCATTAAGCTTTGGTGAAGATTTTATGCTACCTTTAGCTATCATACCTGGTATAGTTATAATACCTAAATCTTCCCATTTAAGATATGAAGTCATAGCCTTATATTGAGAAATAGCTGCATTAAATACACCATCTGCACCAGAATTTAATAAAAGTGCAGTTTTGTTAAAGTTAAATCCAACAATTCCTCTTGCATACATACGATCTATTACACATTTTAATTGTCCTGTAATATCAAACCAATATATAGGTGATGCAAATACTAATACATCAGTTTTATCTAATACTTCTAAAATTTCAGCCATATCATCTTTTTGTACACATTCTCCTTGATGAGTAAAACAATACTTGCATCCAATACATCCTGCTACCTTTTTTTGTGTAGTGTTAATTATAGTAACTTCATGACCAGCTTCCATAGCTCCTTTTTTAAAAGTTTCAGCCATGATTTCTGTGTTACCACCTTTTCTTGCACTTCCAGTTAATATTGTAATATTCATTTTTCTACCTTCTTCCTTAGTTTTAATATAATGCATAAGAAATATAGTAACATATAAAAATAAAAAAGTCATTTTTTATGTTCCTTAATAAATATATTATTAATTTTTTATTTAAAAAAATTATCGCAATTTTATAGAATGTATATATTAGATTGTTATAATAAGTTAGAGGTAATATATTTAATAATAAGGAGTATAAAATCAATATATGAATAATAATGTTACAAATAGTTTAGTATATAATACTGTAATTGATATATTAAGAGAAAATACAAATGAAGATAATACTTTAACAATAAAAGAAATTAACTGTTTTTTACAAGATAAATTAGGAATAACAAGAGATAGACATACAATTACAGCCTATATTAACAGGGCAATAGAAGCTGGAAATGATATAATAAAGATTTTAGGTCATAAGAATAGATACTATATAAATACACCTATGCTTGAGGAATATGAGATAAAATTTATAGTTGATTGTTTATCTGCAAATAAGTGTATTACTCATAAGAAAACTATAGAGTTAGAAGAAAAACTTTGTAATTTTATAGATAAGAAAACTAGAGAGAATATTTATAATTCTGCATTAGTTGAGAATAGAAGTAAAACAAAGAATGAAGAAGTTTTTTATAACATAGATAAAATTACAAAGGCTATTAATACTAATTGTAAGATTCAGTTTAATTATGTAGAGATAAATGAGAAGAGAAAGCTAATAACTAAAAGAAAAAATGGACAAAAAAGAATATACAAGGCTATACCATTACATCTTCATATTAAAAATGATAACTATTATTTAATGCTTATTATAGAAGGAAAGAATACAATTGCTTTTTATAGGGTTGATAGAATGATTAGAGTTGAGGTTTTAGAAGAGAAAATTAATTATGAAGAATATATAGAGGATTATGATAATTTTAATCCTGAAGAATACTGCTCTAAGTGTTTCAAAATGTATACAGGAGATAAAGAAATTAAAGTAAGTTTATTAATTGAAAAATGGATGATTAATTTTTTAATAGATGAACTTGGTGATAAAGTTAATATTTATAGGTTGGAAACAGGGAAGCATGTTGCTGAATTTAAGGTTTTTTATAGCAAAGGATTAGTCAATTGGATATTGGGTTTAGGAAGTAGTGCAAAAGTTATTGGTCCTAAATCACTAAAAGAAGAAGTTATATCAAACCTAAAAGATATTAGTAAAAGTTATATGGAAGAAAATTTAGATATTGATGAATCAATATGGAGATAAGAATTTTCAATACATATTTAAAATTTGTTTATAAATATAGTTTTTTATAAAATGAAAAGTCTGGTAGTTTTTTTTACCAGATTTTTTTGATATATTAGTAAATGTATATACAATAATACTTAAAGAATTTATAGGAGGCTAAAACTTGAAAAGTGAAGATTTAACGATAATTTATTCAGTTTTTAGAGCTGTTTCTGAACAAGAATATGATAAGAAGTTAGATGAATATAGGAGATGTTTGCAATTACTAACAAAGAAATTGATTAATAGAGGTCAACTTACAGATATTCCAAGGAATATACCAGAATTAATTACTTATTTAAAAAAGAATAATATGAGAAATTATCTTGAAGGGCAAGCTCCTGATAGGCCTATCATGAATAAGTATGGTGATTTGGATGAATTTATTATTGAAGTTACTAGTGATGAAAAAGAAAATGAAAAAGCACAAAAGATGATGGGTGATATTGTCACTTATATTAGGAAGTCAGATTGTGAAAATAAAGAGCAAGAGTATATAAATGTAAGAAGATTTATTTGTGATAACTATCTAATATCATCTAGAGATTTAGAAGTACGTTTATCAGATGAGTTTAGGCCAGAAATAGTAAATAAAATAAAAGCTATGTATCAATTAGCAAGTGATATAAGTGGAGACTATAAACTATGTCCAATTTGTAAGAAGCCTTTGAACTTTAATGAGTCTCCTAAAGGTACTTGCTGTAATGAATGCGACTATTATAGAGAGAAAGAAAAATTAGAGTCAATTCAAGTTGTATTTGATACAAAGATTAAAAAACTTCATGATGGACTGTATAAATATATTGTCAAGCCAAGTATAGGAGAAATTATTTTATATAATAAGTTGAAAGAACATTTTAAAAATTATGAAGTTAAATTATACCCTAATGTAGATCAGTATGATGTTATGATAACTAATTATGAAATTACGGTTGCTTTAGATGTAAAAGATGTGAGAAATCCTAATAATTTGGTAAATATTTTATTGGAAAGGTCTAACTTAGAAAAGCTAATTAATCCTAAAAATGCAGATAAGATATATTTAGTAATACCAGATCATAGAGTTAGAATTTATAATCGAGATAATAATAAGAATTATATGCGAGAATTAAAAACTTTATTAAATAATAAAGGATTACCAATTGAAGTTTATCAAGAGTGCAAGCTTTTCAATAAACTAGTATCTATATTTGAAGGAGATATTGATGAATAGGGATTTACAAAAATTTAAAAGAAGATTTAATGAGTTAGTCAAAAATAAAAATTATGGATCAGAATTAAAGGGAAGAGATATATTCGAATTTGAAAAAAGGATATATATTATAAAAAAACTAAATAATCATATAAGGCTTACTGATGGATGGAGTGCTTTTACGAAGTATTTTGAAAATTTAAGGATTAATGATGAGGATAGAAAGGTACTTAGTGATATTTACATATTAAGAAAGACTAATATGAAATATAGTAGGCATGGTCAGTGGATAAAGATTGCTAATATGTATTTGGATATACCTATGGAATTAAGAATATATGATGTAGATGAGAATGGGTATATAAAACGTATTACAGCAAAGTATGAAAATGATAGAGAGAAGTATATAGAGTTATCTATTGAGGAAGATTATAAAGATAAACGAAAAGAGCTTATTTATCCAGAAAATGAAATTAGTTATAAAAGTAAAAGAATTAAACAAAATGAAAAAGAAATGAAAACTTATAAAACTAATAATATCATTGAAAAAACTGATAGTAAATATAAGGGATTACTAAAATATAAGGAAAAAAAGTATATAACAATACGCAGTGATGAAAATTGGGGTAATATATTAAATTTAATGGGAAAAAATTTTGAAAATAGACCTCCAATTAAACTTGAGATATTAAATAAAAAATCAGAATTATACATTAAAGACTTTATTCATGTAGTAGGAGCTTTGGGTGCAGGAAAATCAACTTTTAAATATGCAACTGCATTTAAATATGTTAAAGAAGATGATCTTAAAATTGGAATTATTGAAGAAAATGTTAGTAATGTTATTTCTACTGTAGAAAACTTTAGAAGTTTAGGTATAAATGCAGTACCAATTATAGGAACTAGCAATGAACTAAAATATCTTAGAAGTTATTATAGTTCTCTAGAAGATAAGGAAAAAATTGAGAATAATTATATTTTAAAATACTTATCTGGAAGCTGTATAGTAAAAGCTTTAGTTGATGATGATAACACTACATGGAATCCATGTAGAAATCTTAAAGAAGATGATATGCCTGTTACGTGTCCATATTGGGAAAATTGTGGGGCAATGCTAAGACAAAGAGAACTTATTAATGCGGATATTATAGTTACAACACCACACAGCTTAGTTAAGGGAATTTTGCCTAAATTTATTGATATTTATCAAAGAAGTATATATGAGATATTTTATGATGTCTTAGATTTAGTTATTGTAGACGAAGCAGATGGAATTCAAAGTATATTAGATAGTCAGTTTATGCCTAATTCATCTTTAAATCATGGAAATGATTCTATATTAAATGATTTAAAAGAATTTAGCTCTTATATAAAGGAGAAAAGGTATGGAGTTGAAAGTATACGTATTTATAGTATATTGAAAAATACATTAGTTTTAGAAGAAAATTTAATTGTTGCAGAGAGAATCCTTACTAAATTTAATAAATTGAATACTTATATAAGAAGTAAAATAGTAACTCCAATAGAAATTATGAAAGATATTGCAGGAATATTAAGAAAAACTGAAGGAAATGAAAAGTTAATAGGCTTTTTAGAAAGTTATGTTGCTTTTACTGATGATTACACTATTCAAGAGGAAACAATAGATCATGAATTAAATATACTTTTTAATAAAGTTAAATCTATTGATTTAATAAAAGGTGGATATCCTGAAGTAGTAATCAAAGAAAAAGTTAGAACTTATATGAAGAAGAAGAGTTTCAATTTACCTGTTAATAAAAAAGGAAGAAATATTGATGAGGAATTATTTATTGAAAAAGTATGTTTCTTAATTTTGCTAGTACAAATAGATTATACATTAAAATATCTAGCAAATGAGTATGAGTATATGAAGTTTGAAGCTAATAATGAAGTATATAGAATAAATGGTTTAGAGGGGCTTAGTAAAAGAATTATAAATTTAGTAAAAGAGCCATGTATAGGAACAATTTATGGATATAAGTTTACTAGAAATAATGGAATTAATATTGATGTATTAAGATATGAAGGGGTTGGACGTTATTTACTGGAGAATTGGCCAAAAGTAAAAAATGATATTGGATTAGAAGGACCAGCAATAGTTTGCTTATCAGGTACAAGCTTTTCACCAGGTTCAGCTCACTATAATCTAAAGAAAAGACCAGATATTTTGCTGAAAGGTAAAAATGAAGGAAATATTAAAATGACTTTTTTACCGAAGTTTAAAGATGAAAAATACATTAAGATATCTGGAAGTGGAGTGTTTTTTAAGGAAAGTAATCTTAAAGATTTAACAAAAAGTATAATAGGTACTATAAGATATCAGTTAGAAAAAAGTATAAGAAAAGTAGTGGTTGTAGTCAATAGTTATGATGACTGCATTGCTGTTGGTGAGGTGCTTAATTACAATAGATTAAGTTATAAAATAATTGGGAAAGAAGAATCAGAAATAGAGAATATAATTAATAAGGATAGTTTAGAGAATTTTAAAGAGTTGACAAAAGGAGCAGATATTTGTGTGGTACCTTTAGCAATAATATCGAGAGGCTATAATATATTAGATGAAAATGGCGAATCTTATTTTGGTAGTATGTTCTTTATGATTCGACCTTATATGGCTCCAGGTGACTTTGATTCTTATGTGCAGATGTTGCACTATAATTTAAATACTATAATAGGAAAGTTATCTACAAGCAATAAGAGTTATGATATAAGACTAGCTGAATTAAGAAAGTCTTGTTATGTTGCATATAAAAAGATATTAGAGGTTAGTTATTGGGCTAAGTTAGATGAAGTGGAAAGAGAAATAATGAGTTGGTTTATGATAGTGCCAATAAAACAGGCAATAGGAAGAATGCAGAGAAATGGTAATGATTGCGAAGTATTTTTTTGTGACATTTCATTTTGTAATGCATTATCAAAAAGTCAAATACAAAACAAAGAAAATAGTATTTTTTATGCATGGAGAGAAATTTTGGAAAAATATATGGAAGATAAAGTAATAAGTGCTTTATACGGAAACTTCTATGAAGCATTAGATAAAATGATAAAAGAAATTAATGATAAAATATATATTAATGATTTTGAAGAAGGGGAGTACTAATATGAATGCATTGCAATTATATTCTTTTATATTAGATGAAAATACAGTAGATAATGTTGAGTTATATGTCTTTAAATTGCCAGAAGAAGTAAAAAAGAGGATAGAGCAAATAAGAGATAATTATCAAAAAATGTATAAAAGTGTAGCTGCTAAAGCAATGTTTAAAGTTGCTGCATCAATTTTTGATACTGTAATATATTCTAATAATTCATTAAGTGATATATGGAAAGATGATAATATATGGTTTTATTCTTTAGAAGAGTTTGATTTAAAATTATTAAAGGTTAAGGTAAAAGAGTGGATAAGACGAGAACAAGAAAATATAGGCTTAGATGTAGATGTTGATTTTAGAGAAGAATGGAGTTTTGACCAAAAGATAACTTTAAAGGAAGTACTAAAATCAAAAAATTCTAAGTTTAATATAATACCAAGCTACTACGCTTATAAATTATCTAAGGAAGAATTTTGTTTCGATTCATTACAAAGAAGCTTAAAGTTTAATAGGGTAATTGATGATAATAAAGCCACAATTATGACAATGCCTGTTAGAATAGAAAAAAAGTTATATACACCATTTTCTTATGCTATTGAAATTACATTGAAAGATGTAATAGATTCTGACAAGTTAACATTACATTTTTACTTGAAAATTAAAAGATGGGAATTTTTTAATAAGATAGAAGATGAGAACTTAAAAATATCTTCTAAAGAGAATATATCAGTATACGTATATAAAGAAAATGAATTTTATAATTATGGAAATGTTATATTCAATAAGATATCAATAAAAAAGCATCATAAAGAAAATCAGATTATTTACAATAATACAGCAGATAGAATTTATTGTGAAATGATGAATGTAAATATAATAAATGCATTAGGAAAAATTGAGGAGCCTTATGATGAATCAGAGATATATTTAGTTGGATATAAGGTTAGGGATATAGGAAAGTTAAAGATAACGCAAGTTGGTGCTGGATTACCTGAAAGAAATGAAATGATAAGTTTAATAAATAAAAAACTTGATAAATTATTTTTAAGAGAGTCTATTAATAGTTTAAAGGAGAGTAAATTTTCAAAGATAGAAAAAATATATAAAGATAATTTGAGTGAATATAGATTAGATAGGTTCATAACTACAGGTAGTGGCGAAAAAGGATTATCTAAAGAAACATATGTTTCATATGATAATATAAAAAAAATCAATATGATGCTTGTTACATCTAATAAAGAATTAGTTGAAATGATAATAGCATCAATGAGATATTATCTGAGATTAAATGAAAAATTAAATGATATGCTTTATAGAAATGAAACTGGATTAGAAGTAGAATTTAATATTATTGAAGATAGTATGACAAGGGCAATTGAAGATGATGAAACATTTGAAGATAGACGTATTAAAGTGGAATCATTTATATCTAATATTATAGATATTACGGCATTAAATTTAGCAATTATTGATATTGAAAGATTTGATAAGGATAAAGAATATAAGAATAAAGATCCCAAAAAAGTATTAAGAGTAGCTTTAAAAAATAAAAAAGTACTTTCACAATTTATTAGTTTTAATGAAAAAGCAACTATAGATGTAGTATTAAACACAATTAGAGATATAATTTCAGCAGCAAGCTTTCAAGAAGCATTTTTGTATAGCGATAAAGGAGTTAGTGAGTCTGATATATTGCTAGGAATAAATATGATAAGTACATCAAATAATGAGAAGAGAATTGGAATTAGTAAAATAGAAAATGGAGTAACATATATAAAACTATATCCTGATAAGAATTGGGTAGAGATAAAAGATTATATTTATTTAATAAGCAAGAAAGTGCTAAGAAATACAAAAATTAAAATAGATAAATTTACAAAGCCTCAAATAGAGCAATGGATAGAAGATGTGATTGTAGATGAAATGTCACTTGGAAAGATGGTATATTGTTTTGTTGATTGTGTTTTGAGAAATAATGGATGGAGCTATATAACTAACAACAAATTTTTAAGGTTTGATTCACTAATAATTCCAGGTAAGGAGAGATTAAGAATTATTAGGATAAATTCAACGGATGAAGTACCAGATTATTATATTGAAAATAATAAGGGGAAAATAAATAAGAATAAAGGAATTTTTAAGAGTGATAAAAATACCTATTATATCATTGGAAGCAGAATAGAAACAGATTCAGGTATATCTATGAAGTGGACTAAGATGGATGCTCCATGCAAACCATTGAGAAGACCTTCGTTGTATGAAGTAAATATACAAGGAGCAATTACAGAAGAGGAAAGGGATAGAATTATAGTTATGACTCAAAATTTGAGAAAGATGAATATAACTTATAATAATGAATCTTCAGCACCACTTCCTTTATATTGTTTAGGACGTTTAAGTGAATATTTAATTGCAGAAGAGAGCTTGAATTAGAAATTTGTATAAGTTAAGGATTGATAATTGTTAAAATTAATATCATTAAAGTAATTCAAATATAAATAATAAATAAAAAACCGTACAAATTTATGTACGGTTTTTATTTTTTATTCTCTAAAAGAATTTACTGACGCATCAGATGGCATTCTAAGATCTCCACGAG